>JAAXVU010000052.1 GCA_013335325.1 Candidatus Omnitrophota bacterium | reverse complement strand
GGGGTCTTTCCGCCCAGCTCTTTCAGCGGCTCATCGGCAACTCCATCGGGGACAATTACGATATATTTCATAAATGGTTCTTTTCTGTAATTCGATCTCTATTTCAATAACAGGTCTTCAAGGTCTATAAGGTCGGTAAGGTCAGGAGGCCTCCGAGACTGTATTGACCTTATTGACCTCATCGGCCTGTTGGCAAATACATACATCAGGTTTAAAACCAAACTTCTTACACAGGACGCTTATCTTGAAACGATCTGTCGATCTCGCTGATCAGAACTTTCACCAGCTTCCGGCGGCTGTTAACTGTCGGAGTGACGCCCCCATCCTGACGCAGAACAAATGCCGCGTAGCTGCCGTATCCCAGGCTGTTAGCCACTACCAGGTCGGCCTGCGCTTCCAGACATATCCGACGGGCCCGTAACAACAGGCCCTTCATGGTCGAAGTCAACTTGAATGCCACCAGAAGAGCCTGCGGCGCCTGGCGTTTGATAACGTTTAACAGTTTAGGCGTAGGCTTCAGCTCCAGCTTCAATGTACGAGCCGAGTCCAGCTTGCCGCGAAAAGTCCGAGCTGGCGCGAAATCCGAGACCGCTGCCGCATGGATCACCACGTCGTAGCCCCGGGAAAGTTCTTCCTTAAGCAAGCGGGCCAGTTCATCGAACAGGAAAAATTTGTGAACTTTAACAGCGGTGAGCGGCACTGCCGTGGTAACCGCGCCTTCCAAAAGAGTCACCCGGGCGCCTGCGGCCGCACAGGCATTGGCAAGCAGCCGACCCATCTCGCCCGTCGAACGATTTGTGATGACGCGCATGTCATCAATGGCCACCGCCGTAGGTCCGCCGGTCACAAGGACGCTGCAACCGCGCAGGCAGCCGACCGCCAGCCTTCGTTCCGTCACAGCCTTATTTTTAGAGCCCGATCTCTTTGAGTATGGCATGGATGTCAGCCTTGAGGACCACCGGCTCTTTTACGCAATGCATGGCCGTCTTGGGGTCCTTAAGGCCATGTCCGGTCAGCGTGCAGACCACGGTCTCGCCCGCAGTCTGGCGGAAGAAGCCGCTGTCAGCCAGTTTCAGTATCCCGGCGACCGAGGCCGCAGAGGCCGGCTCGCAGAATACACCGTCGCCCAGTGCCAGAAGCTGATAAGCTTTCAGGATCTCGTCATCCGTCACCGCCCCTATCACTCCCTGCGATTCATCGCGGGCGGCCACGGCCGACTGCCAGCTGGCCGGGTTGCCGATACGAATAGCTGTAGCGATCGTCTCCGGATCTTCCACCACCCGATTCTGTACGATGGGCGCCGAGCCAGCGGCCTGAAAACCCAGCATCCTGGGAAGACGCTTGGCCTTGCCCGCCGAGCGATATTCCTTGTAACCTTTCCAGTACGCCGTGATATTGCCGGCATTGCCGACAGGGATAGCGTGGAAGAAAGGCGCGTCACCCAGATCTTCAACGATCTCGAACGCCGCGGTCTTCTGGCCTTCTATGCGGAACGGATTTAGTGAATTGACCAGTTCTATGGGATAACGGGAAGTGACTTCCTTGACCAGATTAAGCGCATCATCAAAATTGCCGTCGATGGCAATGACCTGGGCATTGTGGATCATGGCCTGGGCCAGCTTGCCCAGCGCGATGTTGCCGTTAGGTATCAGCACACAGCACTTCATCCCGGCCCGCGCAGCGTAGGCCGCGGCCGAAGCCGAAGTGTTGCCTGTTGAAGCGCACATTACCACTCTGGAACCCTTCTCGGCGGCCTTAGAGATGGCCATGGTCATCCCGCGGTCCTTGAAGGAACCAGTAGGGTTGACGCCTTCGAACTTCAGGTAAACCTTAAGACCGGTCTTTTGAGAAAGCCCGGCGGAATGTATAAGCGGAGTATTGCCTTCGTTGAGGGAGACCACCGGTGTCTTCTCCGAGACCGGCAGGTACTGACGATAACGCTGGATAAGTCCCTGGTACATCACCGACTCCTTTTTCACAAACGAGCTGCCAAAGCAGAATTACAGACGCTCCACCCTGATGGCCACCGGACGCGCCTTGACCTCTTTGAGCGCGCTGATCTTTTCCAGCGCTTTACGCACCGACGCCTCGCAGGCAGTATGAGTAAGCATGACCAGCGGCACGACGGAATTCTTGTTAACGGCCTTCTGGGTGACCGAGGCGATGCTGATGCCGCATTCGCCCAGTATACCGGTAATGCGTGACAGGACGCCGGGCCGGTCGATCACCATAAGACGGATATAAAACTCGGTTTCGATCTCTTCTACCGGCTTTAGATCCAGCTTTTCGATCTCCTCCGATGAATCTCCGATCCAGGTACGGTCGGTCGGATCATTATCCAGAGCCAAATTGATCAGGTCGCTAAAGACACCCGAAGCCGCGGTCATCTGTCCGGCGCCTTTACCCACTAAAAGCACGTCGCCCAAAGCGTCGGCCTCTAAAAGTACGGCGTTATAAACGTTATTAACTGACGCTAACGGATGTTCTCGGGATATGAGCGTAGGATGCACCCTGACCTCGACCGCGCCGTCTTTCTTCTTGGCAATAGCCAGCAGCTTGATGGCCAGTCCCATTTCGTCGACATATTTAAGGTCCTCGGCCGAGACATGCGTGATGCCTTCGGTGTGGATATCCTGCTTGACGTTGACGAACTTGCCCATAGCAAGTGACACCAGAATGGCCAGCTTGTGGGCCGAATCCATGCCATTTATGTCTAGAGTCGGGTCGCTTTCCGCATAACCCTTCTCCTGGGCCAGCCGCACCGCCTCCGCGAACGAGAGCCCGCGCTGGGACATCTCGGTCAGGATGTAATTACAGGTACCGTTGACGATGCCGTAGATGGCGCTGCACTGGTTTCCGGCAATGCCTTCGGTCAGCGTCTTAATTATAGGAACGCCGGCCAGGACGGCTGATTCGAAATAGATGCTGCGCTGCTTCTCGTGCGCCAGTCGGAAAAGGTCGCGACCGAAGTTGGATATCACGGCCTTGTTAGCGGTGACCACATGTTTGCCGTTCTGCAATGCAGTGCGGATGATGGTATGCGCGACATTCAACCCGCCGATAAGCTCGACCACGACATTGATCTCATTGTCGTTCAGGATATCATTAAAATCTTTGGTGTATTTGACCTTGCCCAGAGACTTTAGCACCTGCGCGGATACCTTGAGGTCGCAGACGGTCTTCAGTTCCAGGTCGACACCGAACTTGCTGCGGACATACACCCGGCGCGACTTGATAAGCTTCGCCACCCCGGCCCCTACAGTGCCGAGACCGATGAGGCCGATCGTGATCTTTTTCATGTTCAGGCTTTCAGGTTTATGTTGTATTTTTCGATCTTCTCGAGGACATTTACTGCCAGCGGAGTTACTTCGTGGAACTGGAAGCGGTTGTGGTAAATAAGCCCCTTCACCTTCTCATGCGACTCGAGCACATAGCCTTCCAGGTAAATCGTGTCGGCTATATAAGGGGTGCGCAATTCGACGGACAACGTGGTCCCTTGTTTAAAAGGAACAGTAGAGGTGAAACAGATCCCGCCGCGGGAGATGTTCTCGATCTGCGAGACTTCGTACTTCAGCGCAGGGTTGGCTTTCTCGGTGAAGCGTATGATGTAATTCTTCCTGATACGCGGGTACTTCCTGCGTTCCTTTGATGCATTGTCTCCACTCATGCTTACTCCTTGGCTGTCATATATGGTCGGAGCGGTGAGATTTGAACCCACGACCTCTTGAACCCCATTCAAGTGCGCTAGCCAGCTGCGCTACGCCCCGATAAATATCTTATCCGGCCTTGCCCGACCGGTACAGTGTCTGAAAACGGTGTGTATTATACAGAAATAAGTATATAAGGCAAATCGTAAATATGCATCTTTAGGTCAATAAGGTCGACAAGGACTGGTACCTGGGAAATCAAAACCAGATCTCGATGACTTTATAAACCTCACCTACTTGTCAGTAATGCGACTATGCTTGTCTATTCCGACTTCAAGGAACGCCGCATCAGATCTACCACTACCTTTCGGGGGGACCGGCCCCGATAAATTATGCCGTAGACCGCCTCTGTGATCGGCATATCGATCTGCAGCTTGCGCGCCAAATTATAGACCGCCTTGACCGTGACCACGCCTTCCGCCACCGCGTCCATGGATCTCAGGATCGACTTTATGGAGCGGCCCTTACCCAGCTCGCATCCCACAAATCGGTTGCGGCTGTTAGGACTAAAACAGGTGGTGGCCAGGTCGCCCAAGCCGGTAAGTCCGATAAAAGTCGATGGATCAGCCCGCATAGCCCGGCCTAGCCGAGTCATCTCCACCAGACCGCGGGTGAGCAAGGCCGCCTTGGTGTTGGTGCCGAAGCCCAGCCCGTCGCAGACGCCACAAGCCAGGGCGATAATATTCTTGACGCTGCCGCAGATCTCCACACCCATGACATCCGGATTAGTGTAAAGGCGGAAATAGTCACAGCTAAAGAGCCGCTGCAGCTCGTCCATCAGTATCTTGTCACCCGAAGCCACCACGGCGGTCGTGGGGATACGGCGGGCCACCTCCAGGGCAATGGTCGGACCCGACAGGACCGCGATAGAAACATGGCCGAGCTCTTTCTCGATCAGCTGGGACATGGTGGCGAAGGACTCGGTATCGATACCTTTCACAACGCTTATAAAAGTTTTGCCGCGATAGGAGCACTGGCGGACTTCCTTGAGGACTTTCATCAAATATTGCGAAGGGATTGCCAGGACCAGGTAATTGTTCTCCGCCACGACCTGTTTCAAGTCCGACGAGAAACGGATAGAGGCCGGCAGCTTGATGCCCGGCAGGAACTTGCGGTTCTCCCGCTTGCGTTCCAGTTCCCGGACATATTCGGGGAACGGACCCCACACCGTCACGGCGCACTTCTTCTCCGCCAAAACCTTGGCCAGGGTGGTCCCCCAGCCGCCATCACCGATTATGCCTACGGAAACACGTTTTTTATTCATGTCAATTGTTCCTGTTAACCTTGTAGAGCGCAAAGGCCTCGTTCTCGAAAAGTTTGGTCAATAACGGATTGCTAGGCGGTGCCGCGTAGCGCATGAAAACAATATAATCGACTTTGTATTTCACAATACCATTCATGAGCGCCTGCGTAAACGGCTCTTTGATAATTACCTTGAACGCCTCGATGTCTTTCATGCGCTGCTGCCACTCCACCGTGGCTCCCAGGTCGAACCCGACTATGCCGCAATCGCGGTAATCCACCAGGATCTTCCGGTCGGAATGGATGCGAAAGCCGCCCATCTCCATGTCATTGGGAACCATGATCAGGGCGTCTTTGGGAGTATGTTCCTTCACGTAGTGCTGCATCGCTTCCCAGTTGCGCTGCAACTGCCAGAACCCGCCGCCACGGGTGGATATCTGGACAAAAGTATAATGCAGGAAGCAGTAAAAAACAAAAGCCACCGCAAAAGGTATCACTACAAACAGGTGGGACAGGCGTTTCTTTAAGACCGGCTGTTTCCGGACAGCCACCAGGCCGGCAACAAGCACGGCCAGCAAAAGGACCACCCAGTATCCCCGGCCCAGCTTGGGCGTCAGCAATAATGTCCCGACGCCGGACAGCCAGCCGGACCGGCAGGATGACGCCAGTATTTCTCCTTGCTGCGCCAGCGCAGTCAGCAGTATCTGCCAGTATAAAATGATCACTCCGATAAAAATGGCCGCCAGGGTTCCGCGGGCAAAGTTCCGGCCGTCGGCGGGCCGGGCCGCTGCCTCTGCTCCAATTAGCACCAGCCCGATCAAAGCCACCACGGCGACATCGGAAAGCTCCTTGCCGCCGCTTAGGGCCAGGACCAAGCTCAAAAGCAGTGCTTTCCATACCGGCCCGTCCAGATCCTTCCAAAGCAGCCATACAGTATAGCCAGACAGCATGAAGCGGATGTACTGCTCGTTACGGACCAGATTAAGGTCCAGCACGAAATGGCTGGGCACAATGTAGGTAAAAAAGAATGTCGCCACGGTCATAGCCAGGACCACCAGGGCCAGCGCGTGGGTCTTTTTATCCCGGCGCAGGTCCGGGTTGGTCGCCAGATGGAAGCAATACAAGACGGCCATGAAGATGTAATTATGCAGCCCCTCCAGGATGGTCGGCAGACTCGCCAGCACTTCCTTGAACGGTTTGACGCCGAACAAAAAGTTCTGCGGGCAGGACAACAGGTAAAGCTCCATCCAGTTGGCGTAGACTTGCGGCGCTGCGTTAAGGCGGGTCTGGATGGCCCGCGCAAAGGTCCAAATGATAAAAGGCAGGGCCGCGACCGTGAAGCCCGCCGCGGTCTTGAAAAACAGGCTCCACTTGCGTTCTTTTTGGAACAGCAGGATAAACGCCGATAAATACATCATCGGGAAAAGCGAATACAAAGCGTGAAAATTGGCCCCCAGACCCAGCAGGACCGCCGACACCAGGTAGCGTCCGCGGTAGAAGAAGTAGAAACCAGCGAACACGAACATATAGGAAAATTCCTGGTGGGAGAAAGTCCGGTAAATGAACTCCTCGGTGCGGCCCAGGAGGAAGATCGACAAAGTACAAAAGAAAGCCGCGGCCCGGTTACCACCGGAGAGGAACTTCCACAACCGGAAGACCCAAAAGAAGAACACCCAGCGGGCCACAAGATACAGAAGCAAGTATACCGCCGGTATCATGTCGACCTTGATCAGGTGTGCCAGAAGCGGGTACAAAAAGGAAGTGAAGTTCTGTTTCAGGCTTTCAACGTAGTAATCGCCCTGATAAAGTGTCGGGTCGATTAGGTGCTTGAGGAGCGGTATTTCCAGGTGCTGGTCGTCCCAGCCGAAAATATAACGGTTAGTGATAAGGAAGATAACGACGATGCCCGCAGCAATGAGCCAGTCGGATCTTAATAGCTGCTGTGATCTGTCTTTGAAGGACTTCATTCGAGCATGGCCTCACTACGACAAGAAAAAAGGTCTATGAGGTCGGTAACGTCTATAAAGTCTTGCATCACTGCCCCAGACCTCGCCGACCTTGCAGACCTGACAGACCTGTGTGCAGATCAAGAACTCTTCCGGGATCACCGCCACCAAAAGATCTCGCGCAGGATCTCGAAATAATAAGCTGCGCCCCACTTTAGTACCTGCAGCTTGCGCTCCCCGCCCTCCCGGGCCGGTTCATCGCCGGGGATCTCGGCCAGCTTGAGCCGGCGCTTGGCCGCGCGGATGGATAAAAGCGGCTCCCAGCTTATCTTGGTGCGGAAGAGTTTCTCCTCAAAGGTGTAGCTTTCGTCCTTATCGAGGGCAAGCTCGCTGATCAGGCTTTTGCGATAGATGCGGTAGATCACCATGGCGTCGGTGTATTTCGCCCGATGGAAGAAATTAATAGAATTGGTGAAAAGCCAGTTTCCGAATCCGGTCACTGCGTCGTCATCGTAGCTCTTGGCGCCGGGCGCGTAGCGCGAGACAATGACCATGTCGTAGCCTTCGTTAAACTTTTCGATACAGGGCTTAAGCAGCTCCGGGATGGAGTTACCGTCTGGGCTAAAGGTCAGGATGGCGTCGCCTTTGATGTGCGGCAAGGCATCCATGTAGGCTCCGCGGATACCCGGGCTTTGCTGGATCACCACGTCATAACCCATTTCGCGGGCCACGTCCACAGTCTTGTCCTTGGACTTGCCATCGACTACCAGTATCTGCGCAAACAGACTGCGGTCTACTTTGGGCATGACCGTACGCATGCCGGTCTCTTCGTTCAGCGTCGGGATAAGCAGAGTGACTTTCATGGGACCTTTGGGTTGGATACTGGCCTTGAAAAGGAAGCGCATTCGCCATCAAAGAGGAATGGCGCATCTACACCGACTCACGGTCTATAAAGTCTATACTGTCGGTAAGGTCTGCGTCACCGTTGCCCAGACTTTATAGACCTCATAGACCTTACCGACCTGGATAGGTTTGGAACTTATACAATGTTCCATCCCGATAAAAATCAAAGCGGGGGACGGGAATCGAACCCGCGCTATCAGCTTGGAAGGCTGAAGATCTACCACTGATCTACCCCCGCGAGTGAACAATTGGGCTGCTATGAATGAAAGCAAAGGCGGCATGAACCATACACCGATATAAAAACTCCCCGCCAAAACGGGGATAATATAACATACGAGAATAAAAAAGAGAGAGAAAATTTGTAAAAAAGCGGTGAACTCGGGCTCGAGGGCAGATGTTGGCCGCGCGGCCAGAATTCTGGATCGAACAGGCTCGCAATATTATGCTTTCTCGTCTTTAGGCTGCGGCTCATTGACCCCCAGGAGTAAAAGCGGGCTTTGGAATGGGGTGATATTGATGATGACCGGCGTGAAGCCGTTGAAGCCCTGCTCAATTACATTACGCAGCGCTTCCTCGTTGAAACGAACCCTGGCACTGCCGTCCTTATGGCTTATAGGGATATCTTTAACATCGACACCGCCAAGATTCTTGTTTATCAAATCCTTATGAATAGATGCCGAATCGTAAGAAATAAATCCGAGGCTTTCCAAATCTTTTATCGCTGCTTCAGGATCCAGTGCTGTTTCAATTATTTTTGCAACATCTTTCTTTACTAACTTGGGATTACTTAAGACATCAGCATATCGATTTTGCAGTACTTTTCTAATTAATCCCATATCTTGATTCGAAATTGTTAATCCAAGTTCATGCTTTAATCGTAATAACTTTAGTATGGACAACTCGGTAAGATTTCTTCCATTGACAGTATCCCCTGATAATATAGCGTAGCCTTTTAGCCAGTGTCGTAAAGCGTTCTTATAATTCAACAATTTCCCATCAGGCGACATGCCAATAAGCAAAAGTTCAGGAGTAGTTTGCGATATTTCAATAGCATCAGTATTCTTATCATAAATTATCCATTTAATGTACACGTCTCCTTTAGGGTTATGAATAACTTGTGGCCCGACAAAATGCAGCCGTACACCATTAAACATAGCGGGATTGATGGAATTATAAAATTGATTTGAAGCAAAACCCAAAGCATGGGCTAAGCGCCCCAATATTGCCTGTGCCTTCTCGTAAGTGGTCCGAGTTGCCTGGGTAGCCACGCCAGTCTTGTCCCCATCTTGCAGATCCATCCTGATAGTAAAATCGATATCATTAACTTGCGATCCTGTTATTGAGTCGCGAATTGCCCCGCCGAAGATAATAATATCTTCAAGGTCATTCGCTCTCAGGAATGTGATAAAGTCACGCAATCTAGTGTCAGCCAATCTTGATACATCTAAATGACCTGTATTTAAAATACGCACGATCTCTTCTTTCGAAGCATTTCCGAACTTTGGCACTCTATCAACAATACCAGATTCTTCATCGAGCTGTCTTAAATCAATGGGCGAACTTAAAGCATATTCCATAGCCGACATGGCAGAGTCGGCCCGATTTACTTTCTCCCAATAATTGACCTCGGGGCTACTTTCTTGCCAATATGTCTCCCCGGGATTATCAACAACCCATATCTTTCTATATCCATAACTATATGTACCAATCTGCTCTATCCCGCCAACCTCTTCTTCATGCCCAGATTCGCCAATCGTAACCCATCCAGATTGCTTCTCGGGGGTATAATGATGTATATATACTTCGCCACCACGGGCATCTTCAAAATCCTTAAATAATATCTTGCTAAGATCATTGTATTCGTAATAATTACTCCGCAATTCAGCCTGATTAAGTTTTCTGGCAATATCATCAGCATGCTTATTAACTATATCCGTTGCACCCAACTTCTTTAAAGCTTCTACTACCTCTTTGCGTAAATCTGGATCATCCATGTACTTTGCCAAAGAATTGATAGCATTGGCACTGCCAAGAGCTGACAAATAGCGAATTCTAAAGATATTAGACTCTACGAAAGTCTTTTTGAGCCTATACTTAATTAGGGCGCGATAATCTTTGGCTTCTAATTCATAACCTTCCTCAAGAATATCTTTTTCACCGCTCAGCAGGGCAATCAATGATCGTGTGGCATCATAGGAGGCCCCAAGTAAAAAAACTTGTACTAGCGAATCTAAAATTGTTGTATGAAAAGATTTGTCGATCAAGTCTACAAATACAAAAGGAACACCAGAAAATAACATCATCAGCAACAACATCCAAGATGCTCGGGCAGTGATTCTAAGAACGCCATCATGATCACGTAGCAAGGAACTACCTAGACCAGCAAGCATTCCATTCAATATCGGCGGGTGCGCTGAAACCCATTGCAGTATTTCAGTCACCATAGCCATATCCTCATCTACCGCGTCATTAGGCACGCCTGCTGTGAAAATAGGATGACTTTTTATCCAAATAGATACATCATTTATTAACGCCATTTCGGGGCTTAACGTAAGGCTTAATGGTTTAGTTTCCCAAATTAGTGCATTCTTCTCCAGAAGGACCTTAGTCGTATCTTCAGCCGCATCCGCAACCTGCGCCTGGTCGCCCTTCCCCTTATCGACCGCGGCGCTTTCCGGACGCATGGCCAGGTCTAACGGTTCGGCCAACAGGCTTGGGTTATCTGTTATAAAATCATTACGCTCATCTTCAGAAACAGCCGCACGCCGCGCCTCGGCCTCCTCGCTCCTGATAGGATTACTCATCGCAAAATCCACCCGAAACGTCTTCCCAACGCCAGTCACGTTATCCGCCTGCATAGCCCTGTCGATCTTGATATCCCCGAACTTGGCTACCCCGCCGGAGAAATACTGGCGCGGGATGGCTTCGCCGGAGACGGGGTCGGGCTCCTCTTTGACGAGATTGAACACGCCCTTCTTGTACGCCGCAATGTAACGCTGATATATCTTATCTTTTAATTCCTTTTCCGGCGTGGTCACACCCGCGACCAGATTTTTGCCGACATACGCCCGCGACAGAAGCGTATCCTGGACCAGGTCACGGTACCACGTCGCCAGAATGGCGGCATGATATATCTGGCGTATAACGGCAAAGTTCTGGCCTTCGTTCACTTCTTTCTCGATCGCCGGCAGCACGACCTGGCGGATGAGTGCTTTGGTCAGGTCCGCCTTGGTGTCTATAGGGTCAGCGGCCGGCGGTCGGTTTTCAGCCGTACTGGAGGCCGATTCTTCGTCAGCTGCTGCTGACTGCTGCCTGCTTACTTCTGACTGTGCCACATAATCTGAATCCAGCATCACCTTCAATCTGGCCTCGGTCACATAGACCGCATTGTCTTTCTCGAACACTTCCGCCTTGCCCGGCATGATCCAGACCTTGTTAAAGGTATCGACGGGAATATCGGTCATGCCGAACTTCTCCTGGGCTTCTTTATATATTCGCGCCCAGAAAGTCTGACCCAGCCGGTTCTCCGGATAGATCGCGGAAGCCGTAAACTGTTTGAGCACATAATCCTGCGCCAGCATATCGCGCCCGAGGACGGTCTGCCCCAGCTCGTTCTCAATGATGCGGTCTTTTTCATATGGTGAAAGATTTACCCACAGCTGCTCCTCCGGCACGGTGATGGCGGCGAGGAAATACTGCGCCATGCGCTGGCTTTGTTCGGCGACCAGCGCCTGCTCCGGCGAATCATTGCCAGAATCCACAATGAAATCGAAATTGAGCGGTTGATCAGGATGAACTACAAGGCCTTTGACCAGTACCGGAACAAAAGTCTTCGATACCGTCACCATCGTCCCCGGCTCGGGCAAGCTGGCCACGAAAGCGCTCTGCGCGTAGCTGGCATTGGGCCCAACGATAAGCATAATAATAAGAAAACAATTGAGAAACCTGCAATAGGGCCATGAATATTGCTCTCTAAACATTACTAATCCTATACAATTGATTATGACTAATGCGCTTTTCTAAAGAACATCAACTGCTCTAAAAAGATAACACATAAGAATTATTCTTAACAACTTAGTTTGATGGGCATTCCGGGGCAAAGCATCTCCCAATAGTCAAAAATCAACGTTCCTTAAGACACCGAAAGTCTTAATAACCAAATAGCCTCCCAATACTTTCCATAGACTTATCATTGCCGAAAAAACCACAAAACCCTGTGGGCTTGCCCCAACAGGGTTCGTGGAAAATGCTCTTCGATCTGAATATTCTAGACAAAGATTTTTTAACCATCTCAATAAACTTAATTGAGTCAGAATACAATAAATAAACTTTACTGCTACTGCTCTATTGCTATTACAACCTAGCTGCCAAGCTCCTTACCTTCCGGGAGAACGATGGCTGCTTTCTCAGAATGACTATCTGGAGAAGCCTGTCCGACCTTATTCAGGCCCAACAATGTAATGATATTGACCGGTGCGATCTTGTAGATGACAGGGGTGAAGCCCTGAATGTTAATCTTAGACCAATCCTGCTGATCTACCGGTAACGGCACTCCGCTGCCATCACGCTTGATCCGCAAGTCGAGTTTCTTGGCGTCAAGGTCGATACCACCCACTTTATTTGGCTCACCGTTATTATTGCCTTCCTTAGGACTAGCGGCAACTTCGCTTTGAATTACCTTCGGATGGAAATCCGCTCTATCCGTGACCCCTAAATTATCCAATTCTTTCACGGCAGCTTCTGGGTCGATCGCCTGATCGATTAATTCCTGAATAGCCTGTTTAATTAAAGGAGAGGATTCATTATTCTGGCTAGAAGTCTCTGCCAAAGTTAAAGCTTTCTTTACAAGCAGATAGTCAGCTGGAAGCAGATTTAAACCTAATTCATGCTTTAATCGTAACCATTTAATAATAGCCACTAGAAAAAGGTTATGTCCACCATC
>JAAXVU010000051.1 GCA_013335325.1 Candidatus Omnitrophota bacterium | reverse complement strand
GGGTATACAAGCGGCAATTAAGGATATGCGTCCAGGTTCTTTCAGCGCGGAGGATTTCCAGGGACGCTTGGCATACCATACTCTTCCTCAGGCCGATGTGCGCAGGGAAGGTCCGGAAGTCCGGGACTGGTCTGTTATTGTAGTTGGCAAGTCTCATGTTTGGTCTGATGAACAGGTTTTACGGGAGATCGGCGGCGATAACTATGATTTCGTAAAGGTAGAGCTGCCTTATTACCAGGGTGACAAGACTATTTTTGCGGCTGTATCGCGTGGCAATCTTGTATCGATCGACACAAAAGATGTGAACCAGGGGCGCGAAATGGCTCTGAAGGTCGCTGTCGATACACTGAACCAGGCCCGTCAGACATACGATACCGAGCAGGGCAGGATTACAATGGATAGGCAAGGCATATCTAAGGAGCCTATGGATAGACAC
The DNA here is from genome assembly GCA_013335325.1 of Candidatus Omnitrophota bacterium. Taxonomy (GTDB): domain Bacteria; phylum Omnitrophota; class Gorgyraeia; order Zapsychrales; family Fredricksoniimonadaceae; genus JAAXVU01. The sequence goes on along the minus strand of JAAXVU010000051.1, from coordinate 12,309 downwards.
GAGGCTTCTGTTTTGCTTATGGCGATCGAAATTGCCGCTGAACGGGTAAGGTCTTTGGGAGGCATTGTTGCAGATGACGTAAAGGCATTGGTGGAGTTGCCGGCAGTTCCATCGCTTAAGGAGCCGGGAGAGATATTGTTCACCATGGGGGAGTCGGGGCGTATTACATCCTTGACTGTGGGACCGGCTAAACGACCTAGGGTCATTAACCTGCAGAGAGAATCGGGCTTTCAATTTAACAAGTTAATGGATGCTCATCCCAATTTGCCGCCGGCGACGCAGGCTCTGCTGGCCGCGGCCATAGAGGGGTATAAGGTAGATGCCAAGGATCTGGTGATAAAAACGGTTATCGACCGGGCGATGACGACGAAGGATATTCAGAAGGCGGCGGATAAGTTCGTATCGGATCATCTAGTTGATAGGGTTACGAAAGGTAATAACGGTACTACTAGTAAGGTGGATATCGCGACCAAGATAGTGGATATAGGTACGCCGCAGGAGGCAGTGGAGGTGACGGCGAAATTCACGAATGCTACTTTGCCGGGAAATCGGATCTATTTTGAATCTTTTGTCGAGAGCTTTAAGCCGGGTGAGATCAAGGCTAAAGCTGAAGCCGCATATCTGGAGCCTGGCCAACCGGCGCCTGCCGTGGAGCCGGTGGATATCGGTATATTGCCGACTGAGGCCTCGGAGAGTAACATCCGTTTCTTGGTATTTGATGCCGATCGTTTTCTCCAGAGTTATCAGAATTCGGTGATTAATGGGATCACATTGCAAGAGCTGGACCAATTGGGCCGGCTGATATTGCGCTCTGGGCAGGAGTATAAAAGAACGAATATATTGCTGGATGTACTGAATAATAAGGCCTTTGCGGGTAAGGACGATTTAACAGTCAAGGCTTTGGATCTGCTGCGGTTAGAAAAGTATAACCGGACTGACAAGGGCATAGAGAAAGCCAACGGGCTATTCTTCCGCACCAAAGACGTGGTGGAAACATTGCGATCCAGTCAGGATGAGAGGATCAGTTCCGCCGCCAGTACCGCCTACGAAAGGCTTAATCTGGCCCAGCTGCCGCAGCTGACGGACCCGGAGATAGCGGAGGCGTTATCGGGTGTCAAACAAGCGTTTGATGGCAGACATCTGTATGTTAATTCATTTGCTGATAAGAAGGAGATCGCTTTTGCGATCTCTGCAGAATTTGCATCTGATATGCAGTCTTTGCTTTCTAAAGAGGGGATCAATTATTCCGTAAGAGCAGACCACGGCTTCACTAATTTTTCTTTGGCGGTACCGGATATGAAGCCAGCGGCGCTCTTGACATTAGGCGATATGCTCCGCGATTTCGCCCAGACAAGTGAGCAGGCGATTACGGCTAGTAAGCTGTTCAGTGAAAACTTGGATGTTGCAGTAAGCCAGCCGACGAGTATTGGTTCTGAATTGAATGGTGACATGGCGAAACTATTGCGTACAGTGACATTTACTTTTGGGGGTAAGCGCGGGAACAAGAAGATCGCTGTCAATATACAGAGGCCTGAGTCGGAAACATTCTCAGGGACGCTCGATTTGGTTCTAAATTATTTAAAGGCCGTGACAGAAAACAATGGCCAAGGTTTGGGTGAGTGGCTCAAGGCCAGTTCGTTACCCTCTAGAGATGCCTTGAATGAGCAGGCCATCGTTGGCCTGCTCAAGGGCAAGCCCATTGACGGGCTGCCGGGGAATAGCAGTTTTGAGAGCTTGCCGCAATTGACCCGCCTACTGTCTTCTGATCAAGCGATGACGACGAGCGGGAAGGTAGGTACCAACCTGGAGTTTACGTTAACGTCCCACAATGATGTTACAAGGGCTATGACCGTTAAATTGCGTGTTGGGCCAAGAGAGAAGGAGTTAACAATATATGCTCCTCCTGGTATTGCGCAGGGCGATATGGGTAAGTTCTTGAAAAAATATTTAGAGGCGTCCTCTGATAGAGAGGCCTTGGCGCAATTGATACAAAATTTGCGGCTTCCATTGGCTACTGGACCTATAGCGGATCTAGTTAGAAAGAATATGAATCAAGGGGCTATCAAGAAGAATGTTATTATTCCGCGCTTGGGTCTTGAAGCTTATAACACAATGATAAAAAATAACTGGTTGACCATCAAAGGTGACGATGTACAGCTGACAGTTGATCTAAAAGCAGAGGAGAAGGAGTTGTCCGCAACTTTTGAGGATCGCTGGGATTGGATCCGTCCTATATTGGAATCTATCGCTACTGGCAGAGAATTCAAAGAGAGCTTTATGGATACATTACCGCAGTTATTAGCGCCGTTTTCTTTCGCGCCTGTTGACCGGGCGATGAAGGCGGATATAAGCGGCTTGAGGGAGCGCCTACAGGCGTCGAAGATTTACGAAAAGACTAATCTGGATGAGGAGGGAACTTTATCTTTCAGGGTAGGGTTGCCTATTGAGGCTTCCAGTCTCGATAAACATTTGAGTAATTACCAAATACCATTCTCTCGGATAAGAGTAGACGACGGAATTATGTTTTCTTTCAAGGTCGGGCAGTTGGAACGGCCGCAATTTGCTAAGCTGGAGTCCGTATTGCATGACTTTGACGTCAATCCTGTCGAACTTAGGGATGTGCCGGAGGAAATCAAGGGAACCGCTGAGCTGGCCGGGACCAATGGCTGGCGCACCAGCCTCTCGCCGGATGGTGACATGTTTAAAGGTAAGTTCAACCTTTGGACAGTGTCTCGCATGGCTTACGCCTGGGCATTAAATATTGTGGACGAAGTCAAGACTGGCGATCTGCAGAAGGGCGATGCAGTGGTGGTGGGGTTTGACAACCGTTCCAATGGTAATATTTTTGCTCAAATTGCGGCCAGAGTTATAAAGCAAGTAGTTCAAGCATATGGCATTAAGGTGATATGGTCCACTTCTGCTACTACATCCCCAGCGATGATTCGTATGACCAACCGGGGCAATGCTGATCGCATCAAGTATGGTTTCCTGATCACGGCCAGCCATAATGCTCCTACTGACAACGGTATCAAATTCTACAAAGATGGAGTGGTCTCTCCAGACACGCAAGCTGTTCCAGTGACCGCTTCTGTGGAAGGCTTGAACGCGATTCCGAATCTGCCAGTCATCGATAAGTTCAATTTGCAGGACAATGAATTAGATGGCAAGGTGGATTCGCTGGCCAGGACGGGAGAGCATTATAAGAAGGTATTTCAAACGCTTGGTGCGGCATTGACCGAGTACAAGCAAAAGACAGGTATAGAACTTGTTGTGGATCAAATGCATGGTTCCAGCGGCGGCTTGGCCGATGATCTACGTTCATTAGGGCTGGATATTGTGGAAGACCGTACTTTGCCAATGAGCGAGATGTGGAAAACGGAGGATTTTCGTAATCGCAGGTATAACGAGGCGGGTAAGGGAGAAGTGCCTTTCCGGCCTGAGCCCAAGGAAATCTTTTTGAGTGAAAAGTATCAGCAGTTTAAGAAGGCGGCTGCGGTAGGCTCTTTGTATATGGCTATCGATGGTGATGCTGACCGTTTGGCCGTGTGGATAAAAGTCGCTGACGGAAAGACCATGGAGGTCGCTCCCAATGATTTGGGCGTACTTTATGGGTTCATGTTGGTAAACGACGTACTTAATAAAGACTATCCGTCTGAGGGGGCGCCGAAAACGTTCTTTATTGACAAGACACAGCCCACGACTACTGGCATGGATCTTCTGGTTCAATATGCCAATAAGAAGGCGACTGAGCAGGGAAAGAACGTACGCTTCGAGCTTAAGGTAACGCCGGTCGGCAGCAAGAACTTTGCCGGGGAATATCAAGGCGGATCTTTGCTGATAGGTGTGGAGGAGTCCGGACATATCGTAATAAATGACTTCTTCGATGACGCTGTTGGTCAGTTGCATTTTCTTTTGCAAGCGTTGTCCAGCAGGGGACGTTCTTTGGTGGATACGATCTCTCAGGCAAAGGCTGAGATAGGTAGTAGTTTCGGTGTGGATCTTAACACGTGGTCTTACGACAGGGTTAATCCTGCGAAGTCTACTGAATTTGACAAGTCTTTCTTGGGGCCATTTGCACAAGGCCGGCCCGATGAGGCTTTAGATATGTTAAAGAAAGAATTGGGAGAGGAAAAGAGCAGCAATATTGTCAGAGTTACCATGACCACTTTAAATCCGGATTTTAGTACAGGTGATGTGAGCATGGAGGAATATGTAAGAATGCGAGAAGCCGGGAATGCTCCCAAGATTAAACCGGCGGAAGGCATGATGTTGTCGTTTAAGGATGGCTCCTGGCTCATGATCCGCGTTTCCGGGACCGAAGGTTTGGTGCGTGTTTATGCCGAAGCGCCCAATAAGGAGGCCTTGACAAGGATGAAAATGGCGGTGAAGGCCGCTTTCGGCGTGGATATCAAGTTCGACGCCGCGCAGGCTGCGCCTGATGATGAAGATGCTGCGGAGTTGTCATATTCGGCCAAGGATGTCTTGGATAGAAATAAAGATTGGAAACAAGGTGGTATCGACCTCAACGCCGCCAATATGTCGCTTAACCAGCAGGGCCAGGCGATGGACATGCAGTTCGATCCCGCCGTGCTGGAACAGTTCCGCAGGGGCGATTTTACCGGTATCGCGCCGGTCATCCTTAATATAGCGCCGATACAGAGCCTGCGGCCGCTGCTTGGCATGGATGACTCCGCGGCCGGGTCCAAGCCCAGCGCCTAGCGGGGGACCCAGATGGGCTTAGCAGACAGGGCGGATCAAATAACTTCATTTGGATATTGGAGTAGATATACAAGTCGGTCAGGTCGATAAGGTCTATAAAGTCTGGAAAACCATAGCGCAAGGACCGACCGTATAGACGTTATAGACCTGACTTTCTTCTATATCTAGTATCCATCTCTTGATGTCGAACTCACGTTAATAATCCAAGAAATAAGGATCCCCACTATTTCAATTTCCTTCCTTGGCAAATAATTTAATTTGTGTATACTTAATGTCTAATTAACAATAATTCTTTTATTTTATCTAACCTGACACTCGGGAATTCGAACTAATGTCGGTCATTAAACCCTTCAGAGCTTACGTTTATAACCCCAAAAAGATCGGTGATATGGCGAAAGTTGTTTGTCCGCCATACGATGTTATCTCTCCTGACCAGGAAGTGGTCCTGCAAAAGAGAAGCCCTTACAATTTCATACATATAATGCTCGCCAAGGCGGACGCCAAGCAGACCGAAGACGACAAGCGTTACTCCAAGGCCTCGGCCACTTTCCGCAAATGGGTGGAGGAGCAGGTGCTCGTGCAAGACGATAAGCCCTGCATTTATTACATAAAGCAGGAATACAAGATCCTTGGTCAGAAGCACAGCCGCATGGGGTTCCTGGCGGTCATGAGGATCGATGACGAAAAGGCCAGGGTACATCCGCACGAAAAGACCCACGCCGGGGCCAAGGAAGACCGGTTCCGTCTTTGGTCAGCGCTGGAGGCGGCCTGTAGTCCCATATTTGTTTGCTTCGCCGACCGGCAGAAGAAGGTCGAAACTATTTTTAACCGGAAAGTACTGCCCACCAAGCCTTTTGTCGATGTGGTCGATGACGGCGGTGTGCGTAATCTGGTCTGGCGCCTTAACGATCCGGACTTGATATCTGATGTGGTGGAAACCTTCAACGATCAGAACTTGTTCATTGCCGACGGACATCACCGTTTTGAGGTTTCCAAGCGTTACCGGGAGATGATGCTTGAAAAGCATCCCGACGCTACCGGAGACGAGCCCTGGAACTATGTGATGACCTATTTCACCAACATTGATTCCAAAGATTTGCAGATATTTCCCATACACCGCATAGTCAAGTCTTTCACCAAAGACATCAGTTTCCTGGAGAATTTGTTCCGCATCGATCCTATCAAGAGCAAGGAAGACCTGGTGCTGATGCTGGCCAAGGCCGGTCGCAACGAGCATGCTTTCGGTCTTTATACCAAGAAGGGCATACAGCTTTTGCGGCTCAAGAATAAGGCCCAGATCAACGAGCACATCAAAGAGGGCTCTGCGGACTATCGCAGCCTGGATTCATTGATCCTGAAGGCGTTCGTGTTCGACCAGTTGGGCATCAAGTCCGAGGATATAACCTATTCCAATAAGGACTTGGACGAGTGTTTCAGCTATATCGACAGCGGCAAGGCGGACGCGGCTTTTATTCTGAATCCCGTCAAGATTGAGCAGCTCAGGGCTATTGCTTTGAACGGCGAGAAAATGCCTCCCAAGAGTACGTTCTTTTTCCCCAAGGCTCTTTCGGGGATAGGAGTTTATAAACTGTAAAGGAACCGGGCCGGTAAGCATGCGGCTTTAGGCAGCATGTCGTATCCCGGTCGGCGGTCAGGATCATGAGCCTTTTCGGCAAGAGCAACAATACGTTTGTCCGGGTCACCAACAAGCGCAAGACTATTCCGGATGGAGTCTGGTTAAAATGTCCGGAGTGTCAGCAGCCTTCCTATACCAAAGAAGTCGATTCCAACCTTAATACCTGTATCAAATGCGGTTATCACATGACGCTGTCGGCACGCAAGCGTGTCGAGATGCTCATCGACGATGGTTCTTTCGTCGAGATGGACGCCGAACTCCTTTCGTTAGACCCGCTTTCTTTCAAGGGACTTAAAACATATAAAGATAAGCTGGTAGCGGACCAGAAGCTCACTGGCCTGCAGGATGCGGCGATAACCGGTCACGGCACGCTTTCCGGCCGCAAGGTGGTTCTGGCGGTCACCGACTCGCAGTTCATCATGGGCTCCATGGGTTCGGTGGTGGGGGAAAGAATAACCCGGGCGGTGGAATATGCGACCGCGAACCGGTTGCCAATGATTGTTGTCTCAGGCTCCGGCGGTGGAGCGCGCATGTACGAGGGCTGCATCTCTTTGATGCAGATGGCCAAGACTTGCGCGGCGCTGGAGCGCCATAGCCGGGCCAAACAGCTTTATATTTCAGTGCTTACGAATCCTACCATGGGCGGTATTATGGCTTCTTTCGCCGGCGTGGGGGACGTCATCATGGCGGAACCTAAGGCTTTGCTGGGTTTTGCCGGCCCGCGCGTCATAGAGCAGACTGTGCGCCAGAAATTACCCAAGGGTTTCCAGACCGCGGAATTTATGCTGGCACACGGTATGATCGATATGATCGTCGGGCGCAAGGATATGAAGTCCAGGATTTCACAGCTTATAGATTTCACCAGTAATGATGTAAAATAGTTTTGGCAGAGAGCAAGTAAAAAGCGTTTTAATGTGGCCAAAATAGGAGGCAAGTCATGGAAGATGTTAAGAAACAGAAGATCAAGGAATTCTGGAGAGCGAAGACGGTTTTGACTTTTGCTGTAGGTATAATGTCCATTGTGGCTTTTGGTTTTATTATGTCCGACCGTATTAATACATGGGTACCGTGGTTGTTTATTGCCAGCGCAGTGGCGGTGTTGTTCTTTGACTTGCGCAAAGGCTTGTGTCCATATTGCGGTAAGCTCATAAAGACCGTCAAGCTTGGTAAGGCGGATCGGTTCCGTTTTTGCCCTCATTGCGGTGAGAGTTTGTGGACTGAGGATTGATCAGCTGCAAACGTTTAAACTTTCATTTGCCTAGGCAGAGTTTTTGCATACAATAAGTCTAACTTATAAACCATTTTTTCTTCGGGAACCCCATGGCCAGCATCCGGCTTCAAAATATTTGTAAAGTTTACAAGGGCGGAACATTAAAGGCAGTTGACAACGTCAACCTGGAGATCAAGGACAAGGAGTTCGTTGTCTTGGTTGGTCCGTCGGGTTGCGGCAAGTCCACCACGTTGCGCATGATAGCCGGGCTGGAGGATATTTCCGAAGGTAAGATCTGGATCGGCGACCGACTGATCAACGATGTGCCTGCCAAGGACCGCGACATCGCCATGGTTTTCCAGAATTATGCACTCTATCCGCATATGAGCGTCTTTGAGAATATGGCGTTCGGGCTGAAATTGCGCGGTTATCCTAAGGCTGAGATCGAGAAGCGCGTCCATGAAGCAGCCGAAATCTTAAACATACACAAATATCTTAATCGTCGTCCGCGTCAACTGTCGGGTGGTGAGCGTCAGCGCGTGGCTCTGGGCCGGGCGATTGTCCGCAAGCCCAAGGTTTTCCTGTTCGACGAACCTTTGTCTAACCTCGACGCCAAGATGCGCGTTACCATGCGCACCGAGATCCACAAGCTGCGCATGCGTTTGCAGACTACATTCATCTATGTCACCCATGACCAGATCGAGGCCATGACCATGGGGGATCGCATCGTGGTCATGAAGAACGGCTTTGTCCAGCAGGTGGCCGAGCCCATGAAGATTTATGACAAGCCGGCCAATAAATTTGTGGCCAGCTTTATTGGTACCCCGCCGATCAATCTTATGAAGGGTACTATAGCCAAGAAGGACAAGAAGTATTATTTTGACGAAGGCAAGTTTCGCGTTAAACTTGTGGATGAGATGGACGTGCCTATTGCGCCGTATGTGGGCAAGGAAGTCGTACTTGGCATCCGCAGTGAGGATATTTACGACAAGCTGTTCGTATCCGAAGCTTCGCCGGACAACACTTTGCGCGTGACCTGCGAAGTCGTGGAGCCGCTCGGTTCAGATGTTTATTTGTACCTTAATTCCGGTAAGAACAATTTCATAGCTCGCGTGGGGGCCCATAACCGGCCGGAAGTTAACCGCGATATGGAAGTGGTCTTCGACATGAGCAAGGTGCACTTCTTTGATCCCGATACTGAAGCGACGATTGTCTAAATATTATTTCTTTTTCGTTGCCAGCCTGCTTGTACCTCTAGTTGGGTTCTTCATCTACGCCTCTCAGTACGAGACCAAATTCTTCCTTTTTCTAGCCTTGGCCTTTGCCGTAAATATTGTTATCCTGCTCGGCCTTTACCGGCGCCTCAAGCGCAAACGTTCCGAGGTCGATCTCCAGAAAGAAGAGTTTTTCGAGAAGGCCAACCTTATGAAGGCCGACCTGGAAAAGGAATGGCAGGCCATAGGCGCTTTCCGGCAGAAGATCATTGCATATTCCCAATTGAAGGGTCTGGTCGAGCGCCTGAGCGCCTGTCTGTCCGTCGAGGACACGGCGCATACATTATGTCAGGAAGCCGCCGGGCTTTTCTCGCATGGCGATTCAACGATAATTTTATACCTCTTTGATCAGCAGACCGGTGAGCTTTCGATCGCTGCTGCCGAACGCAATCAGCGTGCGGTTAACATTAAATCCAAACACGGCGACATGTTCGACCGCTGGGTCATGAAGACCCTTCAACCTCTGCACTTGGACGATGCCCGGCACGATTTTCGTTTTGATGCTGATAAGGTGGAGGGCGAGGACGCCCGGCAGATCCGTTCACTTTTGAGCGTGCCGCTTCTTGTCCATAACAAGCCGGTTGGGATCCTGCGTATGGACAGCCCGGTGCCGGGCAGGTTCGCCAAGGAGGATCTGCGGTTCCTTAAGGCCATCGGCGACGTGGCGGCGGTGACGATCGAGAACGCCCAGCTTTATGACAAGGTGGAGGACCTGGCTATCCGCGACAGTCTGACAGGGCTGTATTTGAGACGTTATATGCTAGACCGTCTGGCAGAGGAGCTGAACAGGCATTTACGTCGGGACCAGGAGATGTCCTTTATTATGTTCGATCTGGATTATTTCAAGCGGTATAACGACCGTTTCGGACATACCGCCGGCGATATAGTGCTGAAATATGTGAGCGGCTTGTTGCAGACGCACTTTGGCGACCCCGGCGGGATCATCTGCCGTTACGGCGGGGAGGAATTCTGCGTGGTCTTGCCGGAATGCAGCCGGAAAGACGCGGTCGCCAGGGCCCAGGAGTTTGTCCAATTGGTAGATAAGGAAGACATCATGTTGCGTCGTGAAAGGACGCATATAACGGTATCGATCGGAGTGGCATCCTTTCCCAGAGATGCCAAGTTGAAAGAGGAGCTCATCCAGAAAGCGGATGAAGCTTTGTATGAGGCGAAGAAGGCGGGACGCAACCGGGTTTGCTCCGCCTGATCGAACCGTTACTGCGACAGAGTAATAGTTGCAATGTGACTGCCGGGCCGGGTGTCCGACCTCAGAGGTGGTCTGATGGAGTTGGCTCGGGAGCTTAAGCGGTAGGGATAATATGCATTTCTATATCATGTTCCTGATGGTTATAGCTTTTGTGCTGGCCGTCGTATACTTGGCCAAGATAGCGGTGTTGCAATTTGAACAGCAGGCCGATAGCGACGTATTGCGCGTTAAGGAGTCGTATTTCAGGATCATCCAGCAGAAAGACGAGCTGGCCGCTGAGAAGCAGCGGCTGCAGGATGAAGCCGACCGGATCTTTACCTTGTTTGAGTTGACGCGGGAGATCACCAAGACTTTTGACGAGCTGGAGGCGTTCCAGTCTTTCAAGGACTATCTGGCGCGGCAGTTGTCTTTCGAGGACTGCCAGCTGGTAGAGAACTTTCCGGAAGACATGTCTGATTTCTCTTCCTTCAAGGGGTACAAATTCTTTCCTTTAAAGTCCAAACGTATTGTTCTGGGAGAGCTGGCCTATAAAGGTATAGCCGACCAGGATGAGGAGATATTCGCCATTCTGGCCCATCAGTTTGCTTTGGCCCTTAAACGTATTCGCCTCTATAAAGAGGTGGAGAACATGGCTATAACCGACAGTCTGACCAAGCTGCATACCCGTCGGCATCTGATGGAGCGGTTCAATGAAGAGTTCGCACGGGCGAAATTGCGCAAGTCGCCGTTGTCGTTTCTGATGCTGGATGTGGACAATTTCAAGCGGATAAACGACCAGTACGGCCACCTGTCCGGCGATGCTGTATTGCGGGAGGTCGGACGCCTGATCGCCGGGTATACTCGTGAAATTGATATAACCGGTCGTTACGGCGGGGAGGAGTTTTGCGTTATCCTGCCGGATACCGACAAGCAGGGGGCGATGCTGGCGGCTGAGCGTATACGCACGGCGGTGCATGACGAGAAGATCAGGGCCTATGACGCAGCGCTGCATGTCAGCCTGTCAGTGGGGGTGGCCACCTTTCCGGATGACGCTCAGCAATTGGACGAGCTGTTGGACAAGGCAGACTGGGCATTGTATCGCGCCAAGAAGCAGGGGCGGGATCGGGTGGTCGGTTTCAGCGTGTATGGTGAATAGTATATGGCGTGTACGGCATATTTTCTGTCGGGGCAGGGTCTTGCAACAGGTCAGGTTTTGAATCTTTGTATTGAACTGCCTAATCCTTTCAGGTAAAATTACGCCAATAATTTTAATATAGAAATATAAGTATTTATCTATGAAGCATTTCGTGGTTGGTGTCGATGTAGGGGGCACGAACGTCAAGCTCGGTGTTGTAGACGGCCGTGCCCAGGTTCTGGCCCGCTCCGCTTTTTCGACCAAAGAATATATCCAGAGCCCATCCCGCTTAATAATGGCTATTAGTCGGGCCGTCATTGAATTGTGCAAAGTAGCGGATATTCCCCGCAAGGACGTTCAGGGTGTGGGGATCGGCTTGCCTGGCTTGGTGGACGTGCAGGCCGGTGTCATTCGAGTTCTGCCCAATATCCCCGGCTGGAAGGATGTCCCTCTTAAGAAGGTTCTGGAAGGGAAGCTGGGTCTGCCGGTTCAGGTAGAGAATGACGTCAATATGATCACTCTGGGTGAGTGGCAATATGGCGCCGGTAAGGGTATCCAGAACTTGATCTGTATGACTTTGGGCACTGGAGTAGGTGCGGGGTTGATCTTAAACAACGATATTTACCGTGGGCCCGGTTTTGCCGCCGGCGAGATCGGGCATGCGCCTTTAAACGAAGACGGACCGGCATGCGGTTGCGGCGGGTACGGTTGCTACGAGCGCTACGTGGGCAACAAGACTTTGCAGAAGTGGGCGGCAGAGGTGTTTGATCAAAAGGATGTTACTTTGGAGGAGGTCTCCCGCAGGGCGATGCAAGGCAAGAAGAAGGCTTTGCGGTTCTGGCAGGAGGTGGGTGAAAAGGTGGGAGTGGGCCTGGTCGGCCCGGTTAACATTCTGAACCCGGAGTGCATAATTATTGGCGGCGGAGTTTCGCGCAGTTTTGAGTTTATAGCGCCGGCTGTCCGGAAGGTGATAGCCCGCAGGGCAATGCGTACACAGGCAGACATGGTGAAGGTCATCCGGGCCAGGCTCGACGATGACGCCGGTTTGATCGGAGCAAAGGTGTTGATCCATCATGAAAAAAATTGAATATCCCCGGAATGCGCGAGTTGTTTTTGGAATAATGGCATTGGCTATCGTTGCGGTCTTCT
>JAAXVU010000050.1 GCA_013335325.1 Candidatus Omnitrophota bacterium | reverse complement strand
CGTCGGGATGCTCGGCCATGGCTTTCTTGATCTCTTCTACCGTCACGGCCAGCCCCCACTGCACCTTGAGGACTACTGGAACGCCCTTGTAAGCCTTCACCAGCGAAGTCCAGCGTTCACCAAACTTGCCGTATTCAACTGTAATAGCCTTCTCTCCGGGAGATATCAAGTTAGCGACCGCCGATTCCATAGCGCCGGTACCGGACGAAGCCAGCAGATACACCTCGCTGGATGTGCCGATCACCTTCTTTAACCCATCAGTGACCTCCTTCAGCACTTGCTGAAACTGCGGAGTGCGATGATGGATAATGGGCTTCCCGAGGACTTCACATAATTCTACTGGGACCTTGGACGGTCCGGGCGTAAGCAACAGATTCCTTTTCATACTCGCTCCGATTCCTTCCCCTGCTTAGCTGGGTAATGTTGTAATAACTTCATCTACCAGACCGTAAGCTTTCGCATCCTGCGCAGACATAAAGAAATCACGGTCCGAATCCTTCAATACTTTCTCCACCGGCTGTGATGAGTGCTTGGCGATAATAGCCGAAAGATTCTCCTTCATCCTCAATATCTCCTGGGCCTGAATTGAAATATCGCTGGCCGTACCTTCAGCACCGCCCCAGGGCTGGTGGATCATGATACGGGCGTTGGGAAGAGCGTGGCGCCGTCCGGTAGCCCCGGCGGTCAGAAGTACCGCGCCCATGCTGGCCGCCTGGCCGATACAATATGTGCAGACCTTGGGCTTAACGAACTGCATGGTGTCGTAGATCGCCAGACCGGCCGTGACCGACCCGCCCGGAGAATTGATGTAAAGACTTATGTCCTTGTCCGGGTTATCGGACTGGAGAAACAACAATTGCGCCACCACCAGGTTAGCCACCACATCGTCGATCGCGGTGCCAAGAAAGATGATCCGGTCTTTAAGGAGCCTCGAATAGATGTCGTAAGCCCTCTCGGCTTGACCAGTACTTTCTACGACCATCGGAACAAGCGTAGCTCGGGTCATGACTTTGTCTCCTCCCATTTGGCTTCCTTAAGCAAGAATTCCATGGCTTTGGCTGCCAGGCTTTCACCCTGTTTCACGTCGATCTTCTCTTCCTGCGCTATCTTCTGCAAGATCAGGAACAGCTTCACATCCTTCTCAGCTGCGATACGCATTTCCCCTTCCGTTTCCTGTAGGCGCTTGGCGACGTCCTCATCCTTGGCGCCGTACTGCTTCATACGCTGACGGAAGTCTTCCATGCGACTGGACAGCTGCTTGATCACCAACGACTGGGGCACATGCAGGGAGGCTTTCTTGAAAAGCTCCTCCACCAGCTGATTCTCGACATCCTGGCGGTTCTGCCGCTCCTTGTCGAACTCCAAGTTGCGACGTAACGCCTTCTTGAAGTCCTCCAGACCCGGAAAGCCCATGCTTTTGGCGATCTCGTCCGTCATCTCGGCATTGTCCTCCAGACCGCGACTCTTCTTGACATAATCCAGGGTCTTGGCGAGCTCTTCATCGGAAACCTCGGAAGTCTTTTTGGTTACCTTGAGGCCGCGGTAATCTTTCACTTCAACTTCAGGACGTATATCAAAGGTAGCCCGGAATTTCAATACTCCGTCGGTGAGGTCAACCTGATCTATCGAGGGATAATCAATCGGGTCCAGCTTCTCCTGCAGAACCCCTTCCTGGTAGACTTCAGGGATCAGGCTCTTTAGCGTTTCTTCATTGGCCAGCTTGCCATGCGCGTTACGAACCAGCTGTTTGGGCGCTTTCCCTTTGCGGAAACCGGCAATATTGGCATGCTTGGCCAGATCGTTCAGCACTTCTTCCATCTTCTTGGTGACGCGCTCTTTGGGCACTTCGAAATGCATCTCGCGCCTTAACGCATCGATCTTTTTTACTGAGACTTTCATGAGACTCGCTTTCCTTTACTGCTGTTGATTACATGGTGAACTTCTCACCTAAATAAATCTTACGCGCCTTGGGATCATTTATAAGCTCCTGCGCAGTCCCGGAAACCAATATCTGTCCGTCAGCAACCAGGAATGCCCGGTCGACAATGGAGAGCGTTTCCCGGACATTATGATCTGTTAATAATATCCCCAGACCGCGCTTCTTCAAGTCTTTTATTATTTCCTGCGCCTCTGCGACCACGATAGGGTCGATACCGGAGAACGGTTCATCCAAAAGCAAGAAAGAAGGATTAGTGACCAAGGCCCGGGTTATCTCCAGACGGCGGCGCTCACCTCCGGACAACGTATAGGCCTTGCTCTTGGCCAGATGCCAGATATTCAGTTCTTCCAGCAAGGATTCCAGCCGACGACGACGCTCCCGGGGACCTATATCCAAAGTCTCCAGCACGGCCATTATATTCTCTTCGACAGTAAGCTTACGGAATATGGAAGGCTCCTGGGCCAGGTACCCCATTCCCAGACGACATCTTTCATGTATAGGCTGCCTGGTGATATCCTCCTGGTCAAAGAAGATCTGTCCGCGGTCCGGCTTAATAATCCCCACCGCCATATAGAAACTGGTAGTTTTGCCTGCGCCATTAGGCCCCAGCAGACCGACGATCTCGGAACGTCCTACAGACAAGCTAAGTCCGTTGACGACTGAACGCCCGCCGTAAATTTTGACCAGATTCTTGAGTTCCAATAGATCCATCTTGCCACCTAAAATTTCAGAGTGTCTGCCATGGTCTTGTCACCCGTATCCAAGATCAACTTTGGCTTGCCGGTCAAGACCATGCGCTGTTCGTCCGCCTTGTAGACCAGGCTATCAGAATATGTCACATTATTGCCTTGCCGCACCTCAACATGTCCGGTGCAGTAAATTTCTTTGATCTTTTTCGTCTTTGGATCAAAAAGCACTTCCATACGATCGGACTTTAATCCACGATCCGATCCAGACTCCACGGCAACAACATTGTCATGAAAGACTGCTGTCTGCTTGGCCTGGTCTATCTCCATAGGCCCGTCGGAAGTAATCTGTATGCGGTTATCCTTCTTGGCATCCTTGCTCTCGGCCTGTATATCCGCCGTAACCGCGCTCTCCAGCTTGGCAGTCTTAAGAGCAGGGTGTGCTTCCATGCCCTGTCCCTTTATTTTCATGGTCTCATCTTCCAACGTCACTACGTCAGCAGTCTTGACCACATTGGCAGTACGGTTCCAGTCCAAAGTGTCAGTCTTCATCTGAGCACCGTTCTCAGTGGTAATTACAACGTCCTCCTGTAAATGGACATCGCCGGTAGACTTGTCAATATTACCCTTCTTAGCTTTAAGGTTGGTGTCCTCATTGTCGTAATTGTTGGCGTTGACATTGGTGACTTCCACCTGGTTACCTTTAATATTGGCCTTATCACCTTTGATATCCCAGGACTTGGCCCCGGAATCGGAATAGCCGGATAGATTAAAGCCTTCCATCTGCTGAGGGATATTGCCGTCGGAGCCGACTAGAATGAGAGGTTTGGCAACTTCTTCGGCAGCATGAACGTTGACACCACCGATAAACAAAACCAGAAGCAGGAAGACCAACCTGACATATGTCTTCATTTCACGCCCCACTTACCTTGTGCCCGCAGTATCTTTTCAACAATGTCCCTCACCGCACCGCGTCCGCCCTGTCTAACAGACACCAAATGCGACAAACGGCGGATCTCTGTAGCCGCATTGGCCGGAGCAGCTGCCAGGCCTACTTGGGATAATATCTCAAAGTCCGGCAGGTCGTCCCCAATGAAACAGACTTCCTCGTCCTTAACCCCGAACGCTACCAGCATCTTACGGTAGGCGCCGATCTTAGGGTACGCATCCAGATATACCTTGTCGATCTTAAGGTCCGCCATGCGGGCCTTGACTGCACGGCAACCGCGGGCCGATATGACTGCGGTTCTCAAACCATTATGTCGAGCCCGTGATAACGCATATCCGTCCTGTACGTCGAAGAACTTGAGCTCACGCCCGGCGCCATCATAAACGATCCGGCCGTCGGTCATAACACCGTCGACATCCATAGCGATCACCTTGATCTTGCGCAACCTGTCTAGCAACTTCATCGCGCCAACCCCGCCCTTAACAGGTCCTGCACGTCTAGCAGACCCACCAGCTTGCCGTCGCCATCCAGCACCGGCAACTCGTCGACCTTCTTCTGCATCAGGATCTCGAACGCCTCTGCTGCCAGCCGCTCTCGTTTAATAGTAAGAGGATTCCTCGTCATAACCCGTCCTACCTGCCGAGACAGCAACTGCGGATCGGTCTCTATATAACGACGGAGGTCTCCGTCCGTAAAAATGCCAACAAACTTTTTCTTCCTGTCCACAATACAGGCCGAACCGCAACGAGCCTCGGTTATCGCCAGCAGTACATCCTTTACAGTGGTGTCTTCAGTAACACGTGCAAAATGAGTGCCCTTGCGCATTATATCCTCAACCCTGAGAACCAGACGGCGACCAAGACTGCCACCAGGATGATAAAAAGCGAAATCTTCCCGCCGGAAATTCTTGCGGTCGATAAGACAAGCCGCCAGCGCGTCACCCATAGCCAGCGTAGCCGTGGTAGACGCCATCGGAGCCAGACCTAGCGGACAGCCTTCCTTTTCAACGCCAACATCCAGGACCAAGTCGCAATATTTTGCCAGAGACGACTTCATACCTCCGGTCATAGCAATGGTCCGGCAGCCGATCTTTTTTAGAGAAGGCAGCAGCCGGACGGTTTCTTCGGTCTCGCCGCTGGAGGAGATCAATATAACCACATCTTCCCGGGCTACCTGGCCCAGATCACCGTGGACCGCCTCCGCGCTGTGCATATAAATACTGGGCGTACCCGTTGATGAAAGCGTGGCGGAGATCTTGCGGGCGATAATGCCGGTCTTTCCCATGCCCGCCACCACCACCCGTCCTTGACATTTGGCCAGAACATCAACGGCCTTGCTGAATTGAGTATCCAGACGGCTGACCAAAGCCCTTATTGATCGAGCTTCGATCTCTAAAACTTCCTTGGCACGCTTAATTGGCATAACTCTCAACCCAACACTTTCTTTACAGTACCGTCGATCTTGAGCAAAACTTCCAGAAGCGGCTCCAAACGGTTGATAGCGATCATATTGGGACCGTCGGATAAAGCCTTCTTCGGATTGGTATGCGTCTCCATGAAGATCGCGTCTACTCCGGCAGCCACTCCGCAACGCGACAAAAGTTGAATAAATTCGCTCTGACCTCCAGTAGCGTGACCTAAGCCACCCGGTTGCTGCACACTATGCGTCACGTCATACACCACCGGATAACCGGTCTCGCGCATGATCTGAAATGCCTTAAAGTCAGTAACCAAATTGTTGTAGCCGAATGTCACACCGCGCTCAGTCAAAAGTAATTTCCTGTTTCCGGTGCTCTCGACTTTACGTACTATGGACTTCACATCCCAGGGCGCCAGGAACTGCCCCTTCTTGATATTAACCACCCGTCTGGTCCGGGCGACTTCCAGCACCAGATCGGTCTGTCGGCACAGGAACGCCGGGATCTGAATTATATCTAAAACACTGGCCACAGCCTCAACTTGGCCCACTTCGTGCACATCGCTTACGACCGGCACGCCGAAGCGTTCCTTGACCTCCCGCAATACATCCAAACCGTCCGCCAGCCCCGGACCGCGAAAAGAGTCCGACGAAGTTCGGTTGGCCTTGTCGTAGCTGGCCTTGAACACATACGGTATCCCGAGCCGCTTGGTCAACTTCACCAAATCGCCGGCCATCTTGATCGTGGCGGCGCGCGATTCGATCACGCACGGACCGGCAATCAGGACAAACGGCAGATTACCACCGAAACTGACCTTGCCTGCTTTTACAATACGCGTCTTCATAGGCCTGGGTTCTCTTTCATAAAATTTACAGCCCGGACAACATCTTCCGGAGTATCGACTCCGACCGTCTCTGCGTCAGTCTCTACACAACGGATGCGATAGCCCGCCTCCAGCACCCTGAGTTGCTCCAGACATTCTTCCTGCTCCAGAAAAGCCTTGGGCAACTTGCAAAAATCAAACAAGAACTTCCGGCGGTAAGCGTAAATTCCAATATGCTTGAAATAGCTACTCCAAGTTTCCGGCCGACCATCCCTACGGAAAGGTATCGCGGCACGCGAAAAATAAAGCGCGTTCCAGCTATTGTCCAGCACTACCTTGACCACATTGGGATTGCGAAACTCTACCTCACTGACCACCCGCTTGACAGGTGTCGCCACAACCGGCACCAGATCCTGCGTCAGAGCCTCGACCAGCTTATCGATCAATTGCGGACGCACGAACGGCTCATCCGACTGTATATTAACAATTATGTCAGCATCGGTACCGGCTGCAGCTTCCGCCACCCGATCCGAACCGGACGGATGGTTTTTGGCAGTCAGGATCGCGTTGGCGCCGAACCCCCGGGCTCGCTCGACCACGTGCAGCTCATCGCAAGCGACAATTACATCCGCCAGGCGGCCCGACTTCTTGACCCGCTCCCAGACATGCTGAAGCATCGGCTTACCGCCGATATCTACCAAAACCTTACCAGGCAAACGCGTAGATGCCCAACGGGCAGGAATTACACCAACCGCCTTCATCGGGCACCCTTCAGTGAAGCGGCCAGCTCTTCTGGCCCTACCGAAGCCGCGCCCATCTTGCCCACAACGATACCGGCAGCATGATTGGCGATATCGGCTGCCTGTTTCTTCTGCGCTCCCGCAGCCAGAGCCAAAGTAAAGACCGAAATAACAGTATCACCAGCGCCGGAGACATCGAATACCTCCCGAGCCCGCGTTGGTATATGCAAAGGTTCCTTGCCTGCCTCGAACAAACACATTCCGCCTTCACCCAAGGTGATCAACAAAGATTCAATATCCAGATATTTCAACAACCCGACACCGGTCTTCTGGACAACTTCCAAACTATCCAACCGAGTCGTCTCGATACCGAAAGCTTTACGAGTCTCCGGTTCCAGCCCTTTAAGGGCGTTCTCGGTCTCCTTACGATTGGGGGTGATCGATGTCACCCTTCCATAGAATTTCAGATGCTCAACCTTAGGGTCCACCACGATCGGCACCTTGTGCTGCAACGCTAGCCGCGTCAGGTCAGCTACCAGCGGTTCTTGCACAATGCCCTTACCGTAGTCGGAGAGAATGATCGCATCAAAAGTAGAGAAGTATTTGTGTATGAAAGGCGCGATGCTAGCGTCGTAAAATACGGCATCAGAGTCATCGACGATCCTTTCGCGATCCAGCCGCACCATCTGCTGGTGCTGGGCAATGATACGCGTCTTTAATATTGTATGCACCCTGTTGTCAATGAAAATGCCGTTCGTGCGTATCTTACGTTCAGTCAAAACGCGCTTGAGTACAACCCCTTCACTGTCATCACCAATACGCCCCACCACCGTCACCTTAGCACCCAGACTACTCAGGTTATTGGCGACGTTGGCCGCGCCACCGGGTGTATAAAAGGTTTCTTCTTGAAGCACAACAGGTACAGGGGCTTCTGGTGAAATACGACTAACACTGCCCTTGATATACTGGTCCAGGATCAAATCGCCTACGACAAGTACATGCTGCTGCTTAAATGATTTAAGAATAGAATGATATTTATTCATATATTTATTCTTTATCTACAAAAAAATAGGCCTCATCCTAACATAGTTATTTGGGAATGTCAACGTGGGGAGACAGGAGAATAAATCGTATAACTTCAGCTCGCTCTAGGCTTTGAGCCGAGCAGCCGAACGGCTTCCGCCAAGACTTCGTCCACGCTTATAGAGTCGAACTTGCCGCCGACTACCTGGCATTCCGCATCCAGGACAATTTCCTCGCCAGGCTTGTTCAACAAAACTGCCGAATTTACTCCCAGAGGACGCCAGCGGCCATGGTTGATACCAGGTTGAGTGCGAAGAAAAAGAGAAATGACTGGAGTCCCGACTGCCGCGGAAACGTGCACTGGACCTGAATCATTAGAAACTAAAAGCTGACAGCGCCTTAGCAGGCTCACCAGTTGCGCCATAGATAACGAACCAGTCAGATCGTGATAATCACAATCCATCTGCTTACCAATGACATCCAGCTGTTGCCTGGCGGAAACACCACCTACTACTATCGGGACAACTCCTTCAGACAAGGCCAAGCGAGCACCCAGCTCACCAAACATTTGGGCTGGCCAGCATTTGCTTGAGGAGCTGGCATCAGGATGCAAGGCAACCAGTTTCTTGCCAACCAATCCATGCGACTTAAAGAACTGCTCCGCCCAGGCTTCAGCTTGTGCATTTACAGCCAGTTCCAGTCGAGTATCCGAAGAGACCACTCCTATATCACGCAGCAGGTCAAGACAAAACTCCGCCTCATGCTTCTTTCCCATATGCCTGAGATCGGCGACTGGCAAAGTCAGAAAGAACCCAAACTTGTTATTATAATAACCTAAACGAACAGGTATGCCAGCCAAGAAACATGCTGAATTGGTGCGTCGTTTGGGGTGATAATTCACTGCCAGGTCGAATCGCTTTTCCTTGAGGATTTTAATAAAGTCCCAATATCCCTTCCAGCCCATTGAGGTATCTTCCACGATGACTTCATTGACGAACGACAGACCTTCCACAAGTTCACTCGTGGACTTAGCAACCCACATCGTAATCCGAGCCTTGGGAAACGCCTCATGCAACGCCCTGACGGCCGGGATAGTCAACACAACATCTCCGATCCGATCCGTACGAATTACCAAAATCTTTTTAAACTCTTGCATCTATACACCTCAATTACAGATTACCCAAACCAGGATCAATCACGCGTCCCAGAAAAAGAATACTCCCGGTCGCATTATCGCGCACCATAAACAAGAACGGATGGTCTGCTCTAAAAACAGGTAACTGCGCTGCTCTATCAGCTGCTGCGTGCCGCGCCAGAGCGCCAGCGTCTGGTCCGCCTTCATCCACTTCAACACAGGCCTTGTGCAATACCTGGCTTATATACAGATCCCGGTTGCCGTCCATACCGCTAAAGTCGGCCCGGCTATCGTCAAAAGCATCTGTTACGCCCAGCGCCTGGAGCGCTGAATTGAGCCGCAAGGTTGTCTCGGCCTTAAAACGCGGGATCTCCACATGAATCTTACGTAACCTAAGTTTCGTCAGATATTGTTCAAAGCTGGCTGGCGTAAGATTTTTCTCTAAGACCGAGAAAGCTGATGCGACTCGCGGCAAGATAATAAGCATCGAAAACTTACGGCCGATGTAAGGCAGCTCCAGCAACTGCGTCTCGCTATCTTCTCCATAGCGGAACTCAGCATTGGTAGTCATAAACATGGCCCGGCTTGTTGGCAAGCCAGCAGGCCTGACAAAATCAGCCTTAAAAGTTAGCGCCGGGTCAAATGCAGATTCCCACTGTCCCTTGAAATACATTGCACTTACCAATAGCATCCTGGTAGTGTCGGTCACCATGCCAGGCTCCAGAAACCCTTTGATCATGTTATTAGTTTCCCCTTCCAGCCGGCGGTTAATAGCTGTCCTTTGTGCCTGGGGGCTGGAAGCAAAGTCCAGCCCGACGGGCAATATCCCGTAAACATTGTCCTGAACGATCAAGAATTCTTTCTGAAAGCTGTAACCTTCCTGAACAAACAAAGCGTTAAAGCCGGCCAGGTCATATCCTGTGGAGACGGCAGAAGACTCCAGACTGGCAGATAAACTGGCAAAGGCTTTATGAAAACGTTCGCTACCAATCTTCATATGCATGGCCTGGACCATCTGTAGAGCAGTATTCTCCTTGGCCCCTGAATAGACCATCGCCAGAGACTTCGCAATAGCGTAAGGCGCAAAAACAGAGCCCGAAGCTCCGGGTTCCGGCTTTGCGTCCAGTATGGCGTAAAGCTCCAAAGCAAGATCGTTATTGCCTTTAACTACGGATGATATCCCTTCAGCAGACCACCCCGCAGTGGTCAAATATATAAGCACGCACAAGCATCCGATAGCACCATTCAAGACCTTCACAACTGCCTCCCGGCCAGACAGGAATCCAGCGCCTTCAGCACATCCTCAACCTTGATGTCAGCCATCAATTCCCCCTTACGAACAACTTCCGCGCGCGAACTCCACGGGCCGTACAATAAAGGATCCGTCGGGCCGAATAAAGCTATAATAGGGATATCGAAATAACTGGCGAGATGCATAATTCCGCTGTCATTGGCAACCACCAGACTTGCCAGACGCACTACGCCACTCAATTCACGCAGGGTGGTAAAACCGCACAGGTTGATCACCCCGCCGGATACATCCCGCAATATCCTCTCTACGACCGGACGATCGCGCCGGTCACCCACCACCACTACCCGGTGTCCAAGACGCTCCGTGACATGTTGTATGACCTTAGTAAAGCCGTCCTCGTTCCAGCGCTTACGCTGGTCCGCCGCCCCTGGCGCAAACACAACGAATCCATTCTGACCGTAGACCGTCCCCTTAGCCTGCCTCAGCTCCTGGCCAGAAAGATAACCCGCATACCTTTCACCAGGCAACACAGAATGCGGAACCACTGAGATAAGACGAAGCATATGCCTTTCTTTCATGTGTCCCGGGACGGATACCATTACCGGACGTGTTGAGTAACGGGTTCCCAGCAGAAAAGGCAACATGGAATTACGCAAGTCTACCAGCAAGTCAAAGCGCTGACGTCGCAATTGGAGCAACCATCGCCACTTATCCGACGGCGGCATTCTCTTATCAAAAACTATTACACGCTGCACATGCGGATTATCGCAAAAAAAAGTCTTACCCTTGGGACCGACAACCACCGAGATCTCCGCTCCGGGGAATGTTGCACGCAGCGCGTCGAAGACCGGAAAAGTCATCACTATATCCCCAATGTTGGAAAGCGATACCAACAGTATCCTCCCAACCCGGGAACTACTGGAGAGCCTGCAGAACATCTTGAACCTCGACAGCTTTCATACAACGGTTATCCGGGCATTCCAAATAATAACACGGCGTCTTGTTACATCCGACGTCCTTTTGTAAAATTACGCTTCGACCCTGCCCCCGCGGTCCGGTAATCTCGGGACGCGTGGGACCGAACAAGGCGATCGTACTGGTACCAATAGCACTTGCCAGATGCAGCGGGCCGGTATCAGCGGTGATCAGAACATCAACACAACCCAAAAGTCCGGCCAGACAGGTCAGTCCGGTCTCTCCGGCGGTGATTAAAGGATCGACCCCCGAAAGATCCGAAATCCTCTGAACACGGGCCACATCCTTGGACGCTCCCGGCAGGATCACCCGGCCCAGCCTCTGCTGGTGGATGGCACGCACCAACTCCACGAAGCGTTCCACAGGCCATTGTTTCAAGTCCCAATTTCCGCCGGTATTTACCGCAATTATGCGTTCACCTGCACGTACCCCTAGGGCAGACAAACGGTCCCGCCATCCGCGTAGAACTCCTGCGGGAGGAGTCAAACGGCAGGCCCGGTCAGTGATCTTGACACCGGCGCTTTCTAGGACACGCAGATAAACATCCGCCCGGTGAATATCATCGAGGCCGGAGCAATCCGTGACCGTAGTCAAAAGCTTCCGCCATCCTTTGGAAGCAAAACCGACGCGAACCGGGATACCCGCCAGCACCGTCAGACAGGTCCGCGAAAGAGAGCGCCGCAAGATATACACAGCATCAAACTGCCGCCGGCGCAACTCATGCACCAAAGAGCATTTGCGTATCAACGGACGATCGATGCCATCCTCGTCGTAGACCATTACATCGTCGATATCCGGACACATGGCCAAAACCTCGCGCACACGCGGCACGCACAGGGCAGTCACACGCGCCAAAGGATATTGGCCTTTCAGCGCATGATACACAGGCGTGGAGAACACCGCATCTCCCAGCCAATTGACCGATACTACTAGAATATTTCTCATAGCATCAACTGACGTCGGAGGCATTTTGCCCCAGGACCGTCCTATAGACCCCCAAGGTTCCATCCAGCATCTTTTCTTGCGAATAGTTGGTGGCAATAAAAAACCGAGCCTTCTCGCCCATATCCCTGGCCCTGACTCGATCCGCCAGCACATCCTGTATCACTAAAGCTAGTGCCGTTGGATCTTTCGGCGGAACCAGTCGCCCGGTAACACCATCCTGTATAAGATCCAGCAGCCCTCCCACGCCTGAAGCTACTGTCGGCAGCCCAGATGCCATCGCCTCCATAGCCGATAACCCCAACCCTTCAGAAAGCGAGGGCATCACAAAAACATCCAAAAGACCCAGCACTTCCGATGTGCGGTTAATTACAGGATAAAACAGTACTGCATCCTTCAGGCCCAACGTCTGCACCCGTTGCTTTAATTCCGTCTCCAAGGGACCATCGCCGAAGATCAAACATTTCACATCAGGAAAGACTTTTCTAACTTGCGCCACCGCATCAATCAGGAATGCGTGCCCTTTAACGTCAGACAGCCGTGCAACTATCCCTACCACCGGCTCACGGCCAAGCCCCCAGCGATCGCGTAATGCCTGACGCTCTGCATCTGACAACGGACGAAACGCATTCAGATCGATACCATTGGGGACCAGGACGATTTTTTCCGGTCGGACTTCCATATCGCGCGTAAGATGGTCGACCACCGGGCGGCTGATAGCAATGACCCGACGCCCCCACAATGGCACAAGTCGCCGCCCCCAATGCGGCTTAAAATAACCATGACAAGTTGTCATATATGGCACGCCACAAAATATAGAGGAAGATGCGGCCAACATTGCAGTCACTCGAGTCTGGGCATGCATAAGGTCTATATTCTCTGCCTTAAGCAGTGCCAATAATCGCGGAATATTACCAAATAAAAATGGGTTTATCTCGCTTTTCATCCGCACATTGAGACTGACACAACGAATCCCGGATTTCTGCAACTTAGAAACCAAAGAACCACCCGAAGTTGCCACGAAGACCTGATGCCCACGGCTTACCAGACCACGTCCCAGGGTTATGACATATGATGATATACCGCCCACATTCAGATGATTGGCCAATAATACAATCCGCATATCGTCTTTTTCGTAACCCCAGGATACCGGCGTACAACAGTTATTAGGACTTGGTCTCTGCCGTCTCTCGGCCCGAAGCTTTTCGCCCTTTAACGTAAAACATAAC
>JAAXVU010000187.1 GCA_013335325.1 Candidatus Omnitrophota bacterium | reverse complement strand
CACAATAAAAACTCTTTTTTTGTCTGTAGACACCTTAACCCTCCTATTACTGACGGTGATATCTTATGCCCTTGGTCAAAGAATACAATTGAACCAAGGTATAACTAGAGGTAAGGAGGAAGATCGGTCAATACAAAGCCAAAAAACTGTTTCGACAGGAAGTATTAAAAGGCGAGGAGTTGTCTGGAGCCCTATTTCTTCATGCATCCAGTTATTTTACGATCTTGAGAGTGGCCTTAATGCAGTGCTGGCGACAATTGAAACAAACACCATACCAATATTGCACACATTAATAATGACATGGTCAGTATGAAGATCAATCTTTGGAGATTATCTTTTTCTGCCAAACATTCAGCAGTGACCTTGCCGATCCTTTCACCAGTTGAAGGGCGATGCTCACCAGATTTCATGGATGAGAAGTCGGCGCTCGTACTAATCTTCTTAGTCCGCTTCGCAACAGCTCGACAATAGAGCGTAGGGCTGATCCTATCCTGAAGGTATCTTAAGATATCGATCCTCATAAGAGCACATCCCTATTTTGATCCAACTCTGCGGCTTTGCAGATGTTCTAAGCTCCACCGAACAGGCCACTGGAGAGATACGGTTGAAAAGCCTTTCTTTACTAACAGAGGCGCTTCTCGACTCTATTTATCGTCCTTTACCACGAATTCTGCATCAATGACCCCTTCATGGCCCTTGGCCGTAGCCCCATCGGGTGAATGACCACGGCGACTATCTGGCCCGGGCGCAGGTCGTTCTTGTTTAGCATTTGCGGCACCTGACGCACCCTGACCTTCCCCGGCGGGTTTGTACATCCCCTCAGCCAGACTGTGACTTGATTTGGTTAAGGACTCAATTCCAGCCTTGATGCGGTCTAGCGCCGTATCTTTCACCGCTTGCTTGAGAGAGTTCACCTCTCGGAAAATATTCTCTCGTTCTGAAGCCGGAACCTTTTCGCCATAATCCTTGAGCGCTTTTTCCGTTGCATAAATCAGTGCGTTCGCCTGGTTAATGGCCTCAGCTTCATCTTTGCGTTTTCGATCTTCCACACCGAACTTTTCGGCTTCCCTGACCATCTTCTGGATCTCTTGCTCGGAAAGCTTCTTGGGAGATGTGATCCGGATCGATTGCTCCTTGCCCGTGGCCTTGTCTTTGGCCCCGACATGGACAATGCCATTCACATCGATGTCGAAGGTGACCTCGATCTGCGGGATCCCGCGCGGCGCCGGCGGTATTCCAACGAGGTCAAACTTGCCTAGTTCGGTATTATCTTGGGCCATAGGCCTTTCGCCCTGGAGTACTCGGATCGTCACTGCAGACTGGTTGTCGTCAGCCGTAGAGAATATATTCGTCATCTTAGTCGGGATGGTTGTGTTGCGCTCGATCATTTTGCTCATTACTCCGCCGAGCGTTTCTATACCCAGGGTAAGCGGAGTAACATCCAAAAGCAGCACGTCTTTCACGTCCCCTTTGATTATACCCGACTGAACGGCAGCCCCCAACGCCACACACTCCATGGGGTCAATGCCGCGTTCGATCTTCTGCCCCACTTCTTCCTCAACAAACTTCTGCACGATCGGCATTCTTGTAGGGCCGCCGACCATAATAATCTTGTCGATCTTTATCTCCCCGCCGGTCTTGGAGGATGCGTCCTGCATGGCCTGGCGGATCGGGTTCCGGCAACGCTCTATGATCGGGCCAACCAGACTTTCCAGCTTCGCCCGGTCCAATGTCTGAGTCATATGCTTTGGCCCAGATGCGTCGGCAGTAATAAACGGCAAATTGATCTCCGTCTGGACTGTCGAAGATAGCTCAACCTTGGCTTTTTCGGCAGCCTCACGCAAACGCTGGAACGCCATCTTGTCTGTGGAAAGATCAATACCGGTCTCTTTCTTGAATTCATTTACGACGTGCCCGATCAGTATATTGTCCATATCCGTCCCACCCAGCAAGTTGTCTCCGCTCGTAGCCAGCACTTCGAAGGTCCCGCCTGCTCCCATATCCAGGATGGTAACGTCCAGCGTGCCTCCGCCCAGATCGAACACCATGATCTTCTGCTCCTTGCCGGCCCTGTCGATACCGTAAGCCAGGCACGCAGCCGTGGGCTCATTGATGATGCGCAGTACATTCAACCCCGCGATCTCTCCGGCGTCTTTGGTGGCCTGACGTTGATTGTCGTTGAAATAGGCCGGGACAGTGATGACGGCACCTTCCACTGTATCTCCCAGATATGTCTCAGCATCTGCCTTGATCTTTTGAAGAATGAATGCCGAGATCTGCTGCGGCGTATAGTCTTTTCCGAACACGGTAAACTTGTGGTCCGTTCCCATCTTACGTTTGGCAGCGTAGACAGTCCCTTCCGGATTGGCCGCGGCCTGACGACGCGCGGGCTCACCTACAAGTCTTTGGCCGTCCTTGGTGAACGCGACAAATGACGGAAACGCCTTACCCGATGCCACCCCCGCGCCTTCCGCCGACGGGACAATAACAGGGCGACCACCTTCCATAACCGCAGCTGCCGAGTTGGATGTGCCAAGATCGATTCCGACAAATCGCCCCATAGATGTCTCCTAGATAGATAAACAGTTTTGCAAAGTAGCTCCGGGTTTACTCCTTGCTTTTAAGAAATCTTCCCGCCTTGCTCCTTATACGCTGCCACAAATAGGTCCAGCAATCAGATTCCGAAGTCTGCAGGTCGTATCTATCATGAGCACGAGCATATTCATTAGAAACCTTACTGGACCTTTGATATTGTTCTTTTTCTTCATTCATATATCCATTCTCCCAAGAACAAGCAAGACGTCCTTCAACCACAACAATATCTCAGTCAATAACCTTCCGTATTTGTCGTTGTTGTAGTTACCGTCGTAGTCGTGCTAGATATTTGAGGAGAATACACTGTAATAGTCCGCGCCTGCCTCTCCTCATCGTGCCACACATATTCGACTTTCACTACATCACCCGGCTTAAGCAGTAACTGAACCGGACGACGGCTTGGGCTTCGCATGACAACTATCTCTTTGGGGTAGAAAACAAAACTTATTGGATTACCCTCCCCGGCCTCACCTGCCGGAGGCCTTTCCAGCAAAACAAGCGTTCCCGCCTCATCGATTGTCTGAACACGGCCATAGGCCTCCTGATAACCTGCTCTTGGCCGAAATGCCGTTGTGATCTTTTGGACAATTTGGTCTTCCTTTCCTGTCATCACTTCAATGGTGACGTATTGACCTGGGTACAAGTCCTTGATCGAAAGAAAATTCCTATCCGAGGGACTTGTTACGCGAGTTTCATGCTCGGTAATTCTGTACTCTGTTATCTCATCCGTTCTTGGCGTTGCATCGTCCTTCAATTGCAATTTGCCGA
>JAAXVU010000186.1 GCA_013335325.1 Candidatus Omnitrophota bacterium | reverse complement strand
AAGTTGCAGATTTCATGGGGCGAGATCAGTTCATCTTCAGACAGAGGCGTGAAGAATGATATGAAGTTCTTGCGCGCTCATGCCAAGAAAGCGTTTCAATTGTTCATGAAGGGTGAAGATAAATCGACAGCTAAAGCGCTGATCGATGCTTTTAATTACGTAGTAGATGATCCTAATGATAGTGATATTCAGAAATTAATTCTTACTGGTGAATATACCATATACGTCTTTAAGATATTGGCGACGATCGGCATGTTGTCCAGAAGCCCAGATCAAGTGCAGTACGAGACAGTCTTTAAATATTTGGGTTTGAATGATGCTTTGCTCGATCAATTTGTGAAGATCGCATCCTCTTTAAAGTCGGTCGATGATGCTAAGGCCTTCGCTCTTTCTATAGAAAGCATAATGATAGGTATGAATCCTAATGACAAAAGCAATCCGGTATTTCTGCCTTTACCGGTAGACGCTAGAGAACAATTGGTGAAGATCCGTGCAGAGCGCCAGGCAGCGATCAAGAAAGAAATGCAGGAAAAAGTTATTCTAGCAGCCGAAAAGGCCAGAAGTTTATTAAACAATAGCTTCGATTTCTTGTCAGGGTTGATGGGGGTTATGGGTTTGGACAAGCGTGATAACAATGAGAAGATCTTATTCTCACGAGCCAAGACAGCGGATAGTTTTTTAAAGAAGTTAGACGATGGTGATACCGATCTGAACAGAGTTATGGATTGGGATGGCGGACGTATCGGGATGTACACGGACGATAGTCTTGGAGATATGGTCAAAGGTGTGAGGTCCATTATTGCAGGCAGCCTGGAGTTCAACAGATACCAAGAAGACATAATGAAAAGAAAGAAGGCTCTGCTGCAGTTTATGCATTCTCCAGGATTAAAGAATTCTAAGAAAAGAGACTATACGAATAAGTATTTGGAAGTAAATAATGCGGCCGAGAACTTTCGCGATGTGGGGACGGCGACTCCCAAGCGCATTCTGGTAAGGGCAGTTAATTATTATGATACTCTGACAGGTACGTCCGCAAGTAGCAGTACGCCTGATTGGTATAGGGCAATACATCTTATATTTATGCTAGGCGATGGTGATTCCACTATAGAAGTACAGGTGAAGACTTTGTTAATGGCTATTTTACAGGCGTTCGAGCATAAAATTAATTTT
Organism: Candidatus Omnitrophota bacterium; assembly: GCA_013335325.1. Classification (GTDB taxonomy): domain Bacteria; phylum Omnitrophota; class Gorgyraeia; order Zapsychrales; family Fredricksoniimonadaceae; genus JAAXVU01. Next base: position 2,227 of record JAAXVU010000186.1, on the reverse strand, counting down.
AAAGCCAAGGAGCCCTTTCCTTTGACTGATAGTTTAAAGCGGGGAATTTGGTTGGCCAATGCAGTTGAGGCCGCTAATTATTCTATCAGTAGGTCAAAAAATGCCTTGCAGGGCGCTCTTACGCACAATATGCAGAGTCGAGGTGTCAGCCTTGAGGAAAAAGCCACCGACTCCGCCATGAAGGGTGGTATCGACGCCCGGAATGTGGACGGCAGCGTGCGGGTCAACGCCGAGGCCAATGCCCCGGCCCTGGAGTTCGGCGGCGCCGGCATGCTGGCCGGTGATCTGGACGGGCTGACCCCCAGGATATTATCCGTGCAGGCCGTGGAAGGTTTCTCATTTCTGGCTCAGGCGGCTCCCGGGACCAGTGGGGCCAAGTAATTGCAGCGATCTGGATTTGGGCAGTGGATCTCTTCTGTGGTAAGAGTTGTTCCGGGTCTCCGGTAATCCTTAATCTAAATTCTAATATTTTGACATTTAGGCGGTCCTGGTGTATCTTTGCTCAGGTTGATTTCCTCTATCAATAGCCTTATCAATTCAAAGGAGACGTTTGATGCCAGCCAAGGCCAGCGCACGACATATCTTAGTTGAGACCGAACAGGAATGCCTGAAGTTGAAAGAAGAGATCGCCGCCGGAGCGAATTTCGGAGCCGCGGCCAGGCAGCATTCCAAGTGCCCGTCGGGCAAGAAGGGTGGCGATCTGGGCAGTTTCTTCCGCGGCCAGATGGTTCCCGAGTTTGACAAGGTGGTCTTCGGGGAAGCAGTCGGCAAAGTGCACGGACCGATCAAGACCCAGTTCGGGTACCACCTGATCGAGATCACGCAGCGTACAGATAAATAAGGACAGTCAGTCCTGCAGTTCAGGAGTCGGGCTGTTTCATATCGACCGATCAGAATTATTTCCTGCCAGTCTTTGCGATCTACCGGCCGGACCTTCTGATTTTTTCCAAATCGAGCCATGAACATATCAGCATCCAGAGATACTGCCAGCGTCAAGACCGCTGTAAAGTCGGCTGACATGACTTTTGCGGAGCTTCTACGCGCTGTTCGTCAGGTGAAATGCGAAGAATCGCGCACGCAGAATGACGGTTATTGCGAGGTGGTGGTGGCCACTGCGGGTCTTGCAGAGGTGACGGACCTGCTGCGGCGCTATTTCGGCGAACCCTTCAAGCCGCAGGGGAAGAAGCCTTCCGGCGAGGCCAGTGCCTATGCCGCGCCCTACGGCGGGGTTTACGACGGACAGACACTTTATGTCAGGCAGGATGGCAGCGCTGCCGAGTTGGCACTTTTATGGCCCTGGGGCAGCGGGCTATCTGTCACCATCAAGTTGGCCCGGACACTTTCAGCATTATGAGAAGACCTTTCCATAACAATACGAACAAGCAGGGCCAGGGTTACGGCCGGAAACATAATTTTCAGCCGCGACAGCCGGCGCAGGCTTTTGCGCGCCCGCAGCCGCGTCGGGTCATAGATGAACACGAGCAGCGTTTCCTCGCCGGCACGCCGATCGACCCATCACCGCGGATCCGCTTGGAAGACGGCTCGAGCGAGTTGACCATGCGTGCAATGGACCTTATATGTCCTATCGGCATGGGCCAGCGCGGGCTCATCGTGGCGCCACCGGGTTCGGGCAAGACCACGATCTTGAAACATATTTGCCAGGCGGTCGCCAAGGCCTGCCCGCAGGTCAAGCTCTATTGCCTTCTGGTAGACGAGCGGCCGGAGGAAGTCACCGATTTCAAGCGCAGTGTCACCGCCGAGGTGTATGCATCTTCTATTGACCAGGGCTACGACCATCACGTGGCCACTTCCGAAGATTTGATGCGCCGGGCCATACGCGAAGCCGGTTCCGGCGATAATGTGATGATCCTGATCGACTCGTTGACCCGTCTGGCCCGAGTGCACAACGCGGAACGCCGTTCCAGCGGACGTACGATCTCCGGCGGTCTGGATGCCCGCGCGCTGGAAGTGCCGCGGCGGATCTTCGGCGCGGCCCGCAAGATCGAGCACGGCGGTTCGCTTACCATCCTGGCGACGATCTTGGTCGAGACCGGCAGCCGCATGGACGACGTTATCTTCGAGGAGTTCAAGGGCACCGGTAACATGGAGATCGTGCTGTCACGCGACATTGCCAACCGCCGGATATTTCCGGCTATCGATATCGCCAAGAGCGCCACCCGCCGCATGGAGCTGTTGCTCGGCCCCGACGAGATGCGTCCGGTCGAGG
>JAAXVU010000049.1 GCA_013335325.1 Candidatus Omnitrophota bacterium | reverse complement strand
TGAGGATGTTTTCAATTCCCGGGCCGGGAAAGTGTCGCTTCTGACCCTGCACGCCGCCAAAGGCCTCGAGTTCCCGGTGGTCTTCATCGTCGGATGTGAGTCCGGCCTGCTGCCGCTCAAGGCGGATCTTCTCACCACCAGTGTCGAGGAAGAGCGGCGGCTGTTCTACGTCGGGATGACCCGCGCCCGTGAGCGGCTGTATCTTGTCCGGTCCCGCCAGCGCACGCTGTTCGGACGTGCTACGGAGCCGGCGGCTTCCCCTTTCTTGCAAGATATCCTCGAGCGGATGGAAGACGTGAAGGCCCGCGGGATGTCGCGCCGGCGTGCCCGGGAGAAAGAGCAGTTTAAGCTCTTTTGACGTATGACCTTATGACCTGTGCAGGCGGATGCTCGATACTTATGGTTAGACGTAAGACGGTAGACGTCAAACGTCCAACGTCTCACGTCTAACGATCAACTGGCCGTAGCGCTGTCCGACAGGTCAGGCAGCTGCACTTCTTTACTATGTAATTTATACGCGTCAGGGCCGACCAAAGGGCGCACAGAAATAGGCAAAGCCCGGGCTGCCGCACTGCTGTATAATAAAGCCGCCAGGGAGGAGGCAGGTAGTATGCGTATTTTGCTGGTGGAAGACGAGAAAAAACTGTCGGCCTTTGTCAAAAGAGGCCTGCGGGAGGCTGCGTATGCGGTGGATACAGCCGACAACGGTGAAGGCGCGCTTTTTCTGGCGGAGACTAATACCTACGACCTTATCGTGCTGGATATCATGATTCCCGGACAGGATGGTATTGCAGTGTGCCGCAAGCTGCGTAAGAAGGGCCTGACCGTACCGATCCTCATGCTCACTGCCCGCGACGACGTGGAAGACAAGATCTCCGGCCTGGACGCCGGCGCAGATGATTACCTCACCAAGCCATTCTCTTTCCCCGAGTTGCTGGCGCGCGTTCGGGCCTTGTTGCGGCGCGGACACGTGGTCAAAACTCCGCGGCTCAAGGTGGCGGACCTCGAGCTGGACCAGGCTTCGCGCAAGGTCTTCCGGGCCGGACGCGAGATCGACCTGACGCCTACCGAATACAGCCTGCTGGAATACCTGATGCTGCATACGGGCCAGGTGGTGACCCGCACCATGATATCGGAACACGTCTGGAACGACGACTTCGACTCTTTCTCCAATGTCATAAACGTTTATATCAATTACCTGCGTCGCAAAGTCGACCAGGACAACCCCGTCAAACTGATCCACTCCCTGCGCGGGGTGGGCTACGTCCTCAAGGATAAATGATCACCAATTCTATCCGCTTCAAGACCACCATCCTTTATTCCGGCATACTGGGATTCATCCTGCTGTCTTTTAGTGTGTTTCTGTACCACTCGGTCGGCCGCATACTTTACAAGAACATTGAGGCCGAACTGGCGGAGAAGGCCGAGCACATCGCCGGCACCATCAACGCCTACGGTGAGATAAGCCGCGGGAAGATGCCGCCGACTTCGCTCATGCGGCAGTTTCTGTCCGATGACGCTGAGGAGGTGTCCCTGGGAAAGGGCGTGATCGACAGGCTCTGGGAGAAGCACCGCTGGCTTCTGGGCGCCAACAACGAGTTCTTCCGCGTTCTGGACATGAAAGGCGGCGTGGTCTTGCAGTCGGAGAATCTTCCGACCGGAGCAGGGTTGATCCTGGACAAGCATCTTTCGCCGCGGGAAGGGGCGGAAAGATTGGCGGACGTGACAATTAGCGGCGAGCCTTTCCGCGGCATAAGTTATCCGTTCACGTTCAACTACCGCCAGTCGTGCATCCTGCAGCTGGTGGTGCCTTTGTCCTCCGTCAGGCGCACACTATCGCAGTTATTGATAGTCATGGGGTCGGGCAGCGCGTTCATACTTCTGCTGTCGCTTTTTATCGGATCGTTTCTGACCAGGCGTATATTGCATCCGGTCATGGAGGTCACCCGCACGGCCAGCCAGATCTCCCAGAGGAACCTGGGCGTACGTATTACCGAGGAGGAGATGGACCAGGAGATGCAGCTTCTGGTGGAGTCCTTCAACCAGATGATCGGCCGGCTGGAGAAGTCTTTTGCGCACATAAACGAGTTCAGCTCGCATGTCGCGCACGAGCTAAAGACGCCGCTCGCGATCGTCAAGGGCGAGCTGGAGCTGGCGCTTTGCAGTGAGGGCGTCTCGGATGAAGACCGACGGGTGATGGAGGTCGCGCTGCAGGAGATCGACCGGCTGATCAAGATCATCAAGGACCTGCTTTTGTTGGCCCGTTTCGATTACCGTCTGGACATCTTTCAGATGACGCGGCTGGACCTGACGGCCTTCCTGGTTGACGTCTGCCAGCATGCCCAGGTGCTGGCGTCCGGCAAGGAAATACAGCTGAAGCTGGCTTTGCCGGAAGGACCGCGGATGGTGACGGGCGACGCGACGCATCTCCGGCGCCTGTTCTTCAATCTGATCCACAATGCGGTCAAGTTCACGCCCTCCGGCGGCAGGATCAATGTCACGGTCAAGACCGGGGATGCCGCGGTGCTGGTCTCTGTCCGGGACACTGGTTGCGGGATCGCGCCTGCTGATCAGCCAAGGATCTTCGAGCAGTTCTACCGCGGGAACCGTCGCGACGGTGAAACTCCTCCGGGGACCGGTTTGGGGCTGTGTCTGGCCCGTTCCATCGCCCGCGCCCACGGCGGCGATATCTTTTTCGAAAGTGACATCGGTAAGGGGACGACCTTCACGGTCCGGCTTCCGCTGGCCACAACCGACGACAAACCTTCCGTCACTACGGCGCGCGCCTAGCTTGCCCGCCAGTCAGAGCCATCCTGGATAAGAATTTTTTAATCCTGTTTTAACGTTCCTCCGATGCGGCGGGTGGTATAAAACCGGTGTCGAGGCTGAGGCCTTGGCATAACGAAAGGGGGAACGATATGAATTTTATGTTTCCAGATGATGACGAAAGGTATCGCGGAGAGGCTGATTACGGGTTGGACCTCATGATGGGTTCTTACGGTCGCACCGGCGCTGTGGCTTGGCCGCCTGGAGTCATGGGTTGGGCTGCCAGCAAGATCCTTTTGGTGGTGGACGATGAGGAGCGGATCCGGGATATGTTCAAAAGGTTTTTCACGGCCAAGGGGTTCACGGTCCTGACGGCGTCCACCGCGGTGGAGGCGCGGGAGATCCTGCTCAGGCGGAACGTAGGCATTATCTGCCTGGACATCAACATGCCCGAGGTAGGCGGCGGCACGCTGTTGCATGTAGTCCGCACTTTTCATCCTGAGGTAAAGGTGGTGGTGACGAGCGTGTACCCGGTCGAGGAGCAGAGACGTCGGGCATCCGAGGCCGATGCCTATTTCGACAAGTCCGACGGCAAGGATGTGCTCTGGCGTACCGTCTCGGCGATAGTTTGAACAGGACGTTGTTAGGACTGCCTGAGATCAGGCCTGTCGGTACAAAATACTTGCGGCTTTTTTGACCGCGCGATAACATTATTCATCCCCAAAGCCTTCCCTTCCCCCGTCCGGGTGTGTATTGCATCCGGGCGGGGTTTTATTTTGCCGAGAATTCTCGGCTAAATATCCCGAGGACACCTGGCGGAGTACTGTCATCCCGAACCCCAACTGGGGGAGGGATCGCCGGCATTTGTTGGTTAGTGCCAGGATGCATGCAAGGCAAAGAATGCGGGGGATCCCTCGTCCCTTCGGGACCCGGAAAGACGGTATGACGTCCAACGTCTAACTTCCCACGTCTAACGACTTGCTTAGCGTATCGCTGTCCGACAGGTCGGTGAGGTCGATAAGGTCTTTGCGGTCTGGGCCAGACCTTGCCGGCCTTATCGACGTTGTAGGCCTGGACGGATGACTTTCGGAAGCCAAGGCAGATCAGTCGCGGAGAAAAGTGCGAATGTTCCAGCTCACTGAACAGGAAAAGAAGGTGGCGGTTTTTGTCTGCATCGTCCTGGGCGTTGGTACGGCTTTGGAGCTGTCGTTCAAGCGCTGTCCTTCCTGGCACCGGACTCTCTCGGTCATCGCCAGCGAGGCGTATTATCCGCGGGTGAACGTGAACCGGGCCTCTGCCGACGAGCTAATGGCGGTCCCGCAGGTCGGGCCGGTGCTGGCCAAGCGCATCCTGGAGGCGCGCGCCGCGTGCGGTCCTTTCCATTCGCCGGCGGACCTGGCTTGTGCCGGACTGGGCGAAGGAGCCCTTCGGCGTATGTCGAAATATTTATCTTATTAAGCACTCACGCATGGTCTGCGAAAGGAGAGGGGGCGGATGAAAACACATCGACCATTATTTTGGCTGTGCCTGGCGTTCATGGCCGGGATAGTGGCGGATGCCGTCGGACATCTGCCGCTCTGGCCCCAGGTCGTTCTGCTGGCGGCGGGGGCTTGCGGTGCGTTGATCGGGCGCAGGCATCCGGCCGGCAGCTGGTGCGTGCTTATCGCGGCGGTGGGGCTGGGAGGTTTGGGCGCGCACAACTCCCGGTCCTTGCCGCGTGACCACGTCATCTACGTGCAAAGGCAGTTTCGAGGCAGCGAAGTCGCGCTCAAGGGCGTCATTTGCTCCGACGTGGACGTGCGCAGCCGGGGGCGCGGACGGCGGGTCACGTTCACTCTGGCGGCGAAGGAACTCTGCCGACAGGCGGTCTGCCGGAAGGCGGCCGGCAAGGTTTTGGTCAATATGTTCGTCGACTGGCGGCTTAATTACGGCGACGAAGTGGTCTTGCGCGGCAAGCTGCACCGGCCGTTCGAGTTCGCGTCGGGCGGGCATCTCTCTTACCGCGACTACCTTACCCGGCGCGGTATCTTTCTGGCGCTGACCGTGCGCAAGGCCAACGCGCCGGTCGTGACCGGACAAGGGAAGGGCAACGCGATGGTCGCCGTGTCGCTGCGCTGCCGGCGGGCCCTGGGCCGGGTCTTCTACAGATATTTGGATCCGCCGGAAGCCGGGTTGATGCAGGCGTTCATGCTGGGCGACCGTAGCGACCTGCCGGCGCATGTGCGGGAGCTCTTCGCGCGCACCGGCACCGCGCATGTCGTCGCCATCAGCGGGCTCAACATCGCCATGCTCACGTTCATGATCTTCCTGGCGCTGGGAGTGCTGCCTTTGGGGCGGACGGTGCGGACGCTTTTGACGGTCGTTTTGATCTCTGCGTACTCATTCCTGGTGGGCGGCGGTTCGCCGGTGGTCCGCTCCGCGCTGATGAGCGGGATCTTCCTCCTGAGTTTTCTCGTCGAGCGCGAGCAGGACAAGCTGAACACGCTGGCGGCCGCGGCCCTGGTGCTTTTGGTGTTCGACCCCGGCCAGCTGTTCGACGTGGGGTTCCAGCTGTCTTTCGGTTGCGTGCTGGCGCTGCTTTTGTGGACGCCGCTTTTCTTGGGCCCGCTGGAGGCGGCCGGGTGGCGCAAGCGGCCGGTACTCTGGTTCTTCGCCGAGAGTCTGGCAGTGTCGCTGGCGGCGTGGCTCGGTTCCGCCGGGCTCGTGGCCTACTATTTCGGGATGGTGACGCCGGTGGGTCTTCTGGCGAACCTGCCCGTGGTGCCGCTGACCGGCCTGGTGACCGCGCTGGGGGCGGCGATCCTGCTTTCGGCGTTCATTCTGCCTCCCTTCGCGGTCTGTCTGGGGGCCTGTCTTAAAGTCGCCCTTAACCTGATGGTCTGGCTTTTGTGGCTGTGCAGCCTGGTGCCGGGTGGCGCAGGACGGGTGGGGACCGTGCCGGTTGTCATCGTGGCGATTTACTACGCTGTTTTGGCGCTGGCCTACGTCCTGGTGCGAAAGCTGGCGCGGCATTGGTCGCCACCGCGGGAGATCTGGAACGCCGGGTTATAATTTTTCTCGTCGAAGAAGCAAAATTTGTGGAAGCGTCCTATTGACATTGCGTGCTGTCGAATATATACTTCCATCATCTTGACGGGCGACCATAGCAATGCTGTATATGGTCGACGTCAGAAACGGACAAAGCAGCCCGATCTCACCAAGCGTGTGGTCGGGCTTATTATTTTCACGTAACCGGGCCGGGTGTGCCGGCTGGTAGTTGGACAGAGTCGCCCAACGTTCTTCTTCGCAGAAGACCGTTGGGCTTTTTATTTTTCAGAATCCTGGGGGGGGACGAAAGGAGCGTAGCATGCAACCTGGTCTTTCGGTTTTCTCCAAAGCGCGTTGGCGCAAGGCCGCCAGCCTGGTATTGCTGGCCTGCTTTATCCTTAACAGCGTCCTGCCGTCCCCAACGGCGTGCGCGCAGCTGGTGTCGTCCGCCTTGCCTTCCCCGGGACTCGTGACAGCGGGGCAGGCTTTCAACCCCGTGATGATGAAAGGCTTAAAGATCTTCGACCGGCAGCCCTTCCGCTTCGACCTCCTGCTGGACAAAGGGGACAGCGGGCTTGCGGGTGACCGGCTGCAGGAGGAGGCCGCCCGGTTGAGCCGTTTCTTTTTGGCCTCTCTGGCAGTTCCGGAGCGGGACATGTGGGTCAACCTTTCCCCTGTCGAGCACGATCGGGTGATCCCGGACGCCTTCGCCACGACCGATATGGGCCAGGTCCTTCTGGAACAGGATTATCTTCTTAAACAAGTGGCCGCTTCGCTGACCTATCCGGAGACCGCGCTAGGCAGTGCCTTCTGGGCCGAGGTCTACCGGCGGGTCTATGCTGCCTACGGCACCATCGAGGTCTCTCCGGATGCTGTTAATAAGGTGTGGATAGTGCCGGCCGCTGCGCAGGTCTACACGCACCGCGACAGCGTTTTCGTGACCCGAAGCGAGCTGGATGTGCTTACCGACGCAGACTACCGGATGCTGAAGACTGAGATGCATTCTCCGGTGGAGCAGGGCGTGGCGCGGATCTACACGGATGTCTTCCGCGAAATGATGCTGCCAGAGTTGCGCCGGCAGGTCAACCATTCCGAGCGTTTCGCGCCAGTCAGACAGGTTTACAACGCGCTCATCTTGGCCACCTGGTACAAGCGCCACTGGGCGGAGAGCCTGTTGGGGCACGGTTACGTCGGCAGCAACAAGGTGCGCGGAATAGACGATGTCCCGCTCTCGCTGCGGGAAGAGGTCTTCGGCCGCTATCTCAAGTCGGTGCGTGAGGGTGTTTACTCCTACGTGCGGGAAGAGCCCGCGGCGTCCGGAGGCGACGTTGTCCCGCGCAAATATTTCTCCGGCGGAGTGGTGCTGGAAGGCATCCTCGCCCCGGGTGTCTATCTGGAGAACGGCGACGCGTCGCAACTGGTCTCCGGTCCGGGGCTGTGGCGCGCTCCTTTGGTGCTGGAACAGGCCGGTGCCGCGACGGACGCGTCTCCGGCGGCGGCTTGGCGGACCAGGCGTCTGGTGCGTAAGGCCGTGACCATGACGCTTCTGGCCTTGTCGGGCATGTCTTTTTTGCCGGCGGCCTCTCAGGCCGCCACCTTCGCCCCTTCAAAGGACGGGCGCGCTGTCACGGTAACCCTGGATAAAGGCGAGACCTACGGCGAGGCGGTGGAGGGGCTGCGTCTGGCCTACCGTGCGCTGGATGCCGAAGGGTATGCGAACTCCGGGCTGGCAGGAAGGCTTTGGGGTAAGGGAGGGGTCATTGCGCGTGTCTCTGACGGTGCTCGCGTGGACCGCGTGGCTGGCGGCGTCCCGTTGACAGTGCGGGCAGTGGTTTCGCCGGAAGTCCTGGCGCAGCTTAATAAGTCCGAACCGGCAACAGCGCAAGCTGCGGGCGGGACGGAATTATCTAAAGAAGAGAGCATCCAGGAAAAACCGCCAGCCGTGGCCGTGCCAGCGGCCGACAGTCTGGCTGCGGAAAATATTAAGCCAGCGGGACCGGAGTCTGTAAAGGTAGCTAAACCAGCCCCGGAACCTGGCCGTTTTGAACGAGTACTTGGTAGTTTGACGGAGCAGATCTCCTCGGCGACAGAAGAGGCTGTCAGGACTTTTGATCTGACGCGCACTGACTGGAAAAACACAGCCGAGCGTTCGTTCCTTTACGCGTTGACACTTTTGGCCGCGGTCAATCTGGGCCGGACCATCAAAGAGCTGGCCGGATCTTCCGCAGCTGCCGAGGCGTCTGCGGCCGCCGGAGGTGCGGGCTCGGGCAAAGGTCCTGGGGATGAGGAAGACAGCTTAAAGCCGGTCGTACCGGAGCCGGAAGAAGATGAACTGGCCATACTCGACGGGATGGTGGCGAGCGCCCAGGCCAGGGTGGGGGCGCCGTCTTTGTCCAACGACGGGGATGAGGAGCGCTCCGGCGCGCAGTTTATGGATGGCCTGCTGGCCCAGGCCAGAGAGCGTGTGCGGCAGGCGGTATCGGAAAAGACTAAAACGTCTTCGGTTGCCGGGACTGTCCCTGCCCGGCGCGATCCGTGGCCGATGCTGGGTATGGATATGTTCAATGCTGTGGCGGCCGGTTTCATGCTGTCCGGTATCGACGGAGGCTGGCTGGCGGCCGCCGGGTTGGGCGCGTTTGCCGGGCGGCTGTTTCTCGCCGGGAACGTGTGGCTGCATGAATTTGGACATATGCTGGTTTCGGGTTTTCGTACCGGTGAGTGGCGCGAAGCTTTCAGTTCGGCCAACTTGCGCGCATATTTATCCGCCGGTGACTGGCGGCGCATGCTTTCCGCCTTCCGGACAACGGCAGACCAGGATCCGCATGTGCTTCTGCCTTCTTCTGCAGACAGCACCTTGGTGCGTCGAGCGGGAAGTGCGGTGACGCTTTCCGCCGGACTGGCCGCTGGGGCGGTGCTTTTGCAGGCCGGTCTTTTTTGGCCGCTTGTTCCGCTGGCCGTTGCTACGGCTGCGGTGCTTTACGGCGCCCGGAAGGAATGGCGGGATGTTTCCGGCGACGGGATATTCCGCTGCGGGATCCTGGGCCTGGAGCGTTTCGTGCCGGAGAACGCGCCGGTGCAGGGCATGTCTCGTGAGCTTGCCGGCTGGATGGAGGGCATGGTGCGTAACCTCGAGGACCGCGGCGGTCAGCAGATGGGCATGTTCACTTTTGTCCAGGATGACGGCTTAGCGGCTGAGGCCAAAGGCGTCAAGGCGCTCAAGAACAAGCGCGGGGTCTTCTGGCGCGGCAACAGCCCGGTATTTTATCCGGATATCGTCGGCAAGATGGTGAGAAAGGCTACGGCCAAGGTAAGCCGGAGCGCCCGTTCGCTGGATAATTTCGGCCGGGGTGCGCTGGCGGGCTTTGTAGCGCACGTGCGTTTCGCCACCGGCGGTGAGATCGTGCAGAACGCGGCGCATCCTTTCACCAGTCCCTACGAGTTAAAGAAAATATACGCTTTCGACAACACCGGGGAGTTGGTCTCGCAGACCATGCCGGTACAGGTTTTGGCGGCCCAGAACGGCGACAATGACGCGGTGCGCATGGGCGGGCTGCAAGGTGAGCCGTCCGGCGAGCACCTGAACGTCGGCCAGATGCGCAGGTTTTTTCCGGCGGCAAGCCACATGTATTATGAGGGCAAGGTGACTGCGCGTTATTTAAAGCGCGTGATCGGAGAGCTTTTGCCGGAGGGCTACCCGAAGGTGGAGTACGGGCGGCTTTTGTCCAGGCTGCGTGAGGGCGGCTTCGTGGTCAAGGGGCGCGTTTCGCGCCGCTTTGCCGGGATCGATGAGGGCTGGCGCCGGCAATATCCTGAGTACGACGAGGAGCTTCTCGCGCTGGTGGAATCTGCCCTGTATGACCTGCCGCCCGGAGATTCCCCGGTGGTCCCGCTGGAAATACGACTTTTCATGGGGCAGGGCGACTGGGACTCTTCGGTGCGCTACGCCCACTACATGGCCGGTCATCCCGACGGTAAGGGGGTCCAGGAAGATATCCTTTTTGAGGACGAGGAACGGGCAGCAGGCGCGGTCATGGAGCGCGTCTTTGAACAGGCGCGGCCGTATGTAACGAGGAAGTCGTTTCAGCCGCAGGATAAAGTACGCTCACTTTCCGATTGCTGGTTCGCCGATGACGATAAGGCGCGCAGCGCCGGGGCCGGAGACCAGCGCCTGAGGCTGGACAAGTTTGAACAGCTGCTGGCGCTGGAGATGCGCTACGAGTCGGCCCGGGATACCCAAGCGGGACGTATTTTTCGCCGCTGGGAAGAGCGCTGGAAAGAGGCCTACGGCGACTCTGACGCCGGCCGCCGGGCCTTTGTGGCCAGCGCGGTCCGTCAGTTTTTCCTGGCCGACCGCGAACATGCGGTACGCGAACTGGCCACGCGGGCCGAAGGGACCTACGGCGTATTCGCCAAGACCACGGTCGGAGACAACGGGATCACGCTGCTGCGTTATTATCAAGATGTGGCGGCGGCTTACGACGAGGACCGCGGCATTTTCGCTTTCGCTTCTGACCCGCGCGTACTGAAGACCGAAGGGCCCAAGGGCGAAAGGCTCAAGAACGCCATCCATTTTGAGGACGGGGAAGTGGCGAACCTGTCGTTCACCTCCCAGGGAGATTTCAGGATGCGGGTCTGGAAAAAAGACGTGGGCGTTCTTTCCGACGATGAGGTACGGCGCCGGATCTATCCGACATGGCGCGAAGTTATCGGGAAGCCGAATCAGTATTACGCTCCGCCGCCGGTAGCCTATAAACAGCGCAGGGAAATGGTGGCGGAAGACCTGGACAATATCCCGAAGGTCCTGGCAGAGGCCGGACGCACCTGGGACGATCCGGAGTCTTTTAACCGTCAGAGCACGCGCAATCTGGCCGAGCGTCTGGCCGCGGTCAAGTCCCGTACCGGAACGGCTAGGCTTTTGGTCGTGGGCTACGACAATTCCTTCACCGTATCGGACATGTTGAACCCGGTCCTGGCGGGATTGGTGGACGGCCTTAAGGTGGACAGTGTCGATGCCAATGATTTCATCCGTCAGCCGGACTCGTTCGCTGTCGACGGCAACACCGTGGTGCTGGTGGTAAGCAAGTCCGGCGCGACGTTCCCTACCAACCTGGCGGCCAAGCTGCTCATGCGGCTGGTTTCCCCGGAGAACGTTTTCGGGATGACCGCGCGCATCGACTCGGTCTTGAACACCGTTCTGGGGCAGGGGCTGCGTCTGGAAGACCAGTTCACCAAGCGGATCTTCCTGACCGGTGAATTTTATCCTTCGGAAGCTCCGGTCCTGTCCGAACAGCTGCTTTTGTACCAGCAGGTGCGCATGGTGTTACGCCTGGCATCCGAGCTTAGAGGCATGGAGGGTAATCCCCTTAACGTAGGGCTCGAGCAGGATAAGCTGGGCCGTCTTGAGTCTTTGATCTCCGAAGGGATGCTGGATCTGTCTGTGCAGGCGGTCGGAATAGATCCGGATAGCAGGCCTAAGCCCGGCGAGTGGAGCCGGGAACTGCGTGCGATCGGAGACAAGCTGGGCTGGAATTTCTTTCGGCCTTTCGTGGTCAACCGCGCCGGTGACATCCTGGTGTACGGAATTTTCAAGCTCGGTGCCCCGGTGGCGGGTCTCCTGGCGCTGATGTCGGCCGGGATGGTGACCGTGCCCAATCTGCTCGGTCTGTGGGGAGTGACCGCGGCGCTGGACTGGCTTTTTACAAAATATATATTTCCGTTCCTGACTTCGGAGGTGTTCGCCCGCTGGCACGGTCTGCCGCGCTTCGGCCGGCTGGGCGCGCGCAAGCTTTTCGTTTCCGCGCCTCAGCATATCGGCAGGATGCAGCGGAATTTTCTTTCACGGCTTTTCGCCAACGGACTGGCTTCGACATCACCAGCAGCGATCCATGACGCCGACCCGGTGCGCGACCTTGTAGCCGAGCATGCTTCGGATGTGGCCCGCGGCGACATATTTCTCAACCTGGTCCTCGAGCATTCAAGAGGCAACGGGGCGATGAGTCTCCGGCAGGCCACGTTCCCCAAGACCGGAGCGTTCGCAGGCTCCGCCTGGCTGCGCGGCAGGGCGGGCCACGAGGACGTGCTGGTGCGCGTCCCGGACATGGGTGATAAGCGCCGCCAGGATATCGTCGATGCCACCCTGGGACAGTTCGGGCTGATGATCGCCGCCAAGGTGATCGGAGTCACCATGAGCATGCGCGCCAGCTGGCGCGGACGCTTGTGGAATCCGGGCGAGAGCTGGAGCCGGGCGGGTGTGCACACGACGCCCACTCCAACCGGAGTGACACCGCGCGCGCAGGAGATACTCTCAGGCCACGGCCGCTCTGGTAGCGACCTGGCCCAGTCGTCGACCGGGACACGGGCTGGCATTGAGCGTCGCAGCGCGAAAGACTTCACACCCGGCGGTATCGATCTCGATGCCCGCCAGATACGCATAGACGAGACTGCTGGTCCGGCCGGTGCAGCGACTGGCATCTCTGTCACGGCGGAGACTGCGGTGGAAGGCTTTGTCCCGATCGTGGGGCCGGTCGTGCCGGTCCTCTCCGGTGTCACCCTGCCCAGCCCGGACTAAGGGGAGTGAGTGCGTAATTTCCGCTTCGGGCCGAATATTGGCACCGCTGGATCCCTTTATTAATAGAGAAGCAATTTAATTTACACCCCGCCCCGCTAGCCTGGACTGAGCGGACTCAAGAATAACTGTAAAATCTTGACGTCCCAAGGCCTGAAGGTATATAAAGTTGGTAAGCACTTGCTTACCTAGAGACCTTCATACATGTTTTACTGCCTATGACTACCCGCAGACAGGAAATTGTGGATGCTGCCAAACGGATCATCGCTTCTCGCGGCATGGCTGCCCTGACGGTCCGCAAGCTTGCCCAGGAACTCAAGGTTACCGACGGTTCGCTGTATCGCCATTTCAAAAGCAAGAAAGAGATAATCAGCCTTCTTATCGAGGACATCGAGACGACTCTGCTTATGACTATTGAGGCGGCGGCCGAGCAGGGCCGGGATCCTCTTGGCAGGCTGCGAGCGGTTTTGTTTTCGCATATTTCCTATGCCGAGCAGCGGAAAGGCCTAACGCTACTTCTGATCAACGAGGTTGTGAGCCTTAAGGATGTTCAGCTGCAGAAGAAGATGCGCGGCGTGGTGGAGCAATATTTAAAGAAGATCCGGGCGATCCTGGAAGAGGGCGTGACAGGGAAGGTATTCCGAAAGAATTTGGACGTCGAACATGCCAGTTTGGCCTTTTTTGGGTTGGTGCAATCGTTGATCATCTTCTGGTCCTTGAGCGGCTTCAGCTTTGCCATTACCAAGAAACGCGTCGAGGCCTTGTTCGATATATACAGTGAGGGAATTATCAGGAAGTAAATATGCGTAGCATTTCTCAAAGATTGCCGGGCCTGGCAGTTTGCAGAGGCTGTGGCTAGCAGTGTGGCTATCTGGGTCGACAGACTCGGGGGGGCTTTCTTTTTTTGCGTAACGTGTGTGTGGGGGGGGGGGCATGCAAAAGATTTGTTTATTGATATTTCTATTGGGTTGTTTGTTGTTGAGGCCGTACCAGCTTATGGCCTCCGGCTTGATGTATCCTGATGATGACTATTCATATTTTGCCCACGCTTCT
>JAAXVU010000048.1 GCA_013335325.1 Candidatus Omnitrophota bacterium | reverse complement strand
GGCGGAAACTTCGTGCTTGAAACGGCCGTGGACCGAATCATACTTGAGCTGGTAGGCGAAATACTCCGCGTCGGTGGAAATGTCGACGACCGCAACCACGTCGATCTCCTTGCCGAGCAGACCCTGGTCGCAGATCGCCTGGAACACCAGACGCCCGATGCGGCCGAAACCGTTGATACCTATCTTGATCATGGAACCCTCCTCATAATTAATGGAAAACTAAAATTGTCAGGAACGTTGGCCGGCGACACCTGTCGCCCTATCGCGGCCATCGCCATTGAAGACCGCAAAACTGCAGAGCATTCCTTCTTGATTCGGGGGAGATTATAGCAAAAAGCTTTTGCCGGGCAACTGATTTTATGGTTTGGTGCCACCACTCGCCAGATCACAATTATGCAAAGCCACCCATTCGTGCCCAAAAACACCCTTACGGACACCAATCTTACAGATATCACCCAGAGATAAGCGATAATATAGATCCATTGGTACAGAAAATGTATAGTCCGAACATTCTTTGCCCCAGCCAGCGACCGTTACATCATAAGATGCATCCTCTTTCCCGGGTCTTGTAAACGATTGACGAATAATAGCAGCCTGATGATACTCTGTTTTGGATTTATCCATAAAGCCATTCAACAGCATCAGCCCCCCAACGCCTACTAAAATAAAACCTGAGACCAACACGGCCCCTACAACACAAATGGATTGCAAGGCAATAGAAGTCCCCGCCTGCCTCTTAACCACATAAACCATAAATATCAAAACCGCCGGTAGACTGAACCATAAAGATGAAAAAACAAGAGCCCCTATTGATAAAGGTTCGAAAAATCTTAGACCAACTATTAACAACAATACACCTGCGAAAGACAAGACTGAACCTATGCCAAGCAAGAAGTCCCTTCGACGATGCCCCAGCTCTGTCTGTGTTAATACAGGACATTGCTCATCCATATTACGTGGAATTGCTTCTGCCAAACATAATAATCGGCGTGAGGAATCCAAGATGTTCTGCGAAGAAATGCCCCATAAATAGAAATAACAAGGTTTCTTAATCGCTGAACAATGTTTATCTACTATTTCTATATAACTATATGATTGCATGAGCGATGCTAAGGCTGTCCTTACTTCAACCCTTTGCAGCCAAGTTCGCAAGAAACTTTGATCATCACATTCAAAATATAGCCTCTTGTCTAGCTCGGGGTCACCCATTTGCCACTCATTGTTCAAATTAATTCCTTTTGCCATTACATCCGCTGCAGTTTCTTTTCTTATAGTGATCTTCGAAATAATAGGAGTGTCTACCATTAATCTCAATTCCGGCGCACTTGAATCATCCGGCAATTTATAATCTACCAACACCGCCTGGCCCTTACAGTAAAAGAGTCCTTGGCCGATCTTTGTTGTTTTCCCTCCCAGATCTTTCATCCTTCTGCTCATAACAACGTCAAGATACAAAAAGTAGAAATAGTACATCACTAAAAATACAGAAGCACATAAAACAATGATTATGCCCATTGATCCCATAATATTATCCTGCCCTAGCGTCCCCCCTGCCCTGCCCCCACCGCCAGACCCGGTCGTCGGAATAGACCAGCCCGCCCGGTTCCGGCGGGTCCAAGACCTCTTTATAATCACCGGACACTGCCGGCCGAAGCGGCCTGTCGGTCAAATAAAGACAGCGCCGCTGCAAGAAAGGCTCCACCGCCGGGTTATTATTCCGGTAAATATGCCGGAACGACAACCGCGTGGTGTTCCAGGACAGTCCGTCGCCCAAAAGGATCACAACGCCGTCTTCAGCCAGAATATCCTTAAGCTGCCGGAAAAAGTCAGTCGTAAAGAAACCGATCTGGTAAGGGTCCTGTATGCTGTGGTCGAGGGCGATAATGTCGTATTTCTCCCGGGCGAATCGCACGTAACCGCGAAAGTCGTCCACCACCAGCCGTGCCCTCGGGTCGGACATCACCCGGGCGTATTCGTGCGGGAAGAAGCGCCGCCCGGCCGCGATTATAGGATCGCAATTCTCGGTGATATCCAGCCGCTCCGTCTGCGGGTAGTCCAGATACGCTGACGCCGTGACCCCGCTGGCGTAGCCCAGAAGCAGCACCTTCGCCTTGCGCCCGACGATATCCAGGCTGGTGCGGGCCCAATCCTCATGGATATATCGGTCAGCCGGCAGATTGTAGGACTGATGGACATTGTTGACCTTCATATCGATGACCGTGCCACCGGGAAAAGGATGTCGCCCGGAACCGATCCGTTCGTTGGAAAGCCGGGCATAATCCTCCTTGAGCCGCCAAACCTCCACGATGCCGAATTCGCTGTCCTGGCTAAAGAGCACGCGCGGCGAATACATAAAACGACGGAAAGGGTCCGCCACGATCGCCAACACTACGGCCGCCGCCAAAAGCCAGCCCAACACCTGCCGCCTTTTATCTTCCGCTGTGCCCATGCTCCAGCCCGCCAGCGCGGCCGCCAGCGTCGCGGTCAGATATGCCGACCTCATCCCCCACAAGGGCACCAGCAAAAGCCCGTGCGCCAGCCCGCCGATAACGCTCCCCAAAGTGCTCACGCCGTACAGCCAGGTGATCATGTGCTCGCCGTGAACGTGCAGGATCCTCACCACCAGCGCATAACCCAGCCCGGACATAAAAGAAGGTACCAGTACCATGGCCAGGAAATAAACATAAACCAGCGCCGGAGACTGGCAGTGATAAATAAAATACCACTTGGTGGCGTAAAGAAAGAATACGTAGAGTATTCCCAAAGTCTGCAGCTGACGAAAGCGGACGCGCGCGTCATCCGGACTGACCCTAAAATGCGGCAAAGTCCCGGCGTAGGAACCGGCCGCCAGCCCGACCAGAAAGACGGAAATGATCACCGCGTTCGAGCGGGCCGTCGAACCGAAGATATAGACGAACTCTCTTAAAAGTGAAAGCTCAAGGATAAGTGAAAATACGCCGGCAAAGAACACCGCCAGAAAAACTCTGATCGATCCAGGCATTACTCCCCCCATTCAGCGCCCGTCCAGAAGCCTTCACCTTGACGGCACACAGTTCCGCTCGTCCACCCATTCGAAGCCAAAGGCGCCCCGATGGGTACCGATCACGCAGTTATCTCCCGGCGACAGTTGAGAATAAAGGCTGTAGGGCACCGAGAACGAATAGTCTCCCCGCCCCGTTTCCCAACCGGCTACCGTAACTTGATACGTGTCGGAGCCTTTGTTGTGATGCACCACGCGTTTGTCCACCAGTCTGGTGTTAAGCTCCTGCCTTTGCGAGGCATCCAGGAGCCCGTTCGACACCTCCACCGCCCCGCTGGCGCCCATACCCATCCCCGGCAGAACCAACATCGCCGCCAGCATGACGATCCTTAGCGATGTCGAATGTCCCCAGGTTTCGTGCACGACATATAAAAGCAGCCCGACCGCGATGGGCAGACTGAACCAGAGCGACGTCTGAAATATCCTTCCGATGTCCACGGATTCATACTGAACACGGCCCCAGATCAGAAGCGCAACCCCCAACATCAATAACGCCCCGCCCAAGCCGCTAAAGAAATCCTGCGACCGCTTAAGCTCGTCGGTAAGCGGAGTAGCCGACTGCTCACCCTTGGCCGAGAACGGAACAGCGCGCGCGACCGTCACCAGGGTTACCGCCACGTCGGAAATATATTGCGACTCGTCTACCGTCCGGATGTCGCAGGGCTTCTTGACCACTGAACAGCGGCTGCCCTGGATCTCCAGATAGTCGTACCAGCTTAAAAGGTTCCTTAACGCCGACCGTATCTCCTCACCGCTGAGAAAGGTGTTCAGGAAATCCTGGTCTTCACATTCAAAGTAGAAATCGTTATCGATAGTGGCGTCACCCAGCCTGATCTCCCGGTTGATCCCGGCCTCTTGGGCCCAGCGGTCGCCGACCGACTCTTTGCGGATCACGCAATTGGCCCAGAAGTCACCTGAAACCGACAGCCTAAGCTCCGACGGACGATTGCGGCTCCCCGGATGATGGAAGACCTCCACTTCCTGCCCCTGAGAGCTGAACGTCCAGCGGTAGAGGTCCTTCCGCTGTCCGCCCACCAGCGCCAGACGCTCGTCCACGGAAGAGCGCCAGCGCAGGAAATAAGATGCCGTCAGAACCAGCACCAGTGCAATTATCAAGAAATTGATCACAACAAAAGGACACATATCTAACATCTCCTGTCGATCAAGTCAGAACGATCTGCATGCTGTCAGTATTGAACGGGTACGACCAATACCTACCAGCGGCGCCCCGTTATCTGCCGATAGGCTGCAGGCCGCAGGCCTCATATAGCGGTACAGGTCTAGACGCTTAAGAAAGCATCCGACTTTTACCCATTCAACGCTGCAAAGAGCCGCTCATACTAAAGCCTTTACCCCAGCACTTCCCCCAGGCTAAGCTTGTGCCCGGCCAGGAAGGCCCGCGCGTCCATCGGACGCGACGACTCCGGATGCACTTGCCTGACCAGCACCGCCCCGTCGCCGGCCTGCACCAGGAACCCGTCCTTGTGGAGCTCGACGATCTCGCCGGGCTGCCCCTGCACAAGCGCACTGGCCGCGCAGGCGTCCAAAACCTTGAGCCGCTTGCCGCGCCAGAACGTGAACGCCCCCGGCCAGGGCTGGGTGCCGCGCACCAGGTCGTGGATACTCCGGGCACTCTCGGTCCAGCGGATATGTCCCAGGTCCTTGTGCATCTTGGGCGCCTTGCTCACCTGGTCTTCATCCTGCTTCTTAGGCGTCACCGTGCCCGCGGAGATCCTCGGGATAGTATCGACCAGCAGGTCCGCCCCCAGCGCCGCCAGCCTGGGTCTCAGCTCGGCGGTGGTCATGTCCAAAGGGATAGCGCACACAGCCTGGGAGAGGATGTCGCCGCCGTCCATGGCGATGTTAAGGCGGATGATGGTCACACCCGTCTCGGTCTCGCCGTTTATGACGGCCCAGTTTACCGGCGCAGCCCCGCGGTAGCGCGGCAAGAGCGAGGCGTGCACGTTGATGCAGGAATAGCCCGGCAAGGCCAGAATATCGGCGGGAAGCAACTTGCCGTAAGCGATCACCACGAAAAGGTCGGCGCCAAAATCACGCAAGCGCGCCACCACCGACTGGTCCTTAAGGGTGTCGGGCTGGAACACTTCCAACCCGGCCTTTAGCGCCAGCTCCTTGGTGGCGGAATACTCGACATGCAGACCGCGCCCCCGCGGACGGTCCGGCTGCGTGACCAGCCCGACGACCTTATGCCCGGCCTCCAGAAGCCGGCGCAGGCTCACCGCCGCGAAATCGTCACATCCGAAAAAAAGTATCTTCATATCCTTCTCCGTCCCTACCATAAAGTTCTGTCAAAAGCTGCAGGCTTCCTTTTGAAGCCTCAACCTAAAAAAGTACAAACTGGTAACATCAGACATCTTACCCCGCCCCATGCCCCGCCCACCAGGTGCGGGGTTTTATCCTAACGTCCATCCTATTTTACTAACAGTGTCATATAACTTTGGACAAATCCTGCCCGCCAGCGCGCCGCTCCGGCGGGATATCCCATCTTGTTCACGGATTCACATTGACCGTCACTACCGTATCCTTCTTGCCGCGGAAAGAACGCTTCACTTCCCTGACCCAACCCATCACCGTCTTTAACGACTTGCCCTGCGCCATGACGCACCAGCGGAACTTGCCGCGCACTATCGCGGAGCGGTCCTGATGCGGCTCATGCAGATCTACGCTGTCCGGCTTGCCGGCCAAGAGGATATCATAAAGCCTTTTGGCCTCATCTTCCGCCAGTTGCGGGTCGCCGGAACGCACCACCAGCGCCACCATATAGCTGAAGGGCGGGAACCCCATCTCGTGACGCAGGCCCAGCTCCTTGTTATAAAACTTGCGGATATCGTCGTCAGCCAGAAAATGCAGAAGCTCGTTCTCCATGTGCCGCGTCTGCAACAGGACGAACTCCTTTGTCATCTGCCGAAGGTGCTGGGTCAGGGCAAAGACACCGTGGGCCGCCTGGTAGTCGGCCTTGTGGAATTCCCAGTCCACATCCAGCACGACCGCGATATCAAACCGGGCCCGGTAACGGTGACGAAAGATCACCTGGGTCGCGACAACCACCCCGGCCTCAGCGGGAAATGCCGACGACGACTTGTCGTAACCGGCTATGCGCGCGTAAGGGAACTGTTCGCGCATTTCCTCCACGACTCCGGCCACGCCCCGCGCCGCCTGAATGTAGAGCAGCACCTTGCGGTTCTCCTTGGCCGCCCATTCCATATGGTGCCGGAGTGCCAGCGACAGAAAAGTATCTTTCCTGATCTTGAAATTGGTCAGGTCCAGGAACTTGACCGGCGCGAGCTGGTCCTCCAGAAGCTTAAGTTCCGCCCGGCCCGCCTCGACTTCGTGCCAGGCTTCCAGCGACGGAGCGCTCGTCACCAGCGCCACCCGGCAATCCTCCACCTTGGCCCGCAAGAGGGCCGCGTCGCGCGCCTGGTAAAAAGGCGATTGGTCGTTCTTGTAGAAAGGGCTTTCCTCCTCGAAAATGACGACAAGGCCCAGGTCGCGCACCGGCGTCAGGACCGCGGAGATGAACCCGACCGCCATCCGGGCGCGGCCGTCGCGCAAGGCGCACCAATGCAGGAACTCTTCCTTGTCGGTCCCCTCGGACAGCACGACCGGCTCTGCCAGCTCACGCAGCACCGGCAGTATTGCCGCCCGCAGGGTCGCATCCGGTACAACGCAGATGACCCCTTTTCCCGCCGCCAGGGTCGCGGAGATCAACGGGCGCAAAACCTCCCAGCGTCGGTTGAGCCCGCGGTCGAAGATCAACTCGACTTTGCAATTCGCCGGAACGTATGGCACTTCTTCCGTCGGGCCAGCCTGCACTGCCGGCTCAGGCGACACAGGTACGACCGGCACCGGTGCGGTTTCGTCCGGCGAGGCGATCAGCTTCTTTGGTTCCCTGAGGTAAGGCGGCAGGAACTGCAGAAACGCTTCGCCGAGAGAACAGCCGAAACGTAAGGCAAAGACTTCCGCAAAACGTATCAAGCCCGGCGAGAATACCGGCGACTCGTCCAGCAGGGCCAGGACCGGATTCAGCCGGGCGATCGAGCTGCGCGACGAGAAACTCACAATGACGCCGACCCGTTTCGTCCGGGCGAAAGACACCAACACGCGCATCCCCGGCTCTGCCTGGTCGCGATACTCTTCCGGCAATGTGTAATCAAAAACGCCTTCCACCGGCAGTCCGACTACAATATGGGCGATTTTCTTAAGCATAGGAATGGGCCTGTCACGCCCGGAGGGCTGCATCTATCTTAACATCAGTTAGCGAAAAGCAGCCTGCACAGGTCGGTGAAGCCGATGAGGTCTATAAGGTCTGGGGTAAAAGTAATACATAATGAGATCCGCAGAATACAACGCTAGTCGAGCATGATCTGCGTCTTCTACCCCGCCGACCTTGCCTTAGACCTTACCGACCTTATAGACGTTATAGACCTGATGCTATCGTACATGCGATGCTGTCTAATTTATATCGAACGCACGTTACATTAAATGTTTAATGATCTGCGCCACCGAGTCAGGCCGGGCCAAAGCCACGGTCTTATCGCGGGCTTCCTGCAGGGCCTCGGGCGAAATGGCCAGCCGGCGTATCTCGGCGGCGATCTCGGAGAGCGATTTGTCCGACAGGCCGATACCGTGTCCGGCCAGAACCCGGACGTTACCTGCTTCCTGCCCCGGGATGGCACTAAAGAATATCAGCGGTATGTGGTTGGCGAGGGCCTCGGCTATGGACAGTCCGCCGGGCTTGGTGATCATGATATCCGACGCTGCCAGCATCTCTTCCATGTTCCCGACGAACCGGCAAACCTTGTGTAACGGGTTCTTCTGCGCCATCATGCGGCCGTAGAGCGCCTCGTTATTACCACAAATAATTATCATCTGCAGGTCGCTAAGCAACGCGGACAGTTCCGCAATGGGGCCGAACCCGAAGGAACTGGTAGATAACAGCACCGTAAAGGCATCCTCGCGCAGTCCCAGGTTGCGGCGAATTTCCTTCTTGTTACGCGTAACCACGAACTTCTCGTCTACCGGAATGCCGGTCACAACCACCTTGTCCTCGGCGACTCCCAGGCCGACCAGACTCTTACGGGTAAAGTCGCTGGCCACCAGAAAGAGATCAACCCCGTCGACAACCCAGATCTTGTGGACGTCGAAATCCGTCACCATGGTAATGAATTTGGAGCGTATCTGCCCGGTACGGCGCAGCCACCCGCAGACCTCGGTCGACAGGAAATGCGTTGTTACAATGACGTCGAAGTCGCCTTCCTTGATGAAACGGACCAGCGGACGGGTATTAAGCCCGTTATAAAGCCGGCGGCAACAGCGGAACATCGGCTGCGCCCATTTCTTGTCGGTGAGTTCAAAGAAGACCTCCCACAGCTTGGGCAGTTTCCCCACCATGAACTCGTATCCCTGGCTGTAGGCTTTGCGGAAGAAAGGGTTGGTCAGTTCCAGCGCGTCCACGACGGTGACGGACAGCCCGCGGCTCTCCAGGCCGTGCTGAATGGCTTCAGCGGCCTTGCGGTGCCCGGCCCCGGCCGTCGCGTGCAGGATCAGAATCTTCCTCGAGGATGATGTCGACGGCGTCATAAAGGTCCTCCGCAATGCAGTCGGGACGGACGTCCCAACGTTTCATGTATTCGCAGTCCTCCCGCCCCGAGAGGACAAAGATCGTCTTGCAACCGGCGTTCTTGCCCGCCTTAATGTCGCCTTCCGTGTCGCCGATAAAATACGTATACCTGGCGTCGTCGATGGTCCGGTCGAGGGTCCCCAGGGCCTTGATGATATTGCCGATCCGGGGCTTGCGGCAGTTGCAGGCATCGGACGACTTGCAGGTGCAGTACAGGACCTCGTCTATCCTGGCGCCGTGCTCCTCCACATGCCGGAGCATGTGCGCCGTGATCTGGTCCAGCTTCTTCTTCGAATAGACGCCCTTGCCCACCCCGGCCTGGTTCGAAACGACAAAGATGTGGTATCCGGCATCGGTCAGCCGCCGCAGCGCGTCGAGCGCGCGCGGGATGAGATGGAAATCCTTTACCTTCGTCACGTAAAGGCCGTTTCCGGGAAACTCGTTTATGACACCGTCTCGGTCAAGAAATACAACTTTCATGGTGATCCAGTATTAGATCAGTCGGCACGCTGACCCGACTGCTTATGCGGCCCTTTAGCCCTGCGGGGCCTGTTCGTTCAGGTTGACCATCTCCCAGTACTTCGCATAACTGATGACCTGGTAAAGCGAACCCTGATAGGCCATCATAAAACCGATAAATCCGTCGCGCCAGCCCTGGCGTCCGACGTAAGCCCTAAAGAAACGGTCCAAGGCCCGCCAGAGCATGCAGCCTAAATTCATCTTGCCGTCGGCCTTGCGTTTATCGGTAGCCCGGACATTGAACCACTTGCGCGCTTCCAGCGTGGTCTGGCCGTTCAACTTGCGCAAAGCCTCGGTGAAATCACGGTAAGTATAATGCAGCATGAATTCCTTCAGATGCCCACAGGTGGTGCCGCCGGCCTCAGCCCTGGGATGCACGCCAGTGTCTTCCCAGCGGAAGTGGTCTTTCATGAGCAGCTTGACCTGGGCCGCCGGGTACTGCCCGCCCCAGCGCATCCAGTAACTACCCAGGAAATTCTTGCGCGGGACCGTAAAGTGGGTGTGCGTGGTGCCGGCCCCCAGGACCGTATCGATCTCGGCGCACAAGGCTGGCGTCAGTCGCTCGTCGGCATCCAGGGAGAATACCCACTGGTTGGCCGACTGGGAATAGGCCCAGTTGCGGTGCGAGCCTTCAGTCACCATCCTGCGCTGCAGGACGCGGGCGCCGCGCCGGCGGGCCAACTCCACGGTGCGGTCGGTCGATCCATCGTCCACCACCAGGATCTCGTTCGCCCAACCGGACACGCTGGCCAGACAATCGTCTATATTGCGTTCCTCGTTTCTGGCAATAATTACCACGGTCACCGGCACTCTGGACATTACAAAGCTCCCTTGATCGCTTGGGCCACCTCTTTGACCTGGGCCTCGGTCATGTGCGGGAACATCGGCAAAGACAGGATCTCGTGCGCAACCTTCTCCCCGACGGGGAAATCTCCGGCCTTGAAACCGGCATCCCGGTAGGCTTCCTGCAAATGGATCGGGATCGGATAATGGATAAGCGAAGCCACGCCTTTGGCCTTCAGCGCTTCCATCACCTGGTCGCGGTTCTTCACGCGCACAGCGTAAGTCTGGTAGACGTGCTCGCGGTCGGCCGCATTCTTCGGCAGAATGACTCCGGAGCCGGCCAGTTCCCGGGCATAGAGCGCCGCGACTTTCTTTCTCATATCGTTCCACTGGTCCAAATACTTGAGCTTGGCGGACAACACCACGGCCTGCAAGGTATCAAGACGGGAATTGTATCCCTTGATCTTGTGCGCGTAGCGGTCAGTGCGGCCGTAATCACGCAGCATGCAAACCATATGGTTGAGTTTCTCGTCGTTGGTCACCACGATCCCGCCGTCGCCCCAGGCGCCCAACCCCTTGGTGGGATAGAAACTGAAACAACCGGCCCGGCCGCTGGCTCCGCTGCGCACACCCTTGTAACGCGTGCCGTGGGCCTGGCAGGCATCTTCCAGGACCGCGATGCCGTGCTTGTCGGCGATGGCCTTGATCTCGTCCATGTTCGCCATCTGGCCGTAAAGATGGACCGGGATAATGACTTTGGTCTTGCTGGTAATGGCCTTCTTCAGGCTATCGGCAGATATATTGTAGGTGTCTTCCTCGATGTCCGCGAAGATCACGCGGGCGCCGGTATCGGAAACGCAGAGGGCAGTCGCTATAAACGTGAAGGTCGGCAGTATCACCTCGTCGCCCGGCCCGACATTGAGGGCGGCCAGGGCCATGTAAAGCGCGTCGGTACCGGAATTGACCCCCGCGGCGTACTTGACCCCGCAGTAAGCCGCAAACTCCTCTTCGAACTTCTTGACGTCAGGCCCCATAATGAAAGCGGACTTCTCCACCACCCGCTTGAAACCGGCGTCAACCTCGGCCTGGATGGCCTTATTCTGCTCGGTAAAATCGATGAACGGCACGCTCATAACCACTCCTTGATAGTTTGAAAGACCTCTTCCACGGTAAATTGTTTTAGACACTGCTGATGCCGGCAATCCGACATGCGAAAATTCCGGTAACAGGGCTGACAAGCTATATTACTCACCACGGTCTTATGCTCCTCAGCCGGGAACGGACCGTAAACCCGAGGATCCACCGGCCCGAAGATAACTGCCGTCCGAACGCCGGAAGCCGCCGCAACGTGCATGGCACCGCCGTCGTTTAGCACTACCAGCCGGCAGCGCTGCATCAAGGCCGCTGCCTGGCCCAGAGTAGTCTTGCCAGCCGCGATCACCGGACGGACCGACATGCCCCGAGCCACCTCTTCACACAACTGCACGTCGGACTTATCCCCCATGAGTATAATGTTGGCAGAAGCTTTTTCAACGATTTTATCAGCTAATTTGGCGTAATTCTCCCCGGCCCAACGCCGGACAGCCGCCCCCGCGCCCCAGCTGGCGCCGCCGCCCGGATACAGTCCGACCATCTTCCCCGGCTCGATCCGGTTCTCCCGGATGAACTGTTCGGCCCAAGCGCTATCGGAAGACGTGACAACAAATGACATCCGATGAGAACGATTGTGGGCGGCCGCCCACAATTCAGAATTCCCCCCATTATGCTGCCGGCCCACATCCGCCAATGCCGGCGTCTCGAGCAAGCCGAGCAGGTCCAAATTATATTCCACCACGTGCCGGCCCTCGAAGCCCTTTAGCGGCAGGGAACGCGTCAGCCAGCGGCCGCGGCTCTTATAATTGAACCCGACCCGCTGCGGCACCCCCGCCAGGAATAACGCAATACCCAAAGGCGACCCCATGGAAAGGTCGATAGCCGCGTCGAACCGCGCCGCGCGTATCTCGTCTGTCAATTCTTTCCATTTAAGGACAAAACGCAGCGGGGATCTCTTATAAACAGCCACGAACTCGTCGCGCTCGTAGACCATTACATTAGCGAGCCGCGAGTCGTTGCGCAGGATGGGCGCGGTACGCGCGTTGGCGATATAACTTACCTGGCAGGCCGGCCAGCGCTTTTGTATAGCGGCGATGAGCGGTGTCGAGAACAGTACATCGCCAATGCCGAACGGGTTAACAATAAGGATGTGTTTCATATCAAAAGGACGTATCTTCAGAACCGGGGACGGAAAGAACTGGACGCGCCTGCCGCCCCTTGCCGACCGGGAGTGAATTTAAGGATCAGCAAGGCCGCCACCAGCAACAAAGTCCCCGCCGTAACGTTCGAAAACAATTCTCCCAGGTTCTCCAAATCATTACCGACGATATCCTGGGCCATCAATGTGGTCAACCCAAAGGATAGGAGTAAACACGCCAGCAGCCATCCGTTCTTTCCGCGAGACTCCAACAGCCGCCCGATCAGTAACATGCACGGCACCGCCAGGGCGATAAAGTTTATCATCCAGCTGTTGGGGTTGAACAAGGGCAGAAAACAAAACAGCAAAGCGTAGTCGACGCTCTGGTCACGCTTTCTCCCAAACGGAGGCAGCAGCGCCAGCGCATACAGACCCGCCGCTGCCGCATAGCCCGCCAGCTGCCCCTGACGGAAAGTCAGGTGCGCAATGTTTATGTTGTAGCCGGTATCGCTCAGGAAACGTATGACCATCGAGATCAACGACTGATTCTTCGAGTCGATATAAGACATATGGTCCAGCGAGGTCTCCACTATCGACGGTATCCAGGACGACAGGTACGCCCACTCCTTGCCGATCCCCACCGCCAAAGCCGGCAAGGCCAGCCAGACGGCCAGGAACGCAACGGTCCAGGCGCAGGCCCGAAACTCCCGCCGTACCAATAGATACGGCAAGAAGATGGCCGGAGTATATTTGATCAAGATAGCCGCTGCCAGAAAAGCGCCCGCCGGCATGGCCTGCTTGCGTTCTAACATAAAGAGCCCGGCCAGTACCAGAGCGCACATGACTATGTTCACCTGTCCGGAGTCCCACACCAAAATGACAAACCGCGCCAGAAAGATCCCGCTCAGGCCATAAAGCCACCAGCGGCCCCGGCCCCCAGCATATCCGGCAACAGCGGAGAGACGCTTTTCCGCCCCGGTCACTTCCAACGCCAGACGGAACAAGACCACGGTCAGTATAACGTTAAGCGTGAAGAACAAGGCGGCCGCACCCTTGATGGGCAGGATGCCGAACGGCACGAAGATAAAGGCGAAGAACGGCGAATACTTGAACGGCGTGATATCCTCGGTCTCGCGGAAATAGATGTCCTTCCCCGCCAGGATATCCTGCGCCGCGTGGTGGTAAACGCGGAAATCGCAATAATGACGCTTGGGTACGCGGTCGAGATAGCGGACGAGCATCAAGGAAAACAACACCGCAACAATCAACCCGAT
>JAAXVU010000047.1 GCA_013335325.1 Candidatus Omnitrophota bacterium | reverse complement strand
GCCGGGCAGCCAATATTAAGACATGCGTAGCATTTCTTACACTTCTCCGCGCTCAAACACACCTGTGCCCGCCGGGTCCGGCTGATAAGCTTGCAGGGCGTTCGAGTAATGATCACAGTCAAGTCATCCTCTGCCAAGCGTTGCTGTAATAGCCGCTCCAGCGCGACGGTGTCGTAAGCAGAGACCACGTCCACATTGTCCGCACCGCAGGCCTTGCAAAGCTCCTCCAATACCAGCTTCTTGGCCGGGACTCCGCTGGCAGTCTCTCCAGTGGCTGGATGCGGTTGGGTACCAGTCATGGCGGTCGTGCCGTTGTCCAGGATCAGCATAACGCCCTTAGTATTGTTGTAAGCCGCGTTCACCAAGCCGGTTATGCCTGAATGTACGAACGTGGAATCACCGATAACGCCGACGACATTGCGGCCCAATGTCTTTCGGAAACCTTCAAATATGGTCACGCCAGATCCCATGCACAGGCAGGTCTGCATCACGCTCAAAGGAGGCAAGGCACCCAAAGAATAACATCCGATATCTCCGGCAACAGTCAACCTTAGCTTCTTTAAGACGCTGTAAACTCCCCGGTGCGGACAGCCCGGACACATGACGGGCTTTCGAGTAGTCGCCGGCTCCGGCACCCGCTCACTGCCCAGCATGATGTCCTTAATATATTCCGGCCGCAACTCGCCCACGCGCCAGCTGGGATGTTTGGCGCGATGACGTATCCCCAGACGCGCGAGCTCTTCTTCCAGAAAAGGTTCCAGCTCTTCGATGACGACCAGTTCCTTTACCTGCGACGCAAACTCCTTTATGAGACGCTCGGGAAAAGGATAGGTAAAACCCAGCTTTAGAAACGATGCCTGCGGGTAAAGTTCCTTCATATAAAGGTACGACACCCCGCTGGTAATGATCCCCAGCCCGGTGTCATTCAGCTCAATTTTGTTCAGCGGACTTTGTTCCGCCTCTACCTTTAAACGCAGCAAGCGCTTTTCCAGTTCAAGATGCCGGAGGTAGGCATTACGCGGCACCATCACATACTTAGCCGGGTCAGGAGAAAAACCGCGCGGAGGTATTTCCCGACGCGCTCCCACTTCTATGTTCTCCTTGGTATGGGCCACCCGCGTCGTAAGTCTTACGATAACCGGTGTGTCAAATCTCTCGCTAAGTTCAAAGGCATACGGCATGAAGGCCCGCGCCTCCGCCGGGTCAGACGGTTCCAGCAGCGGCAGTTTGGCAAAACGCGCCACATAGCGGTTGTCCTGTTCGTTTTGGGAAGAATGCAGCCCCGGTTCATCGGCCGTTACAATAACAAACCCGGCATTGATACCGGTATATGCCGAAGTCATCAAAGGGTCCATGGCTACATTGATACCGACATGTTTCGCCGAAAACATGGACCGCACACCGGCTACCGCGGCCCCGTAGGCGACCTCATAGGCCACCTTCTCATTGACCGACCACTGGGCATTCACTTCCGGGTATTGCACCAGTGCTTCCAGGATTTCCGTGGCCGGAGTGCCGGGATAGGAAGCGGCAAAAGACACACCTGACTCCCAAGCGCCTCTGGCTAGGGCCTCATCTCCGGACAAGAACTGTATATTGGATGACACCTTGGACATGGCAGAGATTATACAATTTAACCGGAAATAGTCATCAATGTTTTTCTTTCTATCTTTCCAGGATTTCTTTTTGACAACCCCGCCGATGTCTGTTATATTCTCAGCAGTTTTAACAAATCTTACTAGGAGGATGTTATGGCTCACGTTGTTTGCGAACCCTGCGTTAATTGCCGCAATACTTTTTGCTGCACAGTATGCCCGGTAGAAGCTTTCCGGGAGGATGCGACCATGCTCGTTATCGACCCTGATGTATGTATCGATTGCGGAGCCTGCGCTTCCGAATGCCCGGTACAGGCTATTTATCCAGCTGACGATGTGCCTGCTAAGTGGAATAGCTATATCGAGCTTAACAAGACCAAAGCTCCCACTCTGCCAATGATCAACACAAAAAAGGATCCGCTTAAGAAGTAAGCGGAAACCTGAATCTAGCTCCACTAAAAGGCACTGACGAAATCTATCAGTGCCTTTTTTTTGACAGCTTTTTGTGACATAAATGTCTGTGAGATAACCCGGACAGAGCAATTTAAAACCGAGGTATTTATGAAAAGAAAGACTGCCAAGACCACCAAAACACAAAAAACCATGACTGGCGCCCAGGCGCTCATTAAATGTCTGGAAAACCATGGCGTGGAATATATCTTCGGCCTGCCAGGTGGCAGCGTTATACCGATCTTCGACGCCATCTATGAATCCAAGATCAAGACCATCCTGGTCCGCCACGAACAAGGAGCCACGCACATGGCGGACGGCTACGCCCGCGCCACCGGCAAGGTCGGCGTGGCCCTGGTTACCTCTGGTCCCGGCGCCACCAACACCGTCACCGGCATCATGACGGCCATGATGGATTCGGTACCATTGGTGGTCCTTACCGGTCAAACTATTTCACCCATGCTGGGTAAAGATGCTTTCCAGGAAGCCGATATCGCCGGCATATCCATGCCAGTGGTCAAGCACAGCTACCTGGTCAAAGACATCAATTCTATTCCGCGGATAATCAAAGAAGCGTTTTACATCGCTTCTACAGGTCGCCCCGGCCCGGTGCTCATCGACTTACCTAAAGACATGACTGCCGGAGCCTTCACTGGTTCTCTGGATCAGCCGATGGACCTCCCTGGCTACTCGATACCCGGCAAGGGCAACAAGACGGACATCCTGCAGTTAGCCAAGATGCTCAAACAATCCAGAAAGCCGATGCTGCTAGTGGGACACGGCGCAGTCATTTCCGGAGCTGACAAGGTTGTTCGGGAGTTGGCCGAGAAGATGCACTGCCCGGTGACAATGACGCTCCTGGGCAAAGGCGCCTTCCCGGAAACGCATCCGCTGTCTTTGGGCATGCTCGGCATGCACGGCACGGCCTTTGCCAACAAGGCGCTCACCGCCTGCGACCTTATCTGCTCCATCGGCTCGCGCTGGGACGACCGCATCAACGGCAACAACGACGAATTCTGCATCGGGGCCAAGAAGATACACATCGACATCGACCCGGCCGAGATCAACAAGATCGTCCGGCCCGACCTATCCATTATCGGCGACGCCAAGCTGGTGCTGGAGGAACTCCTCAAGCATGTCGAAAAGCTGGACACCGCTGAATGGCTGCGCGAGCTGGAATTCTACAAGACGGAATTTCCACTGAACTACTCCAATGCCGAAGGCCTGACCGCCCAATGCGTCATAGATACGCTTTACAAGGTGACCAAGGGCAAGGCTGTGGTCACCACTGACGTCGGACAGCACCAGATGTGGGCTGCCCAGTTCTACAAGACTGAACACGGACGCGACTGGCTGTCTTCGGGAGGCGCCGGCACCATGGGCTTCGGCTTCCCCGCCGCCATTGGCGCTCAGTTCGGCCGCCCCGGCGAACTGGTCGTAGCCATCGTTGGCGACGGCGGATTCCAAATGACTCTCTGCGAGCTGGCGACAGCTGCCATCAACAAGCAGCCGGTCAAGGTGGTGGTGATCGACAATAAATATCTCGGAATGGTTCGGCAGTGGCAGGAACTGTTCTTCGACAACCGGCTCTCCGGAGTCGACCTGGTCGGCAACCCCGACTTCGTCAAACTGGCGGAAGCTTATGGAATCAAAGGTTTCCATATCGACAAAGTCGAAGACTGCAGCCGCGTTCTCGAGGAAGCCATGAAACACCCAGGCCCCGCACTTATCCATGCGGAAGTCATCAAAGAAGGCAACGTCTTCCCCATGATACCGGCCGGCAAGTCAGCGTACCACATGATCATCGAAGCGCCGAAGGTCAAGATGGAGAAACCCACCGGTTCGACATAAACAAGGGTTCGCAGCGAAGTCGACCGGATGAACCAATACGCCGAATATCCGATTAGCAAAAGGAAAACTTATGAAAACGACTGATACCCATACACTGAGCATCCTGGTGGCCAACAAGCCCGGCGTACTCGTGCGCGTGGCGCTCACCTTCGCCCGGCGCGGCTATAACATCGATTCACTGGTCGTCTCCGCCACGCACAACCCCAAGTTCTCCCGCATGACGGTCACGGCCAAAGGCGACCCCGCTACACTGGAACAGATCATCAAGCAGCTGAACAAGCTTGTCGACGTCATACACGCCAGCGAACACGACACCTTCTCCGCCGTGGATATGGAAATGTCGCTTTTGAAGGTAAAGGTCACCGCCACCTCCAAGACCATCATTGCCAAATATATGAAGGAATATCACGCCAAACTGGTGGACGAGACAGACAATATACTGATTATCGCCCAGATCGGCTCAACAGAAGAACTGAACTCTTTCGAAAATATACTAAGTAAATACGGACTGGTCGAACTGGTACGTTCGGGCAAGTTGTTGATGATGAAGGGCAAAGAGACCACCTAAATAACAAGCGAGATACGCCTGATCAGGTACCACGCGGCATGCTATCCACCTCATGTCCCGTCCGCCAGTCAGGCGTATCTTTTTTTATAAAACCACCATACGCAACATAGCAAAATAACCAACGCAGCCCAAGAAATAACTATCGACCAGAACTGCACCTTGGTCAACTCCAGCTTGATACGCACCCGATGCTCTCCCGGAACGACAGGAAAAACAATCCGCCCGTTAATCGGATCCGCAGTAATTGCAGAATCCTTTCCATCAACATATACGTGCCAGCCCGGAAAATAGAAGACGTTAGCTACCAAAATCGCCGGAGAGCTCGCCTGGACAGCAAAGACCGATTCCACCTTGCTGGGTGCACTGACCTGCGCAACTCTAGCCTGCCCCATCGCTAAAGCGATCCGCTCCAGCGCCGGACCTGCCGGGGGTCGCATTATCCATCTGGGAGTATACTCACCTTCACCTACAAAAAGACTGGTAAATATTTGCGTATTTCTTGGAACTGCCGACACCGCCTCCTTGACAGGCAATCTGACTGAATGCATTCCGGAAATAACCAGCAATACTACTATAAACGCGGCACTTAAAGACTTTAACTTGCGACTGGGCAACGCCGTGAGCCAGACGCCTGCCAATGCTGATATGGCAAATGAAACCAAGACCAGGAACCGCCAAGGGAACTGCAAAAAATGCAGCAGAGACAGCTTATCCCACACGGGACGGGACCAAGCCAGGTTCATAAACAATGCCAAGCTCGCCATCAAACAGAAGAATACTGCCGGCCAGACAATGGACCATTTACGTGGACGTACAGTCAGAACGAGGATAGTCCACGCTGCCAGCATCAGATGCCAGCCGCCTATATGAAAGTCGATTCCGTCGAAATGATTAGCAGAAGAGGAAGACGGCAACAACGGCCACGAAAAAAGGGCCGACAGATCGAGAAAATTCTTCCAGAAATCGTAGCGTCCGTGCAGCAGAAAGTCCGTACGCAAAGCCGCCTTTTCCAGCAACGCAGGCATCCAGAAAAAAGCCGCCATCCCCGACCCCAGAACCAGGCCAGCCAAGACCATAAAGCCGGACCGCAATCTACTAACTTTGGTCCTAGCTACCACGATCATTCCGTAGAGCAGTACGAACGGCATGAACATAAGACACGTCGCATTATGCGCCAGAAAAAGCCCCGCAACCGAGAATGCCAGCATAAATAACCATGCCGCCCGCCTAGTCTGGGAAAGCTTGGATATACTAAGCAGTATTAGCGGCAATAATGGAAACGCTGTGAATTCGGCATAGGCCCCGCGCGTATAAACGTCTACCGCATGGTAGGGAACGTAAACGTAGGCCACCGCCGATACCAATCCAGCCCACCCTCCCCAATAATTCCGGATGAAGAAAAACATGCTGACACCGGACAGCCACCAGAGAAAAAACAAAGTCAGGTTAATCGCCAGGGCCGGATGGCCCAAGACTACGTTGGCCGCCGCGGCGATAAAATAAAATAATGGCGGATAGAAGTTAAAGACCGGACCACCGTATCCCCAGTTCAAGTCTGGAAACCAACGTACGAATAATTGCCCGGAACCGAAATACTCCCACATCCCCAGAACTCGTATAAAAGCCGCCCTGGCGTCATGTCCTGCCATAAAGCTTGAAGAAAACAACGGCAAGCCGATCCCAGCCGTAACAATAAAGATAAATACTATCGCTAAAGCCAACCTCCATTTACCTTGAGTAAGATAAGCCCCCTTCTTTCCTGAAAGCTCACCGCAATTATCATCTAACTGGAAATACATTCCCGGCCCCCGTCCCATATCATATATAATTACAAAAATTTTTCCCGGAAAACACTGTCAGACGAGCATCATGCAGCCACACAATAACACAACGTATATAAAACTTTGCAAAACCATAATAAAACATATATAATTACACCGTGCATTCTCCAACCAAACTCACATTGTTACTTAGCGAAACTCAAGGCTGGGCTTCGGTCAAATGCCCGGAATTCAGGATTAGCGCCTTTGCCGATTCGGTAGATGAGGCAAAGAAACGCATATTCGCTGACGTTCGTAAGGCATCCATGCTTATTGTTAGCCGCAAGCAGCGTGGCTTATCAGTGGATGAAGAATTATTACCTTTTGCTGATACCATCAGCAACCATGAATCCGCCATTGATGAATATTTCAACGAGATTCACGCCTCCTAACATTGCATCACTCCGATAAGTTGCAACCCCAAGACCAAATCAAACTTACTTAGTTACTGCCTTTGGCAACACACCCGCCCCAAAATTATTCTTTTTTAGAAGCCCCATAATGAAGAACAATACTTGTTTGCCAACAACACACAGATTAGACGCAATACTACAACGGTTAAATATCATGATGGTATGCCGTCGATTGATCTGCTTCGTCCAATGAGCTTCATACCCGTAACAAGGTCCATAGAAATCAAAACGCTTTAGACCCGCCGCGAAACAGTATTCTATAAGACGATGCAAAACCACCTGGCCGGGAGACAATTTGGAATAAACCGGGTCCGTATAATTGGCACCGACTTTAAGAAAATAGAACGTGTCCTTAAAGACAAGACCAAAAATCGAGGCGACCGGCTTGTTAGCCAGCCGGACAGTAGTCAAGACAAACTGCTTTTTGGCTGCGAACGCTTCGGCCACTCGGTCATAAAAACTGACCAATTCAACCGACGAGGCGATCGAACTACCATTTGACTTCTTCCATCCTGTGTCTTCCAGGCGATACAACTGATGCATCGGCTCAGGCGAATAGTCTCTCAACACTTCGAAATCAACGCCGCCTGCCCGTGACATGCGATTGTCGATATTCTTCCTGTTATCCCGGAAATTCTTATTAAGTCCGCTGTAATATCTAGCAAAATCTCCGTCGATACCAATATAATATGATCCGTCACGCGGCTCGGAGAAAACCACCAATCCGTCTCCTGCCATCTGTTGCTTGACTGCCTCGACTGTACCGAAATCATGCGGCACATATCCAAGCACCACAACGCCCCATTGCCGAGAATTATTGAGCAGATGCGCTTTGACTGCCCCCAGGACTGCATCACGATCCTCTGGCCGGCATATTAAATCAAACATCACGGAATGCCCGTTAGTCAGGGAGTGTAGGCATGGCAAGGTGAATATTTTCATGACCCTACAAGTTGTTCGCTGCAGGGGCAATATGCCTAACAACTTTCCGCTATCATGCCAAACCGTCAGAATGTGCAGATCGTTCCCACCGGAGAAACTGCCCCACCAAAGACGGACCCAGGTGTGCGTCAAAAAAGGCGTCGGGTGCTCCATCGACTCCATCAAAGCATCCCAAGCACCCTCTAACGAGAGAAACTCGCCCAAATCCTCTATTACCCGTACTATCAACGCTCAATCTCCCAACCGCTTATTCCGCAATCCAGCGCGCCTTATTACTTGTGAATATCTCTTTCAATATCTCTTCCACGTTACGAGTCAACTGCCAGCCGTGGTAATGACCGCTAAATTTAGAAACGTCGCTTACCCACCAGACATGATCGCCTATACGGTTCTCCGCAACATAACTAGTACGAACCTTATTGCCAGTAATCTTCTCGCAAAGGCTAATGGCTTCGAGTATTGAACAGTTGCTAAAGCGGCCTCCGCCGATATTATAGACTTCGCCGCAGCGTGGATTTTGATAGAAATGGTAAAAACAGTTCACCAAGTCCCGGCTATGTATATTATCTCGCACCTGCTTACCCTTGTAGCCAAAGATACGGTATTCCCGTCGCAAGACCGCACATTTCATCAAATACGCCAGATAGCCCTGCAACTCGGTCCCGGAATGCGCCGGTCCAGTAACACATCCGCCCCGGAACACACCAGTCTTCATACCGAAATAGCGCCCGTATTCCTGGGTCATTATGTCTGCCGCCACCTTGGACGCACCAAACACGGAGTGCTTGCACTGATCGATCGACATATTCTCATCAATCCCTTTGGCGAAGAAAGGATGGGACTGGCCCAACTCCCAACGCGTCTCCATCTCGACAAAAGGCAGTCGGTTGGGATTGTCTCCGTAAACTTTATTGGTTGAAGTAAAAATGAATACAGCCTGCGGACAATGCAGCCTGGTAGCTTCCAGCATGTTCAGCGTCCCCGTCGCATTGACGCCGAAGTCCGTCAGCGGCTCTCGAGCAGCCCAGTCGTGACTGGGCTGGGAGGCATTATGAATGACTAAAGCAATGTCTTTGCCATACTCTGCGAAGATCCGCATCATGGCAGAGGCATCACGTATATCATCGGAATAATGAATAAAGTTACTGCACTCTTCCTTCAGCTTCGATAAATTCCATACGGTCGAGCCATCATCCCCAAAGAAGTAGCTGCGCATATCGTTATCGATACCTATTACGCGCATCCCTTGCTCATGAAAGAATCGTACCGACTCAGACCCCACCAGTCCAGCGCAACCGGTTACCAGCACAATCTGCATTTAATTATCTCCGCCCCATCTGCTTTACTCCAAAAAGAATTTATCCATAACATTTTCATTATCCCGCAACCATCGATAAATATCTTCCAAGATTTGCGACGCCGAACGCTTTGGTTTCCAGCTAAATACCGTTTCCGTGCGTCCGTTATCCGTAACGTACCAGACAATATCGGATGGCCGCGTCTCAACCACACTACCAACCGGTAAAGTATTTCCCGTAAGCCTGGCACAAATTTCAGTCGCCTCCCTCAGGGAAAGATTGGACTGTAAGGAACCGCCAACATTGAACACCTCACCTCGATACGACTGCCCGTCCCGAATAAGACACTGCACTTGAAAGGCCACGAGCTCAGACAGATCCTGCACGTGCAGCAGATCCCGAACCTGTTTGCCGGAGCCACCGAATCCTATATACTTAAGAGGATGTTTAAAATAATGTCTTGCCAACCAGTAGGTAAATATACCCTGGTCAGATTTACCCAACTGCCAGGGACCAGCAATGACGCCGCACCTGTTTATAATCGCCGGAAGATGATATTGGGCGGCATATTCCTGCAAAAGAAATTCGGCACATAACTTGCTGGCACCATAAAACGAACGAATTCCCTGTAAAGGCATTTCCACCTGGACGCCTCTGGAACTGACGCCAGGACAACCAACCTCCAATTCAAACCGAGTCTCCATTTCACTGTAGCGACAGGCATTCAGACGGTCGTAAGGATAGACTCGCGAACTGGACAGGAAAATTACCGGTACCAAGCGTTTGCGCGACCATTCAAAACAGTTGATCGCCCCCTGCAGATTGACATCCAGAAGATAGCGCACATCCCGCCCGGCTGTACCAGCCAGCACAGACGCTTCCGCGCTGCATTCTATCAAAACATCGTAGACTCCGGCCAGTCCGTCAAGATCAGCTGGATTACGCACGTCACCATGGACAAACTCGATCCCCGCGGGTAATATCCTTTTCTCAAGCAGTATATCCGTACCTGGACGGCTCAGATTGTCCAGCACAGTCACCGAGCAACCGCGCTGTACAAAATCCACCGCCAAACTAGATCCCACAAAACCGCACCCACCTGTGATCAGAATGCGTTCCATTACCCGCCCCTTTGTAGTAGGCTGCCACCGTGCCGCATAAACCTATTAGAACAACGCATATAAATCGACCTGGACAATTCATACGGCCAGGAAATAAGATACAACATAAAACGCTCCAAGACGCCCGTATTCTTAAGAATCATAAGCCGACGGTTACGAAAAGACAAATACTGACGCAAGTCTTTGTCGGTTCCAGACCCGTTTCCCTTATGACGGCAGATTATTGCCGGATAAAACGCCGTCCGCCACCCACGACGGCAAGCCCGCCAGGCCAAGTCCACATCCTCAACCAAGAAAAAAAAGCGCTCGTCAAAATACCCGGTACTTTCTTTTAATTGCTCCAGCATACTACGACGATAAAAAGCAGCCGCGGAACAAGGACCGATAATGCCATGGACTGTCAGCCCGGCCTTGGCCTGCCGCCCGCGATTCATATCGAAAAACCTTTTCCATGCCGACAAATAAATCCCATTAGAATATATGGTCTCCCCATCCATGCCGAATACCTGGGGCTGCACCATGCCAACATCCTCCCGGACTCGGTCCAGACAAGCCACAAAACATTCCAAGCATCCATCCTCCAAAACAACATCGCTGTCCAGAGTCAGCACCCATTCGCCGGAAACAAACTCCAACCCCTGATTTCTGGCCTTACAGGATCCGACGTTCTCCGCGTTCTCTACCAATCGGACCTGACCGTATTGGCGCTTGATCAAATCTATGGTGCCATCCTGCGAACCGTTATCCACTACCACCACTTCCATGTTTCTTAGCGCTTGTCGAAAGATAGATTCCAGACAATTCTTAAGGCTGTCACGGCTATTAAATGTCACAATAACTATAGAGATCATTTGTCCCTCTGGAGCCCTACGCCTTCCAATACTTCCGCCAGACGACTGACCACGACCTTCAAGGAATATTCCCGCTCCACTGCTTCCCTGGCCCGAAGCCCGACCTTACTCCGAAATTCCGGATCGGACACCAGCATACGCATGCCGGATATCCAGCCTTCCCGATCGCGAAACAAGAGCCCCGTTTCCCGGTCACGAATGATGTGACTGGCCTCTCCAATATCGCTGGATATTGTGGCCTTCCCCATGCTCATGTATTCAAACAGCTTAGTAGGGCTCTTGGCCCGGTTAAATTTAGTATCCTGGATCAACGGCAGCAAACCCACGTCTATAGCAGAAAGGTACTCCGGCATTTTATCGGGATGCACCCATGGACGCCACTCCACCCGGTCCATATGACTATACGCGGTCAGGTCACTCTTTATTTCGTCAAAATATTTTCCCTCACCCGCCATACTCAAGAATACATTGTCATACTCATCCGCCAGAGCAGAAAAACAGGATACCAGGAACCTCAAGTTTTCCCCCATCTCGGGGTGGTAAGCAGTGCCCACCCAGGAAAAAACAACCCTCGCATGGTCACACTCGAGCGACGGCCGGAAGAAATCAGTATCAACTGCGGTTGGCAAATAATACGTGGAAGGATTAAAACGGCACAGATATTCTCGCAAGAAGTCACTGGCCACAATACATAGTGAGGCTCGGCGGGCCAGGATCCTGGTGAAATACTCCATCTTGGAACTAGGGTAAAAACCCAGGTAATAAACGGGATTCTCCCGTATATTCCAGTCATCGCAGTCGAATATTACCCTTTGCTTACGCAATAATGCCACCAGAAGCGGCGCCAGGACGTGATAGTTCAGCCTTTGCAGAACGAATGTGACATCGGATCCAGAACGCCAAAGCCTACGAAA
Source organism: Candidatus Omnitrophota bacterium (assembly GCA_013335325.1). GTDB lineage: Bacteria > Omnitrophota > Gorgyraeia > Zapsychrales > Fredricksoniimonadaceae > JAAXVU01. The sequence goes on along the minus strand of JAAXVU010000047.1, from coordinate 1,671 downwards.
AGCCTGGCAGTTCAGGACAAGCTTTTCCAAAAAAGACATCCGCAATTCACCCTCGCCATGGCGGGCCCCAAGCTCGTCGGCAAAAGAAAAGACCTGCGCTTCAATGTGATGCACGGCCAGTTCGCGTGCAAAGTTGTAGCACCGTACTCTCGCCCCGGACAGGCCGTATCCTTCCCTGGTGACAAATATAACTTTCATTGGCCTAGATCCCAGTTCTGAGCCCACTAGACGACATGCTGACACTTCAACACTCACGTGTCGATTCAGAGAATAACACCGGGCCCAAAAATCCACAACAGCATACGACAAATTTTACCTAGATTGCCTATACCGAAAAGATGCAGGATGCTACGCAGGTTTAGGGCACCACGCCGGTAGGAATATAGAATGCAATAGCCATTAAGGCCACTGATCAGCAGCTTGAAACCATCAAGAAAAGCTTACAGACACCACAAAATTAAGATAAAAACATTGCTGGCAAGTCACAACACACTATATCAATCAGTATCTACAACTTCATCCCCGGACTATGTGCTCTCCATATTTCTTGTCCATACCCTTGATATGGTTGATCAGCCAATCCTTGAGAAAATTCAAAGTTTCCACACTGACGTTAGTCTGACCGTTTTTAAGCTTAGCTTGTATATCCAGAACCTTGTCCACCAGCTTCTTGTGAACAGCCTTGTGATGGGCAAGTTCCGGAAAGCGTGCCTTGGCCATCACCAATTCCTCTTCCTTAAAATGCCTGGCCGTATAATCAATAAGACCATCCAATATGCCCTGCAATACTGTTTTCGCTTTATGATCTCGCATGGCGCGGTAGAGCTCGTTGACCATGCCAAACAACCGCTTGTGCTGATCGTCCATTTCCGCAACCCCGGTAGCAAAACTCTGATCCCACTTAAACAGGTCATTGCCAGTCTCTCCGGAAGCAACCGCCTCTGCCCGGCCTAGTACAACACCTTTTTGGTTAACCTTGAATTGAGCTACCATATCGCGCAATGCTGCAGCCTGCGAGGCCATCTCCTCGGCGGAGGCAGCCAATTCTTCGGCAGCAGAAGCATTGGACTCGGTAATAGATGTATTCTCTTCCATGGCCGCCGCCTGCTCCTGGGTCGCGTTGGCCACGTTCTGCAGTTGTTCTGCAATGCTCTTTATGCTCTCGGTAATACGCTTGGTTTTTTCTCCCGCTTCCTTGGATATATGAACTCCGCTTTCCACTTGCCGCAGGTTATCCCGAATAAGGCTCTGGATCTCCTTGGCCGAGGTCGCACTACGTTCAGCTAGCTGCCTGACTTCATCTGCCACTACGGCAAAACCTTTGCCATGCTCCCCTGCCCGGGCAGCCTCTATCGCTGCGTTTAAAGCAAGCAGATTGGTCTGATCGGCGATATCATTAATGAGCTCCACCGCCTCCGCCATCTGCTTGGAACCTTTCTCTATACCGCTTATAGCCTCGACGGTACCCTCCATAGCCTGCCCAGCCTCTTGGGCCTCCTTGGAGACCTCCTGCGCAATACCATTGGCCTTGCGCACGTTTTCGGCATTGGTCTGCACCGAAGAGGACAACTCCTCGAACGAGGCTGACTGCTGCTGCGCTCCATCGGCAATCTGCTGAGCCCCAGACGACACCTCAGTAATAACAGACAAAAGCTGTTCGGCAGACGCCCT
>JAAXVU010000046.1 GCA_013335325.1 Candidatus Omnitrophota bacterium | reverse complement strand
GGATGAACAATTATCCAAGGAAGATTCTGGGGTACAGGACGCCCAGGCAGGTAGCACACGAGGGCATGCAAAATAGCAGCTTTGATCGAAGGCTTAAATTTTGTCGCAATTAGAGTTACAATTCGCGATAAATAATGACCTTGCTATATTAAAGCTAGCTTATGTTATACTTATAATATAGTGAGGTGTTATATGTTTAGAAAGATATTACTAATAATCGTTCTATTCTGGCTGGCTTCATATAACTATTCCTATAGTGATGACTTAACCTATTGGGAAGAACAATACGGCCCCAAACTGGTCAACATCCCATTCGGCATACAACAACAATACTTGATGGCAAATAACCAAGATTGGTATGACGCAACCCCAGAAGAACAATATGCATTTCTTTATCAATTGGATGGGGAGAAAAAGTCACGCCTTCTTCTACTGGAACAAAAGATTGAAAGAAAAAAGTTGGAAGACCTGATGCGCGCGAGCAAGGAAGAATCGCGTAAAGAGGCATTGAACAGTAAAATAGAAGCGCGCAAGGCCAAAGAAGCGGCTGCCAAGGATGAACACGACCGAAAAAAGAATAAATTGGAATCCATAGTACAGCGCCGGCAAGACATGATGAAAGCAATAAGAGATAGAAATAGACATAAATAGCCCTCACTCTAGTCTCAATCTAATAGAAATAGCTATATGAATAATCACTTAGCCGCCATCCTTTTTGATATGGATGGCGTTATAACAAATACAATGTTTTATCATTATAAAGCCTGGCAAGCCGTACTGCATGATGAAGGAATTCCCATAACCAAGCATGAAATATACCAACGAGAAGGGCAGAAAGGTATAACAAGCTTAAAGGAAATTTTCTCAAAATATAATAAACCATTATCTATTAAACACGGCCAAAATTTACTTTTAAAGAAAGAAGAATTCTTCAATAAGAACGTTCGCACTCGTTTTATTCCAGGATCTCGCCACTTTATTAAAAAGATAGCGCGCCGAAATATTGTCCTAGCACTTGTAACTGGCACATCCAAGCATGAAATACCGAATATATTACCCAGAAAACTACTGGATTCCTTTCATGTTGTTATTAGTGGTAGCGATGTTCAGAATGGCAAACCGCATCCAGAACCCTACTTAAAGGCTTTAAATGCTCTAAATATAAATAACAAGAAGCAAGTTGTAGTTATTGAAAATGCTCCATTTGGCATACATTCCGCCAAGATGGCCGGTCTAACATGTTTAGCTTTAGAAACTTCATTACCGCGCAAATACTTACGAGAAGCTAACCATGTATTTCGCGACTTCACATCTTTAAGCAATTTCATATCCAGAAACTACATGATATAAATATCGATATGCAAACGAGCCCAAAAGTACTTGTTGTCTATAAGCGCAGCTCTCTTGAAGTTGCAGGAAAATCACTGCCAAGTTTAAGCAAGGTCAAAGATTTTATTGCAAATCATTCCCGACATAAAGAAACATTATATGTCATAGAACATAACTTGAATGAATTGGGCCTGAAATACAAAAAAATAAGCCGAAACAAGAAAATAGACTACAGCATATACAATATTATTATTACTGTTGGGGGGGACGGGACCTTGCTGGAAGCGGCAAGAAACACAGGAAGTAATCAATTATTACTTGGTGTAAACTCAGATCCCAATTGGAGTATTGGCAAGTTTTGCCACTCTAATGCTGATAATTTTAAGAAAATCATGTCGAGGATCATAAATAAGACGGCAAATATTAATAAACTTCACAAGTTAAAAGTCGTTATTCAAGACCATAAAAGTTCAACCAAGACAATAGAATGTCTCAACGACATACTTGTATGTCATGCGAATCCAGCCGCAATGGGTAGATATAAGATATTTATTAATAGACAAGCTGAAGAACATCGCAATTCAGGAATATGGATATCATCAGCAGCAGGTTCAACCGGAGCTATTTTGTCAGCAGGTGGCATAAGAGTGCCTAAAGAAAGCAGAAGCATCCAGTATAGGCCACGAGAGCTTTATAATCTGAAAGGGAATTTATATAAATTAACGGGCGGTCTTATAAGTCCTGGTAAAGTAATTAAGTTACAATCCATGATGTCACAAGGGCGCATCTTTGTAGATGGAGCACATGTACATTATGCCTTTCCTTATGGCTGCAGGGCGATAGTTTCCAGTTCTTCAAATTATATCAATCTTGTTACAAGATAATTCTAAACTAAATGATTTATTCTTTATCGTAGATCACGTCAACATACTTCCTATAATATATGTTATGTTAACTTGGCGTGTGTGAAAGTGTTGAAAAACCTAAGAAAGCACCGCAATATTTTATACTGTCCGCCCCTCTAATAAATAATCATATAACCAAACAAGAACTTAGCCACAACCTACCGAGACATCAAACGAAGCTTGTCTATCTGCGCCCTAGCCGCGTCCTCTCCACGCTTGATAAGAACCTCCACCTGATAAAGCTCATACCATTGAAGACCGGATAAATCTGGATGAATGACCACATCCGCCGCCTTTGCGCTTTGATCCGCAATAACCGCCTCAGAAGCCTCCAGAGTCCGGACGATAATATCGGTAATATTCGGAAAGAAAACCTTATTAATAGCATGCCTTATGCGAACATCAATAAAATGCCACGGATCTACCAAAAACGGCACATCCAAAGCCTTGCTTAGGGCCTGACGCGTCTTCTGGTAACCCTTTATTACATCATCAGGTGACTGCAAAACATTTACCGCAATCATTCTCTTAACGCCGGTGGCCCGCAGAACGTCAGTCGGCAACGGATTCATAACGCCGCCATCAATAATCAACTGATCATCCGTTACTATGGGCTGAAAAACCCCTGGAATTGAAATACTTTTACGTATCGCATCAATCAAACGACCGTCTTCCATGACAATATCTTTGCGATGCAGAAGATCGTAGGCCACAATCCTAACGGGTATTCTTAAATCTTTAAAAGTGGAATTACGATATTTTCCATACAACCAGGCCATAATGGCCTTGCCGCTTATAAGTCCCGAGATCGATGGCACAAAATCTATCAATTTAACCAAGGCCTTCTTATTGCGGAATTCATAAGCCATTTTCTCCAGTTCGCGCGCCGAATACCCCAAACCCCACAGGCCCCCGATCAAAGCCCCCATGGAGCTCCCTACAATCATATCGACAGGAATACCCTCTTCTTCCAATACCTTTATTACACCTATATGAGCCAGACCAAATGCAGCACCTCCCCCTAAGACAATTCCAATAGAAACCCCGGATATTTGACGCGCAATCCTGGTTATCGACACTGAATACGGACTGTACATTCCAAGGGACCAGAACGCGATTGCCGGCGTCTCCACAAATACGCCCAGATCCCGGTGCTGGATATGCGGCAAGAAAGCCAGCACATCGTAATCTATAATTCCTCGCACCGCATCTTCCGACATCTTTTGAGAATAAACACCGCTTATCACTACACGGACGCGCTCTTCATTAAAACACTCCTTTAACCTTTCCTCCAGCCGGTCCAAAATAACTCTGCCTATATCCAGCGCTTCCTTCTTACGAACCATGACAAGATGAATAAAATCAGACTGCGATAATGTTTTTAAGACCACGTCATCCGTCTCGCTAGGTAAATCCACGATCACATAACGGTAATCCTCTATAAAACTACTTACAAAATCGCTAATATGCTGCACCAAGGCAGCATCTTGCGGGTCAAATACCACATTCAATAACGCGACACCGAGGTCGCTTTGATACACCGCTCCCGCGATAGTATCAAAGTTATCCACCAGAGTAGATAAATTGCGCGGCGCCTGCCTCCATTTGGGCCTGACCTGATCAAAAGCCGCAACGGCCGGCCGGCGCTCAGGAGGATTAACGGAACGAATGCTGATCAATATCACGCGATCTTTGGTCTCCTTATGGAGCGCCATTGCTAAGTTTAGCGCATAGGTAGACCCTCCAGAACCAGCAATAGGGCTATAAACTGAAATGATCGTGCTTTGAGCAACAATATTAGTTCTTGTAACCTTACTTCTAATCCGCTGCGACAAAGTCCGGCTGAACTTCACACCGAGGTCAGGGATCTTTTTCAGGATCCGGCGGAATCTGGCGACGGGGATACGAAAGATCAGAGAGTCATTAATAGCCTCGAATGTCTGTGAATGCACCTCGCCGGTCAGAGCAGAAATAATGCCGAAGAACATACCTCGGTGTATAAATTCGATATCCTCCTTTCTACACTCAGAGTCCAAGGAATAGGACTGCAGCCGACCGGAGACCAGAAAGAAAACATAATCAGGAGGATTGCCCTTCTTGGAAACCTCATCGCCTTTCTTATATCGAACCAGCTCACCATCACGCGCTATGCCCTGAATACGGAACCAGTTCAACGCGGAAAAGATCGGTATCTTCTTGATGATTGTGCATCGTTGAAGGAAGGACGGAACTTTCAGCATGGATTTATTCCGATGGAGACGTGAGCGCCATGTTTACCAGCTCGGCGTAAAGTTTGAAAGGACATAAACGCACCCTAAGGCAAAATGCCCTGAACTTCTGCCGCCATCCCACCACATGCCGGAACGCAGGACCACTCTGGACAATGATACGCTCTATTACCCTGGCGACCTCGTCGGGATCACGGTCATTATGCCTTATGTGCCGCAAAACATCCTTACGAAACCTCTGGCTAAGGCCATAATAGGGACTTTCATGATTATCAAAACGCCTTGCAACACGCGCATTCTCTTCAAATATTTTTGTTCGGTAGCTACCCGGCTCTACTAGCGCGACATCAATACCGAAAGGCTGCAGCTCCATGTAGAGACACTCCGAGAAACCTTCCAGAGCCCATTTACTAGAGCAATAAGCGCTAAAACAGGGTGTGCCGGCATAGGCGGCCATGCTGGATACATTGATTATTTTCCCCTTGCGCCGGGGACGCATGACCGGCAATACCTCTCTAGTGACGTTAAGCACGCCAAAAAAATTGACGTCAAACTGTTGCTGGAAGTCTTCTGGCGATAAATCTTCAAAGAATCCACCTATGCCAAAGCCGGCATTGTTTACCAGAACATCGATCACGCCATCAGCCGCAACAATACTCCTAACAGCCGCCTTTATGGTCTCCGGCTTAGTAACATCCAGTTGCCATACATGCAAACGCTTTGCACACCCCCTCCTGTCCGCCTCCTCAAGCAAAGCCTCCCCCTTGGCCGGATCACGCATGGTAGCATACACAATATGCCCGGCCTCAGCCAGACGGATAGCGGTAAGATAGCCGAAACCGCTGGAGGAACCGGTAATCAGGATAACTTTGGGGCTGAGGATCTCTCCCATAGCCTTCTTTTATTAGTGGATGGATTGCTGAATAAGGATCGCGTCTGCCAAGACTAACGCAGCCATAGCTTCGACGACAGGCACAATACGAGGACACAAACACGGGTCGTGTCTGCCCTGTATCTCAATTTCAGACAAATGACCTTCAATAGTAGCGGCTGTCTGTTTTATAGAAATAGAAGAGGTCGGCTTAACAGCCATACGAAAGACGATCGGCTCACCGCTAGATATCCCGCCGGAAATACCGCCGGCAAAATTGTGTCGTGTTTTAATACGACCGTTATCAATAGCTAATTCGTCGTTATTAACAGAGCCCGGCATTTGCGCCACTGCAAAGCCCGCTCCGAACTCAATACCCTTGACCGCACCGATAGACATCATCGCATGTGACAGTCTGGCATCCAGCTTGTCGAAAACCGGATCCCCCAACCCCGCCGGACAACCAAGCACTACCGTCTCGATTATCCCGCCTAAAGAATCACCACGGGACTGCGCGTCCTTAATGCGCCCGACCATCTCTTCGGCAGCCTTAAGCTCAGGAGCACGCACCATATTCTGCTCAATTACATCAAGGTCGATAGTTGAGGCACGCACATCTGACACAGCCAATGTATATGCCAGCACCTTAATCCCACGGACCGCCAGCATCTTCTTTGCCACCGCACCTGCCGCCACTCGAGCAGCAGTCTCACGCCCCGAAGAACGTCCGCCTCCCCGATAATCGCGAATACCAAACTTCTGATAATACGCCTGGTCGGCATGACCCGGACGAAAGACATCCTTTAGCGCCGCATAATCCTGCGATCGCTGGTCACTATTCCGGATAAGGAGAGCCAGCGAGGTGCCAGTTGTTCGCCCTTCAAAGACCCCCGACAGTATTTCGACCGTGTCGCCCTCATCCCGCCGGGTAGTCACTTCGCTTTGCCCTGGCCTACGCCTATCGAGATCCTTCTGGATATCGCCCGTCGAGAGCTCTAATCCCGGAGGAACCCCGTCGATTACGCAGCCTATCGCCGGACCATGGCTTTCGCCGAAGGTCATAACCCGAAAGATTTCACCGAAAACATTTCCGGCCATAAGCACATCCTTGGATTACTAAATAATATAATATTTAGGCCAGCCAGGGCTTTTCCACCGCCAGCTTCTTCTCGAAAGCCTCGATGTTATCGCCGAATTGCAAAGTCCAGCCGATCTGATTGAGCCCCTTCAGAAGACACTCTTTCTGGAAAGGATCTATTGAGAAGGAATACTTCTTGCCAGCCGCCGCCACCACCTGCTTTTCCAGGTCAACGGCTATACGCCCGGAAGCCCCAAAAGCAGCGATAGCGAAAAGCTCGTCGACTTCATCTGCCTTAAGGCGTACCAAAAGTATGCCGTTATTGATGCAGTTGTTATAAAAGATGTCCGCAAAACTGGGCGCTATGATACAGCGAAAACCAAAGTCATACAGGGCCCAAGGAGCATGCTCACGTGAAGAGCCGCAACCGAAGTTATCACGCGCCAGCAATATGGTGGCCTTGCGGTAGGGTTCCTTGTTCAGGATAAAGTCCGGATTCTCCTTCAAACCATCGTAGTCGGCATAGCGCCACTCATGGAACAGATGCTTACCGAACCCTGCGCGTTCGATCTTTCGCAGGAACTGCTTGGGAATTATAGCGTCGGTATCCACGTTGGAACGATCCAGCGGAGCCGCGATTCCGGTCAAAGTAATAAAAGGATCCATATGCTCTATTTCCCCTGGTGCTATTTGTTGTTGGCTAAGAATATTCTGATGTCAGTCAGCCGACCAGTGACGGAACTGGCAGCAGCCGTCTCCGGACTGACCAGGTGGGTACGACCGCCCGGCCCCTGACGCCCTTCAAAATTACGATTGGACGTCGCCGCACAACGCTGGCCAGGTTTAAGCTGGTCATCGTTCATGGCCAGACACATGGAGCAACCCGCATGGCGCCACTCGCAACCAGCTGCCACGAAGATCTTATCCAGCCCCTCTTTCTCCGCCTGACGCTTGACCCGGTTGGAGCCAGGAACCACCAGCGCCTGTACAGAAGGCGCGACTTTTTTGCCTTTTATAACCATGGCCGCAGCCCGCAAGTCCTCAATACGACCATTGGTACAGGAACCGATAAAAACAACATCAATAGGGATATCCGTGATCTTTACACCAGACTTAAGACCCATATAATTCAAAGCGCCTTGAGCCGCTTTTCTGGCAACAGGATCCTCAAAACTATCCGGCGATGGCACCTCCCCCGCTACCGAGGTGACCTGCCCGGGACTGGTACCCCAAGTTACCTGAGGCGCTATATCACCAGCATTTATTTTAATGACCTTATCAAACTTGGCGTCCGGGTCGCTCTTAAGCGTTTTCCAGTAGGAGACAGCCTTGACCCAATTATCCCCCTTGGGCGCAAAATCGCGTCCCTGGAGATAGGTAAACGTCGTATCGTCCGGGGCGACCATTCCAGCGCGAGCGCCTGCCTCGATGGACATGTTACAAACCGTCATGCGCCCTTCCATTGACATATCACGGATGACCGATCCGGCATATTCCACCACGTAACCCGTAGCTCCGGCAGTGCCGATCTGTCCGATGATATACAGTATCACATCTTTGGAAGTAACCCCCGGCTGTAACTCTCCGTCGACAGAGATCAACATGGTCGGTGACCTTTTCTGCTGCAAAGTCTGGGTCACCATGACATGCTCAACCTCAGAAGTGCCTATACCAAAAGCCAATGCACCGAAAGCGCCGTGGGTCGCGGTATGGGAATCCCCACAGACTATGACCATTCCAGGCTGAGTGAGCCCCATTTCAGGACCTATAATATGCACAACCCCCTGGTCATCGTCCATGAAATCGAAACACCTGACGCCAAACTCGTCACAGTTCTTTTTCAGCTGCTCCATCTGGCGACGGGAAGTTTCACTGGCCAGGGCCAGATCTTTGCTGCGCGTGGGCACATTGTGATCCATGGTCGCAAAGGTCTTATTAGGACAGCGCACCTTGCGGCCTGAAATACGCAAGCCTTCAAACGCCTGCGGACTGGTCACCTCATGCACCAGCTGCCGGTCGACATAAATTACAGAGACGGTCTCCTTGTCCTCATGGACCAGGTGCGCGTCCCATATCTTCTCGTACATTGTTTTCGCCATGAAATACCCCGCTGTTTAACTGCCGCTATTATACGGACCGCCGTCGGAAGTGTCAACCTGACTTACAAGCAATTTTTCGTAGTACCGTCTGCAATATGCCGCCGTTCCTGTAATAATCAATCTCGACCGGAGTATCCAGCCGGACGATCACTCCGAACCGCTTTTGCGTCCCATCCAAAGCAGTCGCAACAACCGCCACCTCCTGGCGAGGACGCAGACTTTCCGATAAGTCCGGAAAATCAAATGTTTCCGCCCCGGTCAACCCCAGTACGACAGCATTGTCACCAGTCTTGAACTGTAAAGGCATGATACCCATTCCAGCCAGATTACTGCGATGTATGCGTTCGAACGATTCAGCAATTACCAAACGTATGCCCAATAAAGCCGGGCCCTTGGCAGCCCAATCCCGGCTGGAACCGGTGCCGTATTCCTTACCCGCGATGGCGATGAGCGGAGTGGCGGATTCCCTGTATTTACAGGAAGCATCGAAGATGCTCATCTTCTCGCCGGTCGGGAAAAAGGCGGTCCACGAACCTTCCGTGCCCGGAGCCAAAAGATTACGCAAGCGTATGTTGGCGAACGTTCCCCTGGTCATGATCTGGTCATTCCCGCGACGGGCACCGTAACTGTTAAAATCCTTCGGTTCCACACCCAAACCAGCCAGATACTGCCCCGCCGGACTCTTGGCAGAAATATTCCCGGCCGGTGAAATATGATCGGTGGTAATCGAATCCCCAACCATGACAAGCGCCCGGGCGCCTTTTACTGCCTCAATAGACTTTATCCCGCCGGACATGTTCTCAAAATAAGGCGGATGCTGGATATAAGTACTCTTATGATTCCAACGGTAAAGTTCGCTTTTTACCGCCCTTATGTCAGCCCAGTTGCGGTTACCTTTGGCAGCATGCTTATACCGTCCGGAGAAGACCTTGGCAGTGACAAATTTCTTCATTAGCGCATTGATTTCACGACGTGTAGGCCAAATATCATTCAGATACACATCATTGCCCGCTTTATCCTGCCCCAGAGGCTCGTCAAAAAGGTTCTTGCGCACAGTGCCGGCAATGGCATAAGCCACTACCAGTATGGGCGATGCCAGATAATTGGCCTTAACGTGTGGATTGATGCGTCCTTCAAAATTACGATTTCCAGACGTTACGCTGGCGACGGTAAGATCGCCATTCTCGATCGCCGCAGCCACCTCTTCCGGCAGAGGTCCGCTGTTACCGATACAGGTGGCGCAACCGTACCCTACATTATGGAATCCCAGCGCCTCCAGACTTTTCATAAGCCCCGATTTCCTTAAATATTCATCCACGACCTGTGAACCAGGCGTCAGCGAAGTCTTTACGAAACTTTTTACCTTTAATCCACGCTCGATCGCCTTCCGCGCCAGGATGCCGGCACCGATCAAAACATATGGATTAGAGGTGTTCGTGCAACTCGTAATGGCGGCCAGAACAACACTGCCATGCGTTACAGTATCCTTGGATTTCCCCACTGGCTCGACCTTTTCCAAGTCAGCAGTGGCCAGGCCAAAACCGTTATGCCCGACTGTAGCCACCAACGCAGCACTAAATGAATCCTTCAAGTCAACCAAACGCACACGATCCTGCGGACGCTTTGGACCTGCCAGGCAAGGCTCGACCGCAGACAAGTCCAGAGCGAGGACATCGGTGAAAGCCGGCTCAACCTTGCGGTAAGGATCAAAAAGCCCCTGAGCCTTGGAATAAGCCTCCACCAACTTGGCTTCGCGCGTGCGTCCGGTCATTTTATAGTAATCGATCGTAACCTCATCTACCGGGAAAATGCCCAAAGTAGCCCCATATTCCGGCCCCATGTTGGAAATAGTGGCGCGATCCGCCAAAGTCAACCCCTTGATGCCAGGACCAAAAAACTCCACGAACTTATCTACCACTCCGCGTTTGCGGAGCATCTGCACCACAGTCAAGACGACATCGCTGGCGGTCACGCCTTCGTTCATATTGCCAACAACGCGCACGCCGATGACCTCAGGCATGATCATGGCCAGCGGCTCACCCAGCATTACCGACTCTGCTTCGATACCACCGACGCCCCAACCCACAATCCCCAGCCCGTTTATCATGGTCGTATGACTGTCAGTACCCACCAGCGAGTCAGGGAAAAGCACGGCAGACTTACCAGCAACCTTGCTTTGCAGGACGCCGGAAGCCAGATATTCCAGGTTAACCTGATGGATAATGCCAGTGGCCGGAGGAATAACACGAAAATTGTCGAAAGTACTCTGCCCCCATTTGAGAAATTGATAGCGTTCCTTATTTCTCTTAAATTCCAGGGAGACATTACGATCAAAAGCCTTGGGCGAGCCGAACGCGTCCACCTGCAAAGAATGGTCTATCACAAGATCGCATTGCACCTGCGGGTTTATCTTGTCGACATCTCCGCCCATCTTCTTCATGGCCTCACGCATGGCCGCCAGATCCACCACGCAAGGCACGCCAGTGAAATCCTGCAGGATCACACGCCCGGGCTTGAAAGCTATCTCCGTCGGCGCAGCCTTGGGTCTCCAGCTGGCCAGCGTCTTTATATCTTCCAAAGTGATCTGGTAATTATCGTAATTTCTAAGAGCGCTCTCTAACAGAATGCGGATAGAGAATGGGACCTGCTTTAGATCACACCAACCAGCCTTGGCTAACACTGGCAGGCTATATATGGTGTATTTCTTTCCGGATACGGTTAGTGTCTTAGCAAACTTACTCTTTTTAAATTCCATTTGATACCTCGCATGATAAGGACAATTCGTCATACTCTTTAATATGAGGTTGAATTATATGGAATTCGCTGATAGGCGTCAATGGAGTTATGGCCGTTCTTCATACCTTTCTTATAAACCAAGGTAGTTGTTGAAAAAATCGGGCCCGATGGTTAGGATTATTTTCAATCTAAAGCATTATATAATCGACATGGAGTCAATACCGTGTTCTGGCGGAAACCCTATTTCTACATTCCTATCCTGCTTTTTCTGCTCAACCTGACAGTGGGCCTACTGTTTATCAATGAAGGCCTGTTTCATATGGACAGCGTGGCCTTGGCCATGGCCGTTGAGAAAACTTTCCAGACTGGCATACTACAACCAGCCGTGCATGGTCGCTACCTAGCAGTAATGATTAACGCCATACTCTACCTGCCTTCATATTTATTGGGACAAAATGCGGACTTTACCGTGCGATTTTCCGGGGTTCTATTTCATGCCCTTTCCATAGCAGCGTTCTTTTATTTCATCAGAAGGATTTTTCAGGACAATCTTACGGCGCTTTTAGGCGCACTACTCTTATCCTTCACACCTTTATATTTCATCCCCAATACCTACGGAAAAGAACACGGCATTGGCCTGTTCTTTTTACTCTTCTCTTTCATCTTGCTTGATCGAGCTATAAAAAACAGGTCCACCGTACAGATCGCCCTCGCGGCGCTGGTTAACACATGCGCCCTGGCCTGCCGGGAATCTCTGGTCTGGACCATACCGCTGTTTTATTTATTTACCATATATCAGCTTGCCGTCGATAAGCTACGGCCAACCAATACAAAATCCCACGCTCCCAAACTGCTGGCTACTTTCTTTCTGACCCACTGGACCGGGCTCGGCATCATACTCTATTCGTTTCTGGGGTCAGTCATACAGGTGGAATACACCAAGGGCATGCTGCACCCAATATGTAACGCCGCCGTATCCGACTTGATCACCAGCCTGCCAATCATCCTTCTAGCCCTGCCTGTCCCGGGAGCGATCAAAATGTTCCGTGACGGCAGAAAGTTTTACTTCTCATTCTTTTTATTATGGCTAATGCTGATCTTTATTTATGGAAATAACATCTGGTACACCCCAAGACATCTGGATGCAATATTGGTTCCCTTATATATATTCGCTGCCTATGCACTAAGCGACTTATATAGAAAATCAAAATTCATCGCTGGCACGATAGCTTTAACGTGCATTGCCGGTATGTTCATGTACATGTACCCCATGCTCGCCTTCCGGCATGAATATAACGGCGAGAAACGCCTGGCAGAATACGTCAGACTTCGCACAGAACTAGACGCCGTGATAATAACTGAAGACCAGTTCCCCTTCATCCAATATTACGGCAAGCGACCGACCGAATGGCTTCCTATAAATGGAAGTCCGGCAGCTGAAGAACTTTTTGTCCAACATGTGAACGGATATCTCCTGGCAGGCAGACCGATCTATTATACCGATAGCCCGTACCTGAAAGGCTACGAGGCCGCGTCCCTGTTTAGCATATCCAAACATTTTAAGATCAACGCCGTTGGTGGCATTCTAATAGAAGACTACCACCGACCGGAGCTGCGCTTCCGTTTTGCCTATCAGAAATTATATAAAGTAGCACCGCTGCGGCAGTGATGTTGTATGATGTAGGCCAATAATATGAAAGTAGCGATACTCAATCCATCCTTCGGCGATAACTTCGTCCGGGTCGCCCGTTGGGCAGCCAAATCCCGCGGCCGCGTCCAGCGCCATCCGGATTATCTTTTGACCGCGGCCAGTATCTTGCTAAAAGCCGGTCACGAGTTGATCTTTGTGGAAGCCGCCGCCCGCAATCTGTCTCCTGAAGTCAGCGCAAAGATGGTCCGGGAATTCCATCCCGACCTCCTTGTGATCCATGCCACTACGCCGTCCATATATAACGATATCGAGCAGGCGCGCGTCATCAAGGAGCAAAATAATTGCCAAGTGGCCTTTGTCGGACAGCACGTCAGCGCTGAACCGCACAATACTCTGGAAATTGCCCGCGGAGCTATCGACTACATCTTGCGCGGAGAGTACGACTACACCCTGCGCGATCTAGCTAATGGGTTGCCACCGGTGCAGCTCCCGGGGCTGACGTGGCGGTCTGCAGAAGGAAAGATAATTGATAATCCCAACCGGCCGCCGCTTGACGTCAACGAGCTACCCTTCCCGGCCTGGCAGCTCATACAACCAGAAT
>JAAXVU010000185.1 GCA_013335325.1 Candidatus Omnitrophota bacterium | reverse complement strand
TCCGCAAAACAGCGTCACGAAGGGTTCAATGTTGGCGGCCGAGGTATTGCCCAGGATGAAAGTAGCGGCCAACAGCGTTAGCAGGAAGAAATATTTCAGGTAACGGGCCCGGCGGTCCAGTGCCGGAGTGACGCCGGGTGCAGGCAGCCGTCTTCGTAGCAGGATGTGCAAAGCCTCCTGCACCAGGGCGAAGGGGCAGGCCGCAGCGCAGTGGGCGCGGCCGATAACCAGCGCGGAAAGGAAGGCGAAGACAATGGTCAGCCACCACGACGGGTTGGCAGCGAAGTCCGGTATGTTGAGTAGTCCCAGGTTGGCGACCTGGACGATCGAGAGCATCCCGGCGGTCATGATCCCGAAATAGACGAAGCCGGCGGCCATGGCGAACCAGTGCAGTTCCCGACGGGCGCTGAGGATGGCGGCCAGTACCAGCAGGAACACCAGGATAGGAAAAAGTAGTTTGTGCCAGGCCACGCGGCTGGCCGGGGCGATTGAAGTGGCGGGGGCGGCCAGGACTTTTCCTGCAAATACCGCCAGGCTTTTTCGGATGGTCAAGGCCACAGCCTGGCTGGAGACTGTGGCGCCGGCGATAGCGTCCACTTTGCTGGCCGGCGGCAGCTCATCGCCGGGGCGTTGCCCTACGAGTTTTTGCACTATTATGTCCAGCCTGCGTACGTAAGCCGGTGTTTCGTTGTTTGGCAAAAGCTGGATCGATTGTATCTGGCCGGCTGGATCGGTCCTGACCGCCATGGGGATGTGTCCGCCGTACCCCAGTACTTCTGGGGCCAGTTCCCGGGTCAGGAAGATATAGCCGGCCACGTTGCCGCGGGGGTCCATTATAGTGAAGTGGTGGAGTGGCGTTCCGGACTCGATCAGACTTTCCTGGGGTCCGGCCAGGCGGCTCGCTACCGAAGCGGATCCGTTCCCGGCCTCGTGTCGAGCATGTTGACAAGATGCCCAGATCATGCCGGCGAGAAACAGTCCAAGAAATGCTAGGGAAATGGCGCGGTAATTCACGAGTATTATTTAACGCCTTTTTCTGCCTGGCGCAACAGATTTCTCCTTGCGCAAGAAGGGCCGCGAGAAGGGCGAACAGTCGCCGAAAAGGTAATGTCGGGCGTGTGCAAAATCCGGAATGACAAAATTTTACTTGTGTAAATCGGCAAATTTCTTATAATCAATCAATCGTTCCGTTTTTCACAATTGACACCTTATGAAGAAAAGCGTTTCGCAAAAGACCATTTCGCGTGTATTACGCTATTCGCGCATCCTGAACGATGCCGCACGGGATGGCAAGCTGAGGATATCTTCGGCGGAACTGGCCGAACTGACCGGTTTCTCCGACGCGCAGGTGCGCAAGGATGTTTCCTCGTTTGGCAAAGTCGGGCGTCCCCGCATCGGGTACATCGTCGCCGACCTGAAGAAGGTCTTCGAGGGGCTGGTCCTGCAAAGCACCGTGCACGTGGTGCTTTTCGGGGTGGGGAACCTGGGTTCGGCGATCTTGCGCTATCCCGGTTTCGACCAGGAGAAGATCCGCATCGTGGCGGCCTTTGACCGGGACAAGTCGCGGGTCGGCCGCGAGATAAACGGCGTCAGGGTTTACGACATCGCAGAGGCGCCGGGGCTGGTCAAGCGCCTGAGGGCGCAGATCGGCATCAACGCCACGCCGGTGGTGGCCAGCCAGGAAGTGGCGGAGACCATGGTGCGGGCGGGGCTGCAGGGGATCATCAATTTTGCGCCGGTGACCCTGAACGTACCGGCCGATGTTTTTGTACGCAACATAGACTTTACGATCGAATTTCTGTCGCTCTTTTGCGACATCCAGAACTCCGGCAAGACAGCTGCAGGCAGCAGGCATCGCAAAGCCGCCTGACAGACAAAGCCGGCGGATTTAACTGAAGGAGAAGGGCATGGTTATCGAAACATTAAGCGAAGATGTAAGGAAAGTCGTCGAGCACTGGAAAGACAAACGGGGCAACCTGATCATGGTCCTGCACGACATCCAGGACCGTTACGGTTATGTGCCGCGGGAGGCCTCGCTGGAGATCTCCCGGCAGCTGGACCAGCCGCTCGCGCGGATCTACGAAGTGCTCACGTTCTACAACTATTTCAAGCTGCAGCCGCCGGGCAAGTACAACATCTCGGTGTGCCTGGGCACCGCCTGTTATCTTAAAGGCGCGCCGTCTTTGATAGACGAGTTCAAGCGCATTCTGCACGTCGAGGAAGGCAAGACCACCAAGGACGGGCTTTTCCACCTGCAGATCGTCCGCTGCCTGGGCTGCTGCGGCCTGGCGCCGGTCATCACGGTGGCGCATAAAGTCTACAGCGCGGTCAAGCGCAGCGAAGTCGCGGATATCATCGCGGAACAGACCCGTGTTCACGCGGACAAATAAGGGAGATCTGTCATGGGTATGACCAAAGAAGAACTTTTCAAGATGAAAGACGCGGCTCTGGCCAAACGGCCCCAGAACTGGATCCGCGTCGGGTATTCGACCTGCGGGATCGCCGCCGGTGCCAAGGAAGTTTACGAGACCATGATCGAAGAAACCAGGGCCCGCAATCTCAACGTGCAGGTCTCCAAGTGCGGCTGTCTGGGCCTTTGTTCGGCCGAACCGCTGGTGGAGGTAAACGTAGAAGGCGCACCCCGGGTCTTCTACGGCAAGGTGAACAAGGAAGTAGCCCAGAAGATCGTGGACGAGCACGTCGGCCAGAAGAAGCTGGTCGAAGGTCATATTTACGATATCTAATTTCTTAGACTAAGGATGATGATATGAAAAGGGTTCTGATTCAGGATACTAACGGCGACCAGAAAAAGGCGTTCCGGGAATTCGGGACGGCTTTCGCGAACCTGCTAAGGGAGCGCGGGCTGTCAGACAAGGTCCAGGTCGTAACGGTCTCCGACATCGGCGTTTATAACAAGGGGATCGTGGCGAAAGTGCTGCCGGAAGGGTTTATTTACGCCCACCTGGAGCAGGGACACATTCCGGAGATCGTCGACGCCACGCTGGTGCGGGGTGAGAAAGTCCCGGCCCTGGCTTTGGACAAGAAGAACAAGCAGCTGCGCATCGTGCTTCGCAATTGCGGCATTGTGGACCCGGAAAGCCTGGACGATTATATGGCCAGCGACGGTTACCAGGGGCTGGTCAAGGCCCTCGAGATCGGCCCGCAGAACGTCATCGAAGAGATGAAGAGATCCGGCCTGCGCGGCCGCGGTGGTGCGGGTTTCCCGACGTGGCTTAAGTGGAACATCACCCGCGGAGTGCCGGGTGAACTGAAATATATCATTTGTAATGGCGACGAGGGCGACCCCGGCGCATACATGGACCGCTCGGTCCTCGAAGGCGATCCCCATTCGGTCATCGAAGGCATGATGATCGGCGGTTTCGCGGTCGGTGCCTCGGTCGGTTATTTCTACATCCGCGCGGAATATCCGCTGGCGGTGG
>JAAXVU010000045.1 GCA_013335325.1 Candidatus Omnitrophota bacterium | reverse complement strand
GGGCGCGGCGGCTGGTGGAGGAGCTGGGCCGGCGCAACGAATACGCCTACATGGTCGAGACCAAGGGCGCGGGCGGCAAGCCCATGTACCGGGTCCGTGTCGGACAGTTATCGACGCTGAACGACGCCAGGGAGCTCGAGGCCAAGTTGTCGGGCCTGGGCTATCCTACCCTTATTTATCCGTGACAAGGAACGGGCTATATGCCTGACAAGCGACGCTTACCAACCGCAGGGACCCTGACCGTGCAGACGGGCTTGGACCGGCCGGATATCGTGGTCATTTGCGGTCCGTCGGCGGTGGGCAAGTCGGCGGCGGCTGTGGAGTTCGCCCGGCGTGCCGGCGGCGAGATCGTCTCTTGCGACGCCATGCAGGTTTATAAAGAGATACGCATCGCCAGCGATAAACCCTCCATTGGTATGCTGGAGGCGGTGCCGCACCATCTGCTGGATGTGGTTTCCGTCGAAGAGGAATTCAATGTCGCGCGGTATCGCGAACTGGCCTTGCAGGCCATCCAGGATATCCGGCGGCGCGGCCAGCTGCCGGTCATCTGCGGCGGCAGCGGCATGTATCTTATGGCGCTTATGGACGGGATATTCACCGGCGGCGAAGTGCCCCCGGACGTGCGCGAGCGTGTTGAAGAAGAAGTCGACCGGACAGGCCTGGCAGCGGCTCACGACCGTCTCCAGGAAGTCGACCCCGAGTCGGCCGCCAGGATCCGGCCCGGCGACCGTCAGCGCATTGTGCGGGCGCTGGAGGTCTTTGAGGGAACGGGGCGCCCTATTTCCACTCTGCAGAAGAACCGCGACGGGCTGTGGGGCAAGGCCGACATAAGGATCTGTGCTTTGGAGCGGCCGCGCGAAGAGCTTTACGCTCGGGTCGAGCGCCGCGTGGAGGAGATGTTCTCTTGCGGGCTCGTCGAAGAGGTGCAGGCGGTGCTGGGGCTTCGGCTGACAGCTTCGGCAGCCCGGCTTATCGGCATACCCGAGGTGGCAGGTTGCCTCGCAGGGCGCTACGACCTCGCGCAGGCGAAATATCTGTTGAAAAGGAATACCCGTCGGTATGTGAAGAGGCAGTTGACATGGTTCCGCCGGGACCAGCGGCTCCGGTGGCTTAAGGTCGCGCGCGACGAGTCGCCGACGCAAACAGCGGAAAAGATATCCGGCTTCCTCGCCAGTGCTCTGTCAAACCAGGTTTGAATGTTGCGTCTGTCTCCCCGGCGGGATCCGGGGAAAGTAAGATGCAATAATTTACCTGACAGAGTACCAGCGGGGCGGGCTGAGACAGGAGAATTATGAAAGAGCGCGTATTGTTGGGAGTAGTGGACTTTAAAGAAAAAGACGCCTGGCCTATTACAGATGTCGCCCTCGAGATGGCGGAGCTCATCAAGGCCTGCGGAGGGGAAGTGGTGGAGACCGTGCGCTGTCCGGCGGACCCGCCAACACCGGCGACGTTGATCCACAAGGGCAAGGTGGCCGAAGTGGCCGAGCTTGTCAAGACCTCCGGCGCCCAGACGGTCATCTTCAGCGCGGAGCTGAAAGGGCACCACCAGCGCAACCTGGAGGAGGCCTTCGGCGTCAAGACCATCGACCGCACCCAGCTTATCCTCGACATCTTTGCCCGTCGGGCTAAAAGCCAGGAAGGCAAGCTGCAGGTCGAACTGGCGCAGCTGGAGTACCGGCTGCCCAGGCTGGTCGGACATTACGACGACCTGTCGCGTTTGGGCGGCGGGATCGGCACTATCGGTCCCGGCGAGACCAAGCTCGAGGTCGACCAGCGCCGGATCGCGACACGCATCGACCGCATCCGCAAGGAACTGGCCGAAGTGACGAAGTCGCGGCAATTGAAACGCAAGAAGCGCCAGGACCAGCATGTGCCGCTCATTTCTCTCGTCGGATACACCAACGCGGGCAAGTCGACGCTCCTTAACACCCTGACGGACGCCGGACAGGTCACCAAAGACGGGCTGTTCACCACTCTGGATTCCCTGTCCCGCCAGTGCGTCCTGCCCAACCGGCAGAAGGTCGTCTTTTCGGACACGGTCGGTTTCATGCACGATCTGCCGCACAAGCTGATCGAGGCTTTTCGCGCCACGCTCGAGGAGGTCCAGAGCGCGGACCTTTTGCTGCACGTGTTGGACGTCAGCGATCCGGCCTCGCGCAAGCTGAAGGAATCGGTGGACGTTGTGCTGGAACAGCTGGAATGTCTGAACAAGCCGCTTGTTTTGGTCCTGAACAAGATCGACCTGATCGAGGACAAGGCTCTGGTGGATTCGCTGGCCCGCCGGTATCCCAACACTGTCGCTATTTCCGCTACGGAAAAGACCAATCTGGATGCGCTTTTGCTTAAAGTCGAACACGAGCTGTCCAACCTGGTGGTGACAGTGGATGTCCGTCTTCCTCTTAACAGGATGGATCTGGTAAGCCTGGCCCATAAAGACGGCGAGGTGGTGGTGGAGGAGTATTCTGACCAGGCAGTTCATTTGGTAGTGCATTTACCCAAGCATATTGCCGGAAGGTTTGAATTGCATCAAAATAGTTAGATAGTCTAATTATTTTGATAGTTTTCGCTTGACAGTTTAGTTGTCCAGTGCTATCTTTTTATTGCCTAGAGGTTCTAGCTATGGAAGATCAGCCGATCGGACAAGACGCATTACCTAATATTGAGCATCAGCCGCCGGATTTTATTTTTAATATTGATCCTCAGGCGCCGTTATTTGTTATTGGAGTAGCAGCGGAAGTGGTTCATATTCCACTGTGGACGCTACGTAAGCTGGATCAAATGGGAGTGGTTCGGCCCAAAAGAGTGGGTATCCGGACCCGATGTTATTCCAAGGTGCAGATCCAAACTTTGAGTTATGTGAAGTATTTAATGGAATACAAGAAGGTAAATATCAGTGGTATCAAGGTAATTCTGGAAATGGAAGGCCGGCAGGGCTAAATTTTTTTGCCCAACAGTTAGCACTCTAGCGTGGCGAGTGACAATAAGCATCAAATTTACATAGTTAAGCCCGGATATTTCAATAGAAAAATTCTGGCTTGGACCGCCTGGCTCCTCCCTAAGGTGTGGGATGGCCAAGGCGAAGATAGAAGGAGGAATTTATGAAGCAATATTCATTATTGGAAATACTGACCAGGTTGGTTTTATATCCGGGCGAACCGCTGCCGGTAAGAGTTGAAGAGCGCGTGAAGCGCGGGCCCTGGTATAACAGCGAAGACTGGGTGCAGTAACCGGAGATGTGAAGTGTAAAGCACGGGCTTAAGATCGGAGAAGATTATGAACGACAGAACAGAACAGGAACCATTGCCGCCTCTGGAACAGTTCGGACGCAACCTGACGGCTTTGGCCGCGCAGGGCAAGCTCGACCCGGTGATCGGCCGTGACGAGGAAGTCCGGCGCATCATCCAGATACTTTCCCGTCGGACCAAAAACAACCCGGTCTTGATCGGCGAGCCTGGAGTGGGCAAGACCGCCATCGTGGAAGGTCTGGCCCAAAGGATCGTCTCCGAGGATGTGCCCGAGGGGTTGAAACGCAAAAGCGTGATCGCGCTCGACATGGGTGCGCTTCTGGCCGGCGCCAAATTCCGCGGCGAGTTCGAGGAAAGATTGCGCTCGGTGCTCAAAGAGGTCGAAAAGAAGGACGGCGAGGTCATCCTCTTTATAGACGAGTTGCATACGATCGTCGGGGCGGGGCGGGTCGACGGCGCCATGGACGCTTCCAACATGCTGAAGCCGGCCCTGGCCCGCGGGTCACTGCGCTGCGTGGGCGCAACCACCCTGGATGAGTACCGCCAGCATATAGAGAAGGACGCCGCCCTGGAGCGCCGTTTCCAGCCGCTTCTCGTGACCGAACCGACGGTGGAGGACACAATCGCCATCTTGCGCGGACTGAAAGAACGCTACGAGGTGCACCACGGCGTGCGCATACAGGACAGCGCGATCATCGCCGCCGCGGTCATGTCCGACCGCTATATCGCCGACCGGTTCCTTCCGGACAAGGCCATCGACCTTATCGACGAGGCGGCTTCCCGCCTGCGCATCGAGATCGATTCCATGCCGCATGATCTAGACATAAACGAAAGGCAGATCCGCAAGGCCGAGATCGAGCGGCAGGCGCTGATGAAGGAGAAAGACGACGCTTCCAGGGAACGTCTGGCCCGCCTGGATGAACAGCTAAAGACCTTGCGGAAGGATAACGGAACCCTGCGCGAGCGCTGGCAGAAGGAGAAGACGCTCATCGACGCTATCCGCCGCATCAAGGCGCGTGCGGAACAGCTAAAGCTGGAGGGCGACCGCGCCGAACGGGAGGGCGACCTGGGCAAGGCTGCGGAAATACGCTACGGAAAGCTGGTCGAGCTGGACCGGGAGCTGGCCGGGCGCAATCGCGAGCTGACGAGCGCACAGGCTGGCCATCCGCTTCTTAAGGAAGAAGTGGGCGAGTCGGATATTGCCGCAGTCATTACCAAGTGGACCAAGATCCCACTGGAGCGCCTTATGCAGGGCGAGGTGGAGAAGCTCGTGCATATCGAGGAAGAGCTGGGAAAACGCGTGGTCGGCCAGGAGGAAGCGATCGGCCTGGTGGCTTCCTGTGTCAGGCGTTCAAGGGCTGGCTTGCAGGATCCGCACCGGCCGACAGGATCTTTCATTTTTGTGGGGCCGACGGGCGTGGGCAAGACCGAGCTAGTCAAGGCGTTGGCGGAACTGTTATTTGACGACGAGAACGCCCTGGTCCGCATCGACATGAGCGAGTACATGGAGAAACACGCGGTGTCCCGTTTACTCGGCGCGCCGCCGGGTTATGTCGGTTACGACGAGGGCGGCCAGCTGACCGAGGCCGTGCGTCGCCGACCGTACAGTGTGGTCTTGTTCGACGAGATCGAGAAGGCGCACCCGGACGTCTTCAACGTGCTCCTGCAGCTGTTAGACGACGGCCGCTTGACGGACGGACAGGGCCGGGTGGTGAATTTCAAGAACACCATCGTCATCATGACCTCCAATATCGGCACCGAGTATACGCTGGAGCCGCTGGAGAAAAAAGAGACCGAGTCGCGGATCCGGGAGGCCCTGCGCGGGCATTTCCGGCCGGAGTTCCTGAACCGTATCGACGAGATCGTGGTCTTCGGCCGCCTGGACAGGAAGGACGTGGTCCGTATCGTGGACATACAGCTGGCTACCCTGGAAAACAGGCTGGCCGCACGTAAGGTCGTTTTACGGGTCAGTGCCGGCGCCCGGGCGTGGCTGGCCGAGCACGGTTACGATGCGCAGTTCGGGGCGCGACCATTAAAGCGTCTGGTCCAGCGCGCCGTGCAGGATCCTATCGCCTTGAAGATACTGAACGGCGAGCTAAAGGAAGGCGCGAGCGTCGCGGTCGACGTAAAAGCGGGCGAGGTGGTGGTCGGTGTCGGCAAGTGAGCCCGGCCGTCTCTTGCGGGAGCGGAGGCGTTACGTAGGCAGGGCGGATAATTTGTTATCCAGTTTGCATCGACCGGCCGGTTTGATAGAATGAACGCGCTATGAAAACAGTTGTCTCCATTCTGCGTGTATCAGTTCTGCTGGCGCTGGCAAGTTGCCTAGGCATGTCCATCTCCCGGGTGTGTGCACAAGAGGCCATTCAGGACGGTTTTTATGACGAACGCGACGAGCAGGGGCACGTGATCCGCACCGTGGAGTATCAGCTGGGGGTGCCGCACGGCAAGTTCCGCGAATATTATCCCAGCGGGCTGGTGCGAGGTACCGGCAGATATGAGAACGGACAGCAGGAAGGTCTGTACGAGGTCTTCCGGGAGTCGGGCAAGCTCCAGCTGAAATGTTTTTTCCGGGCCGGCAAGCTGCACGGAGTGAAGACCGAGTATTATCCGGACGGAAAGATCCAGTCCGAAGAGACCTATGTCGAGGGATTAAAGGACGGGGCGTTCCGGGAATATAGCGATGACGGCAAGCTGGTTTACGAAAGTCAGTATCGGGATGGCCGGGAAACAGGCATGGCCAGGCGGTATTTTCCCTCGGGCAGCCTGTTTCGGGAATACGATCACCGGGGCGGCAAATATCCGGAGAGCATCCGGGAGTTCTACGAGAATGGTACGCTCCGGGGCAACTATGCGGCTTCGGGCGGGTTGAGGCAGGGGCTGGGCCGCGAGTTTTATCTGACCGGCCAGACCGAGTTCGAAGGGTTCTTTGAAAAAGACCAGCTGCAGGGCCTGGGCAAGTTCTATTACAAGAATGGCCGGCTTAGGATCAAGGCTAACTACGCCAACGGTGCTGCGAATGATCCGGCTTGGCGGGAATACTACGCCAACGGCTCGATACGTCGCCTGGTTTCGGTAGTGGCCGGTAAAGAACATGGTATCGGTAAGGAATATTACGATACCGGGGCGATACGAAGCCAGGGGGAGTTCCGGGTCGGGCAGCGCGAAGGCATCTTCCGCTTCTACGATCCGCAGGGACATTTGGCGGCCGAGGAGTGTTACGCGGCAGATCAGCCAATTTGGCGGACGGAATATTATCCTTCCGGCAATCAGAGCAGCAAGCAGCTTTTCTTTACTGAAGCCGGGGCCTTGACCGGAATATGCGCCGGGCCGGGTTCAGCTGCGGAAACTGAGAAATAGCGCTATAAGAGAGATAAGTTAATTGACACGACACTCTCTTTTTTTTATAATGCGCGGCTGGCAAAGAAGGATTGCGAGTGCTAATTTGTTTCAGACGTTAATATCCTATACAAAATAATTCTTTCACGAAGAGGCGGTTATGGTTCGCGTCGACCCCCGGCAAAGAAAAGACATTGTTTTGAGCATAGTGGTCAAGCAGTACATAAGTACGGTGGAGCCAGTCAGTTCGGCTTTTATTGCCGACCAGTACAGCCAGGACATCAGTTCCGCCACGATCCGCAACATATTGGCCGAGCTGGAAGATGATGGTTTTCTGACGCATCCGCATACTTCGGCCGGCCGCATGCCGACACAACGCGGTTACCGCTATTATGTGGATTTCTTGATGCAGGAGATCCATCTTTTGGAAGGCGAGCGCCAGAGGATCCAGAGAGAATACGAGGCCGGTGTACGGGAACTCGAGGGCTGGATCGAAAAGACTACCGAGATCGTTTCCGACCTGACGCATTGCGCCAGCATTATAACCATCGACGGAGCCCCGCGGGGATTCATGTTCCGCGGTATGAATTACCTGGCGGAATCGGTCGGGATCGACAGCCTCAAGAGAGTAGCGGAGATCCTGAAGGCGCTGGAGGAAAAGGAGCGCATTCTGGAAGTTCTGCACCGCGACCTGGACCGGCGCATAAAGATCTACATAGGGCAGGAAACGGCCTGCGATGCTTTCAGCGATTGCGCGCTGGCGGTCTCAAGGTTCGAGACCCGGCGTGGCCCGACCGGTCGTATCGCGGTCCTGGGTCCGACCCGGATGGATTACCAGCGGGTTGTATCGGCGCTGGAATATGTCTCGGAAGTGTTACATGAAATGGTTTAATTCGGCGAATAATATGGAAAACGATGACCAGAAAGACAAGCCCGACTCGACCGGGGCCGGTGAAGCTAAGCCGGAAGCGGTTCAGCCGGAATTAGAAAAGCTCCGGCAGGAATTGGGCGAGGCCAAGGACCGCTATATACGTCTTTTCGCGGAGTTCGACAATGTCCGCAAGCGTAACGAGCGCGAGCGGCAGGAACTTATCAAGTATGCCCACGAGGAAGTGATAATCGAACTGCTGGGACTTTACGAGGATTTCGAGCGCTGCGTGGCGGCGGCCCGCCAGAACCAGAGCGAGGGTGCGGTGCTGCTCAAGGGTGTCGAGATGACCTTGAAGCGCATGCAGGAACTTTTTAAGAAATACGACGTTAGGCCGATCGAGGCCCTGGGCAAGAAATTTGACCATAGCCTGCATGAAGCCCTGATGACCGCCGAGAGCGCGGACCACGACGAGGATACCGTTATCGAGGTCTTCCAGAACGGCTACATGCTGGGCGAGCGGGTGGCGCGGACGGCGAAAGTAAAGGTTTCCAAGAGGCCGGCGGCTGCGGCAGAAGAGCCGGGGCCGGAGATAAATTCATCCGGAGAAGCTTGAAAAGGGTAACTCTGACCGCTGCGATATGAGACCCGGGCGCCCGGGCGTCATTCGCAGAGGCTGGAACATAAACTGAACAATAATAATTTTTCCCAAGGAGGGACATATGGCACGTTTTATCGGGATCGATCTGGGTACATCCAATTCGGCGGCAGCGGTGATGGAAGGCGGCCGCCCGGTAATTATCCCGTCGGCAGAAGGCGCCGGCGTGGCCTCGGGCAAGGCTTTCCCGTCGTTTGTGGCATTCACCAAGGATAACCAGCGGCTGGTAGGCGAGCCGGCCCGCCGGCAGGCCGCGGCCAATTCGGAAGGTACCATTTACGCTGCCAAGCGCAAGATGGGTACTGACCACAAGTTCAGCGTTTTCGGCAAGGATTACACGCCGCAGCAGGTTTCGGCCTTCATTCTGCAGAAGATCAAGGCCGACGCCGAGAAATACCTGGGCGATACCGTCGAGGGCGTGGTGATCACGGTGCCGGCATATTTCAACGACAACCAGCGCCAGGCTACCAAGGACGCCGGCGAGATCGCGGGATTGAAAGTACTACGCATCATAAACGAGCCCACCGCGGCCTGTCTGGCCTACGGCATCGACAAGGCCGGCAAGGAACAGAAGATCATGGTCTTTGACCTCGGCGGCGGCACGCTGGACGTCACCATCCTGGAGATGGGTGAGGGCGGCACGTTCGAGGTCCTGGCCACCAGCGGCGACAACCTCCTGGGCGGCACCGACATGGATAACGTCCTCATCGATTATATCGTCGGAGAGTTCCGCAAGGAGACCGGCGTCGACCTTTCCAAGGACAAGATGGCTTTTCAGCGTTTGCGCGAAGCGGCGGAGAAGGCCAAGGTCGAGTTGTCCTCTACCATTCAGACCGAGATCAACCTGCCGTTCATTACGGCGGATTCTTCTGGCCCTAAGCATTTGACCCAGACTCTGGACCGCGCCAAGCTGGAGAGCCTGGTGGGCCCGATCGTGGAGCGTTGCCATAACCCGATCCGTCAGGCCATGAAGGACGCCTCCAATAAGGTAGGCGGGGAGATCAAGATCGACAAGATCATCATGGTGGGCGGTCCTACCCGCATGCCGATCGTGCAGAACTTCGTCGAGAAAGAGGTCGGCCAGAAGATCGAGCGCGGCATCGACCCGATGGAATGCGTGGCCCTAGGCGCCGCTGTGCAGGCCGGTATCATCAAGGGTGATGTGAAGGACGTGCTCCTTTTGGACGTCACGCCGCTGACTCTGGGTATCGAGACCATGGGCGGGGTCATGACCAAGATGATCGAGCGCAACACCACCATCCCCACCAAGAAGAGCAATGTTTTCTCCACCGCCGAGGACAACCAGCCGGCGGTTACCATCCGCGTCTTGCAGGGAGAGCGGCAGATGGCCAACGACAATACCGAGCTCGGCAAGTTCGACCTGGTCGGCATCCCACCGGCCCCGCGCGGCGTACCGCAGATCGAGGTAACTTTCGATATCGACGTGAACGGCATCGTGCATGTCCACGCCAAGGACAAGGCCACCGGCAAGGAGCAGTCCATCCGGATCACGTCTCCCAAGAAGCTCTCGGAAGAGGAGATCCAGAAGATGGTCAAGGAAGCCGAGAAGTTCGCCGAAGAGGACAAAAAGCGCAAGGAAGAGGCCGAGGCGGTGAACCAAGCCAACGCGCTGGTGTACTCGACAGAGAAGGCCCTTAAGGATTACGGTGACAAGGTGCCGGCCGCTGACCGCGACAATATTCTGAAGGAACTGGAATCACTGAAACAGGCCGTCAAGGACAAGGCGCTGGACCGCATCAAGTCCGGAACCGAGAGCCTGACCAAGGCCAGCCACAAGCTGGCGGAAGAGGTCTACAAGGCGACTGCGCAGCAGCAGGGTGCGCCCGACGCGCAGGCTGGCGGAGAGCAGGGTCCGCATGCCGGGCCCAAGCCGGAGACCAGCTCGACCAGTGATGGCAAGAAAGATGGCGAAGCCCACAATCGCGACGGGGTCATCGACGCGGATTTTGAGGTTAAGGACGATAAATAGAGTTAAGAGTTAGAAGTTAAGAGTTAAGGGTGTAAAAAGGTTAGAGGACCTTGGTCGATGCTAGTCATGACAGAGCGGTTTAGAGGTCACCTTACGCGTCTTTTATTTCGTAACTCCTAACTCTTAACTCTTTTTTCGCGTGATGACTAAGATGGTAAACAGTTTCGAAGATCTGATCGTGTGGCAAAAGGCGCATAACCTGGTGCTCGAGGTCTATTGTTTGACGGCAGGATTTCCGGCCGAGGAGAAATTCGGGCTGGTTTCTTAGCTGCGCAGATCGGCAGTGTCCATATGCGCCAATATTGCCGAGGGCGGAAAGAAAAGTCCAAAAGATTTCGCGAGGTTTCTGGATATTGCCCAGGGTGCTTTGGAGGAAACAAAATATCATCTGATCCTGAGCCGGGACTTGAAATATTTATCCGTAGGCGAATACAAGTTGTTAACAGAAAAAGCTGATGAGATCGGTAAATTATTATTCGGATTGATAAGGAGCTTGCGGAACAGGTTTTGATCGCACACTTACAGATCCTCTTAACTCTGAACTATTAACTCCTAACTCTTATGAAAAAAGATTACTACGAGATCCTCGGCGTAAAGAAGGACGCGGATGCGGCGGAGGTCAAGAAGGCCTACCGCCAGCTGGCGTTGCGGTATCATCCTGACCGCGTCGAGGAAGGCGAGAAGAAGCAGGCTGAGGAGAAATTCAAGGAGATCTCCGAGGCTTACGGCGTTCTGTCGGACGTCAAGAAGCGGCAGATGTACGACCAGTACGGTCACTCCGGCATCGACCAGAATTACACTTCGGAAGACATCTTCCGCGGGGCTGACTTCTCCAGCGTGTTCGGGGACAGCAACCTGGATGACATCCTGGGCCAGTTCTTCGGCGACGCGTTTGGCGGGGCTGGGGGCGGACGCCGGCGGCGCGGTCCGGCACGCGGCGGAGATATACAGTATGAGGTCTTGCTGACCCTGGAAGAGGCCTACAGCGGCGTGAAGAAGCTCGTCAAGGTCCCGCGTAACGAAGTCTGCCGGGACTGCCAGGGCACGGGCGCCCGCAACGGCACAGCCCTGGAAGAATGCCGTTCCTGCGGCGGCCGCGGTCAGGTCATGATGAACAGCGGATTTTTCCGCATGGCGCAGACGTGTCCGCATTGCCGCGGCGAGGGGCGCATCATCAAAGAAAGCTGTCCCCAGTGCAGCGGGCGCGGGGCGGTCAAGCACGTACGCGAGATCGAGGTCAATTTCCCCAAAGGGCTGGACAACGATTCTCAAATGCGCCTGCGCGGCGAAGGCGAGGTGGGCCCCGGTGGTTCGGGTGACCTGTATCTTTTTATCCGTGTTAAGGAGCATGACCGGTTCCGCCGTTCCGGGAATGACCTGGAGATGGACATGCCGGTCAGTTTCGTCAAGGCGGCTTTGGGCGCGGATGTTACGGTCCCGACACTGCACGGTTCGGTGACCATGAAGATCCCCGCCGGTACCGAAGGCGGAAAGGTGTTCCGTGTGCGCGGAAAAGGCATGCCGGACCTGCGTCACGACGAGGAGCATGGCGACCTTTACGTGCGTATCATGATCGATGTCCCCAAGAAACTCTCGGCGGAACAGCGGCAACTGCTGGAGCAGTTCGCCAAGTTGAGCGGCGAGAGCGTGGAGGCCGGCGGAACTTTGAAGGACAAGATAAAGAAGGTTTTTAAATAGAGTAGCGGCGCAAAATTTTGCGTCTCTACGTTCGATAACAATAACAATATTTTTACGGAGTGCAGTATGCCTACCTATGAATACGAATGTGCCGCCTGCGGACATGCCCTGGAAGCCCTGCAGTCCATGACCGAGCCCAAGCTTACCAAATGCCCCCAGTGCGGCAAGAACAAATTGGCTCGCCTGATAGGCAGCGGCAGCGGGGTAATTTTTAAAGGCAGCGGTTTTTACGAAACTGATTACAAACAAAAGAGTTCTGGCAAGTCTGACAGTAAGAAAGGCGCTCCTTCCTGCGCCAACAGTGCTTCTTGTCCCATGAAAGCTTCCGGGAGTTGCTCCGCATAGCCAGCAAGGATTTGGCTAGGCTGATATGCCCAACCCGTAGACATCCTTTTCCGGCGTGTATGATCCGTTGGCATTCCTTGACATCCGGCGCCCAGTCATGTTATCTTTCAATATATATAAATATATTGAAAGGGAATTCTCCACCTAAAAGTAATTTTATAAGGAGTTTCATATGAAGACATGCATAGGCCGGTCGTTGAGTGTTGTACTCAGCTTTTTACTGGCTTTTTCGCCGGCGGCGTCTTATGCCCAGGAAGTGTTTCTGCCGACGCCAGGGACCATGGTCGAAGCCGGACCGGCGTATGTTCCGGTCATCTTCAAGGGGCTTAAAGTGCACCCGGAGAACCCGCTTTTGTTCGATTTTATCGTGGATACCGGTAACTCCGGCCTTATGCCTGGCGCCGCCGACAATGCGGCCATCAAGAAAGAATCCGAAAGGCTCATCAAGTATTTCCTCGCTTCGCTAACGATCTCCGAGAAGAACCAGTGGGTCAACCTGTCGCCGGTAGAGAAAGACCGTACTCTGCCAGAGGAGCTGGGCAAGACCGAATTGGGCCGCGACATGCTGGCTCAGGATTATCTTCTGAAACAGATCACGGCTTCGCTTATCCATCCTGACAAAGAATTGGGCAAGGCTTTCTGGGCCCGCGTTTACGACCGTGCCCAGCGGGAACTGGGGACTACCGAGATCCCGGTGGATACCTTCAATAAGGTGTGGGTCTCGGCCCAGCAGGCGGATGTTTACGTGTACAAGAACACAGCGTTTATCGTCGGCTCGCATCTTAAGGTAATGCTAGAGTCGGATTACCTGGCGGCCCAGTCCGCCGAGCAGGGCTCGATACTGCCGGATAATGCTTCTTCCGAACCGGCCGCCGAACTCGCAAAGCAGATAATACGCGAGATCGTCCTGCCCGAGCTGGAGAAGGAGGTCAATACCTCCCGTAATTTTGCCAACCTTAGGCAGATATTCCATTCCATGATCCTGGCGACCTGGTACAAGAAGAATCTGAAGAACGCGCTCTTGAATCAGGTCTACGCCAACAAGGCCAAGACCGGTGGCGTGGAAGGCGCCTGGGTGACCACTAAAGGTGCTGACGTCGATCCCCAGCAGATCTGGCAACAGTACGAAGAGGCCTACAAGAAGGGCGTGTTCAACTTTATTAAGGAAGACCTGTCGACAGACGGATCGTCTTCCCCGCGCCGGTATTTCTCGGGTGGTGTTATGGATATGGCGCAGGCGCATGAGGTGCAGGAGTTCGCGCCGGGAGAGGTGGAACTTTCTAAAGGATTAGTATTGATCACTTCTGAAATGAATAATGCCGGATCACAATCGAATGTCAGTATGATCAAAAGAAGCGATGTTCAGATAGTTAAGGGTATACAAGCGGCAATTAAGGATATGCGTCCAGGTTCTTTCAGCGCGGAGGATTTCCAGGGACGCTTGGCATACCATACTCTTCCTCAGGCCGATGTGCGCAGGGAAGGTCCGGAAGTCCGGGAC
>JAAXVU010000184.1 GCA_013335325.1 Candidatus Omnitrophota bacterium | reverse complement strand
CCCAGAACGACTTGCCCAGCTCTTTCTGGGAGCGGATCTACACGCGGGCGCGGGAAGAGTTCGGCACTACGGACATTCCGGTGGATACGTTCAACAAGGTGTGGATCACGGCGGACAAGGCTAAGGTTTTCGAGCACAAGGATACGGCGTACGTGGTGGATGCGCATTTGAAGGTGATGCTGGAATCGGATTATTTGGCCGAAAATAAGACGTCAGCAGTCAGCAGTCAGCGATCAGCGGAAAATGCTGGTGCGTCTGACAATAAGGACGCCCGCGAGCTTTCTAAGCAGCTCCTGCGCGAAGTCGTCCTGCCGGAGATCGAGAAGGAAGTGAACGAAGGGGCTAATTTCGCGCCGGTGCGGCAGATGTTCTATTCGATGATCATGGCGTCATGGTACAAACTGGCGCTCAAGGACGCGTTGTTAAATCAGGTTTACAGCAACAAGAGCAAGACCGGCGGGGTTTTGACCGACGACCCGGCGGTGAAAGAGAAGATCTACGAGCAGTATCTGGCGGCCTACAAAAAGGGCGTGTTCAACTACATCAAGGAAGAGCCGGACGCTGTCAGCCAGCAGGCTGTGCCGCACAAGTATTTCTCGGGTGGCTTGAAAGTATTTACCGGCGATCCGGCCCAGATCATTGAGCGTTTGAAAGAACTGCCCGAAAGATACCGTTTCGAGCTGGTGAGACAGCTCAACAAGACCTTGATGGCTTCCGTTCAGGTAGCGGGAACTGTGGCGGGGAGCTCAGAAGAAGTGCAAGAGGCGTTGGGTATAGGGGCAGAGTATAGAAAGAATGGGAATATACCGAAAGCGATCGTATCTTTTCGTCGAGCTATAGAACTTGCCCCGAACAATGCCTTTGCCCATGCCAGTCTGGGCATGGCTTACAAAGATGAAGGTAACTTGAACCTGGGTGCCGACCAGCTTTCGATAGCTGCGCGTCTGGATCCGGTTTATAAGATCCAATATCAAACTTTATATGCAGCACAACTTATAGTGGCGGGAGAATTTGGTCGTGCAGTTGATAATTTGCAAGAAGCTATCAAGTCGCATGAGAAAGAATTCCCCTCGAATGTCTATGCCATGGCCCATGCCTATCTGGCCATCGGTTTATATGCAGCAGGTGATCGTAAAGCGGCGCTGGAGGAGTACAAAGTGGCGCTGGAGCAGGCTCCATTTAATGAGGAATTGTCCGGGCTGGTGAGCCGCTCAGGCAGGCCGAGCTTGTCGGCGAGGTTTACGGCCTTCCTGCGGGCGCTTAAACATAAGCCTGCGATAAAGTCTCTTCCTTCTGTAGAACAGCAGGCTGCCGCTGTGGAGCAAAATATACGGGGCTTGGTGGACCAATTGCAGACCGGATATAGCCTTAAAGTGATGCCCACCTCTACGGGGGCCTTGCTGGTAGAAATGACGCAATCCTATTTGCCGGGCTCCAAGTCAGTGCTTAAGACGGTGCGGGATAATTACCGGGATATAGCGACGCAAGTCTCCCCGTCCGCCCGGGTGAAAGTTATATCAGCTGATGCTTACAGCCTGAAGTTCGAGATCTCCGACGCGGCTATGCTGGAATATCGGTACCAAGGGGGGCTAGACTATACTATCCAAGCTGTTTTGAGTACAGTGAGGGATGTGTTTCAGCAATCATCGCAAAATGCACACGTGTCTATTATGTGGAATCAGACTGTGTACGTCGGCTACGAAATAGCTGTTGTTGAAAATGTATCACAACTGGAGGGGTTGCCGCAGTTATTGAAAGCGGAGTTGTCGAAGGTGCCGAGCGATGAGTTCCCAGCAAACACGCCCTTAAGTGTACTGCTGGCAAGAGATCCTGCAACCGGCATGGTGACAAATATCGAGATAGCTCCGTTTAACTATCACAATATTATAGGAACGTTGAATTTTCATGGGGGACTGCTTGTCCAGACGCAAGAAGCTGGTCAAGCGCTATATTATAGTTTTGGAGTGATGGCCGCCGATGACCAACATGAAGCTTACACTATAGACTGGGATAGCAAAACTAATCAGAACAGGTTGGTTATTGATACCAGTGTGCCTCTGGATGAAGCGCGTCGGCAGCAGTTGTTTGATGAGATTACGGGATTCATACCGGCATTGTTAAGCCATAAGAAGATTGTGAATATGGCCGATGTTAAAGCCAAGCTGGCGGACTTGTTGGGCGTGCAGGACGCCGCGATGCTGGCTGACAAGTTCATAGTAAGCCCGCGATCAGCCGTTCAGAGTATTGTCAGTACGCTTAACGGCGCTAGTCTGAATTGGTTTGATGATCGCAAGCTACCGGTCTATCTTTATGGATGGGCTGGCCAAGATATTGGGCGTGAGATCGCCCAAGCTACTACGGCTGATTGGCGTAATGGCTTTGTTGACTTGTCTGCCAAGTTGCAAGAAAGCTTGGTAAATGCTCATGGCGATGTGCCGCTATTTATGGTGGAACTGGAAACGGGCGACCGCGTGCCTCTTATTCATTCTGTTAAGATCCGGGTTTTACAGTACTCGGATATGTTATCAGCGTTAAATGACCAAAATTCATTATATGTATCTGTTTCTGCCGAACAAGGGAAGATGCCCAGCAAGTATCAATTCCGGGTGGCGGCGGCCAATGAGCAGCATCCGGACGGGACCACAGACTGGGACTCAAGAGAATTAACGGGCACCGTCTATATTGATACGAACGTGCCAGTGGGCCAGCTGGACCGGCAAGGTTTGTTCGACAAGATCATGGCTTTGGTGCGGGTTAAAGTCGATACCAAAGCGTACGAAAATATTGCCAGAATGGAGACCCGGCTGGCGGGTTTTCTGGGCGTGCCGGTCTTGCGTGAGGCGATCCGCGTCGCCGAGGGAAAGGTGAAATATTTGCATATTAAAGCCTTGGCCCGGCAGGGAGAGGACAAGCCGGTCGAACTGGAAGAAGCCCGGCAGGAGTTGGCCCGGGGCCGTTTCCAGTACGGCGGAGATGTGGTCTATGTGGGGGAAATGTCTCCAGCCGCAAGGCAAGACAGTGTAATTTCCGCGGTCCAGGCTGGACTTATCCCTGCCCTAGGGTTGGAGTATCAGACCCGGGAGGCGAGGGGAATAACAAATACTACTGCAACGCTGGCCCAAATTGTACGGCGGGGCGGCGGCGACGCGGTTGCGGCTGTCAAGGCCGGAGCAGATGTGTTGCTGGCGTCCGGAATGCTGACCCGGCAGGACGTTGCGGATGCCCGTGCAGCTGCGGAGGCAATGGGGAAGAAGGTAGTGATTATAGTTGGCGCTGATGCAAAGCGGCGTGATGTCATGGCGGCTATCCAGATGGCCGCGGTGGTGAAGGCTGACGGCATTCGGCTGATGTCTGCGGCGGCAACGCCGGAGCAGGCAGGCAAGACGCGGGACATTGTTAAATGGGCCAAACAGAATCACCCCGACTTGCTTCTAATGGTTGAGGATGGCGTCACG
>JAAXVU010000044.1 GCA_013335325.1 Candidatus Omnitrophota bacterium | reverse complement strand
CGACTGGACGCCGGGCCGCTTGACGCTTTGGTAACAAAGTGTCAGCGGGTCAGCTCCGGGATCTTGCGCCCAGACGCGGTCACACAAAGAAATAATGCAGGCAACCAAAATTATCACACGCGCCAACATATCTAACCCCTTATGTCTGTACGTTTGAATTTAACGACGAGGCCCCTTCCTGAAGGGTCCAGGATGGAACCTCGGCGAACTCTTGGGCGTGGTGCGTTGCCAGAGTCGCCAGATCTTCCAAGGCGGTGGCGGTTACGAGTGCCGGAACCTTGATGGCTTAAGCTAAGCGGCCGACTCCGCCGGACGCTCTGTCCATTTCAAAATTCTCTCATCCAGATAAATCGTAAACCGTGCCATAACAACTCCTCCATTCGGAGGACAACAAATATAACTTATATGTGCAGCTACCTGTCACATCATCAGGACATATTCTTCAATATATTGACGGTAAACGGCTTACCTATGACGCCATACTCGGTGACAATGCCGCTGATCAGCTTGTTCGGCGTCACATCAAAGGCCGGATTGAAGACCTTGACTCCCTTGGGCGCCGTCGGCCGTAGGCCAAAATGCGTGACCTCTTCTGCGGCCCGCTCCTCGATCGGAATGTCACGGCCGGTCGCTATCTTCAGGTCAAAGGTGGTTCGGGGCGCCACAACGTAGAACGGTATGCCGTGATGCTTCGCCAGCACCGCCAGCATGTAGGTGCCGATCTTGTTGGCCGCATCACCGTTGGCCGCTATGCGATCGGCGCCGGTGAAGATGATGTCCACACCCTTGTCGCGCATCACCGTGGCGGCCATGTTGTCGCAGATCAAAGTCACGTCTATCCGGTTCTTCATAAGCTCCCAGGCCGTCAATCGCGCTCCCTGCAAGAGCGGACGCGTCTCCAGAGCATAAACCTTGAACTTCTTGCCGGCTTCTTTGGCAGCGTACATGACGCCCAGCGCGGTGCCGTAGTCGGCTGTGGCCAGACCACCGGCGTTGCAGACCGTCATCACCGTAGCGCCATTTTTGATCAATCCGGCGCCGTGGCGGCCCATGGCCCGGCAAACGGCGCGGTCTTCCTCGTAAATGGCATTGGCTTCGCTTTCCAGGACAGCCCGCAGGATCACGACCGGCTTGTCAATATTGTTGAGCGCCAGCTGTCGCATCTGGTTGAGCGCGTTGAAGAGGTTGACTGCCGTCGGACGCGAACGGCCGATATAATCGCATATATCGCATACGTAGCGGACGAAAGCCGCGCTGTCCGAGCCCTTGAAACGCCGCACCGCCAGCATCACGCCGTAGGCTGCCGCAATGCCCAGCGCCGGGGCGCCGCGTACCTTGAGCTCCCGGATGGCCTGCCAGAGCGTTTCCACGTCGCGGCAGTCCAGATAAACGAGTTTGTTGGGAAGTAAGGTTTGATCGATGATTCGGACCGACTTGCCGGTCCAGCGGATAGTGTCGACGGGCATTCTTCTCGTCAGCGGTTGGCAGTCAGCCGTCAGCGGATTTCATTCCGGATCTTGCGTTAGCAAAGTCCGGGGTAATAGCTGTCTTCCTCTGACAACAGACCGGCGGCTGACCCTCCAGTTATTGTTTCTCGACTTCGATCCTCGGGAAAAGCGGCGGGAAAGTTGGTAACGCCGTACCGGCCTTAAGTTCGCCCCACTGCAGCCCCGAGCCTTTGGCGCCCAGGATGTCCAGCACAACCGCGGTCTTTTCAGGCATCACCGCCGACAAAAGCACCGCGCTCAAGCGCAAGGCTTCTGTCGCGGTGTAAAGCACACGACCAGCTGCGGCCAGATCGGTCTTGGCCAGCTTCCACGGCGCCTGCGCCTCCATGTATTTGTTGACCGCCCGGATAAGGTTCATGATCTCGTTCAGTGCCTGGTCGACCTTAAAATCGCGCACCAGCGCCTCCACCTTCGCCCCCAGCGTGCGGCCGGCCGCAGCAATCTCTTCTTCCGCTGCCGTGGCCTCTCCCGCCGGAGGGATTACCCCGCCGTGGTTCTTGGCGATCAGACCTGAGACGCGGTTTAGAAGGTTGCCGAAATCGTTGGCCAGGTCGCTGTTGTAACGCTTGATGAAGTTCTCCGGAGTGAAACTCGCGTCCGCCCCCAGAATCATCTCGGCCATGAGATAATATCGCACCGCATCGACGCCGTGCTGCTCGATCAAGTCCAGCGGCTTTACCACATTGCCGAGCGACTTGGACATCTTGCTGTCTCCCATCAGCCACCAGCCGTGCGCGAAAATACATTCCGGCAGGGGGAGCCCCAGGGAGAACAGCATGGTGGTCCAGTAGACCGAATGCGTGGTCAGAATATCTTTGCCAATAAGGTGCGCCGTGGCCGGCCACCAGCGGCGGAACTTTGCGTCGTCTGCAAGATATCCGGGCGCAGAAATGTAATTGATCAAGGCGTCGAACCAGACGTAGGTGACGTAATCGCGGTCGAAGGGGATCTCGATGCCCCAGGCCAGGCGCGACTTAGGGCGCGAGATGCACAGGTCGCCCAAAGGCTGACGCAGGAAACCCAGCATCTCGTTCCGACGGGATTCCGGCCGGATAAAGCCCGGATGGTCCTCAATGTGCCGGATGAGCCGCTCCTGGTATTTTCCCATACGGAAAAACCAGTTCTTTTCCTTAAGGCGCTTGATCTCGCGGAACTGGCCACTCTCGGCCTCTTTCTCGGTGATGAAACGCTCCTCGGCCACCGAATACAGGCCTTCATACTCATGCTGATAGATATCGCCGTTGTCATAAACCTTTTGCAAAATGTCCTGCACTACCCGGATATGCCGAGCCTCGGTGGTGCGGACAAAATCGTCATTACTGATCCCCAGCTTCTTCCACAGGTCCAGGAAACGCGGGGCAAGCTCGTCGCAATGCTGCTTGG
Organism: Candidatus Omnitrophota bacterium; assembly: GCA_013335325.1. GTDB lineage: Bacteria > Omnitrophota > Gorgyraeia > Zapsychrales > Fredricksoniimonadaceae > JAAXVU01. Next base: position 10,789 of record JAAXVU010000044.1, on the reverse strand, counting down.
GGGAAAGCCCGCGCTTTTCCGCCGCCTGCTGGACTTTCTGACCGTGCTCGTCCAAGCCGGTCAGAAAGAAGACATCATCGCCCAGCGCGCGGTGAAACCGCGACAAGACATCCGCCAGGATCGTGGTATAGGCATGGCCGATATGCGGCGCATCATTGACGTAATAGATGGGAGTAGTAACGTAAAATTTATGGCTCATAGCTGGACCGCCGCAATACAGGACTATTGCGCCTGCTCCTTCTTCTTGTCCGCCTCATCCTTGGCATCCTTGGGGACATTGTATTTTACTATCTTGCCCTCTCCAACATCGACGTAAACCAAGCGTTTGAGTATGTCGAGGTTGATGACCCGCCCCTTCCCCTCCGCGATCTGGACCTTGGCGCCTATCTTGGGCAGACCGCGGTTCAGTTCACGGTAAACACTGAATTCGTAGGCCATGCAGCACTTGATGCGGCTGCAAACGCCCGATATCTTCGACGGATTAAGTGGCAGCGCCTGCTCTTTGGCCATCTTGATCGACAGCTGACTAAAATCACGGATGAACGACGAACAGCACAAGGGCTGCCCGCAGACGCCGTAACCGGCTATCATCTTGGCGCGGTCACGCACACCGATCTGCTTAAGTTCGATACGCACGCGAAAGACTTTCGCCAGTTCCTTGACCAGGTTACGGAAATCTACCCGGCCCTCGGCGATGAAGAAAAATATGATCTTGGTCGAATCAAAAGAATACTCCGCCTTCAACACCTTCATGTCGAGACTCAGGTCGTTGACCTTGGAGATGCAGACATTCAGCGCCTCCCGCGACTTGGTACGGTTATTGTCCATCTGCCTGTGGTCGCCATCCGTGGCCTTGCGCAGCACACGTCCGCTCACCGGCGAACTGCCTTCCTTAGCGCAACGCGGCAGACCCGCCGATACCACCCGGGCGAACTCGCTGGAACGCTCGACCTCCGCTATTACAAAGTCCCCACGCACTACTTCCACATTGGCAGCGTCCACCACCGCTATGCTGCGATACTCACCGATCTGAACCTGTATAAGCTTTGCCATTGGACTCCTTTAAAATTCCGCCGGAGCGACCGCGAAGGTCGTCGACAATTAACTTGTCTACGGTTTGCGCATCAGCTCCTTAAGCAGCATGACCGCGACCTTAACATTCATATATTCCCCCGCCCCCCGTATTGCCGATACCGCCTGTTCGACAATCCGGTCCAGGTCTTCATCGGAATAGCGCGCCGCCAGGGTACGCGCCGCCTCGATGCGGTCGGCATGGATCAGATATTCCGCCCCCAGACCGCGTCGTATCAATGTCACATCCCGAAAGAAGGTAAGAATAACCTCCAGAAAGATCCGCGCCGAATCCCGGTCCGCGCAATAGGCCTTGACCGCAGACTCGCCGTCCCTGGCCATAATAAATTCGTCGATGATGCCGTTCCTGGTACCTAAAAACCCCGGCCCCAGCTCACGTACCCTTCCAGGACTCCCCTGCCCGAAACGGGCCAGCGCCGCAGCCTCGACGGGTTCCACATGATACTCATTTTTTATCCACTCCGCAAGCTCGGCGTACCCGAGCTGAAAGAAATACACCGGCTGACAACGCGACACAATAGTCGGCAGCAACAAACCCGACTGGCTGGCAGTCAGTATAAGCAGCGTTTTCGGCGCCGGTTCCTCCAGCGTCTTTAAGAACACGCTTTGCGCCACAGTATTCATATCTTCGGCGTTCAGGATGATCCCTACGCGCATCCGCCCTTCCCAGACCCGGAGATTAAAGCGCTCCATCAAATCACGGATCAGCTCAGCTCGCAACTCCTGACGGTCTGCCTCGCGATGCACAACATAGACGTCAGGATGATTGCCGGCCTCTGTCTTGCGGCAGGATGCACAGTCGCAACCGGGGCGAAAGCCGCCGGGGGCCAGGCAGTTTACCAGTTTCGCCACCGCCCGGGCGGTATCCCGTTTACCGATACCCGCAGGGCCGACGAAAAGATAAGCGTGGGCCAGCCGTCCGCTGGTGTTCAGCCGCGCAAAGCGCTCAAGTATGTTATTGTGGATCAGATGACCCTGGTCAGCAGGCACGGCAATTATTCCGCCTCAGCTATGCAGCCGGCAATAGCGGTTCCACTTTCTGTTTGATGATAGCGAAGATCTCTTCCCGGGACTGGCGGCCGTCGATGACCACCACCCGCCCCGGCTCTTTGCGCGCTATGTCCAGATAACCCTGACGCACGCGGTTGTGATACTCTAGCGAACGCAACTCGATACGGTCCAGGTTACCACCTCGACGGCGGAGTCCTTCTTCCACCGCCAGATCCAGGAGAAACGTCAGGTCCGGCTTTATCCCGCGCGTCGCAAAGGCGCCGATAGTGCGGATCATCTCTATGTCCACACCGCAGCCGTAACCCTGATAAGCCACCGTCGAGTCCAGAAACCGGTCGCATAGAAGAACCGCCCCGGCCTCCAGCTGCGGCATAACCACTTCCTCCACAAGCTGGGCGCGGGCTGCCATGTACAGAAGCGTCTCGCACTCCCGGTTCATCTCGGCGTGGGCCTTGTCGAGCAGAATGGCGCGTACTTTCTCGCTTATTACCACACCGCCCGGCTCGCGAAAAAGCCGTACCGATACCCCGAGAGATTTAAGATGATCAGCCAGAAGCTGCGTCTGTGTACTCTTGCCACAACCCTCGGACCCTTCGAACGTGATGAACTTGCCTGTATAATTGGACATTTCCGGCCTCAGTTACTCTCCAGCCAATTCTTGATCAGTTTGCCATTCTTGTCCCGAAATGAACCGCATCCTATAAAGATCAGATCGATCAGCCACCATACCCCCAGCCCGCCTAGAGTAACCAGCATCAGAAGACCGGTGCCTACTTTCCCGGCATAATAGCGATGTACGCCCAGGAATCCCAGAACGGGAAAAAGACACAACAAGAAACATACCAGTCGTGACTTGGAAGATATTCCAGGTTCTATCATGTCCCACCTTCCTTTCTATACAACCCGCATAAGCAGCTGCCGGCCCACCCGACTAGCCGCAAAGGCTAAACCCTTCGCCAGGTCTGGCCGGTCTTGCCGTCTTCCACGATTATACCGCGGGCCTTCAGAATGTCCCGGATCTCGTCAGAACGCTTCCAGTTCTTGGCCTGCCGGGCCTCCACGCGTTCGCCAAGCAGCGCATCTTCCTCGACGGACAGTCCGGCCGCGTGCGGAAGATCCAGCGTCAGCCCGAGTACCCCTTCCAGGAGCTCCCGTAAGAATTTCTCTGTCTGCCGGATGCTCCCCTCAAAATAATCATCCTGCTTACCGGCGTCCATAAAACGGTTAACCGCCGTCAACAGGTCGAACAGATGCCCCAGGGCCAGCGCCGTATTAAAATCGCTGTCCAGCGCGCCGATGATCTTCTCCTTGGCCTCCAGCAAAAATTCCACCTCGTCCAGCCGCACTCCCAGCTTATCTTCCGCCACCTGCTGCGCGCGGTTCACAAAACCCTGAAAGCGGGCGATACCCTTTTCCATGTCGCCGAGCTTATCCGCGGTGTAATCGATGGAACTGGCATAATGCGTCGACAGGAAGAACAGCTTGAGCGAATTGACTGAATGCGACTTTAGGGCTTCCTGTACGGTTATAAAATTTCCCAGCGACTTGGCCATCTTCTGTCCGTTGATGGTCAATAGCCCGTGGTGCACCCACAGCCGGGCGAAAGGCTTCCCCGTCAGCGCCTCGGCCTGGGCGATCTCGTTCTCATGGTGCGGGAAGATAAGGTCGCGCCCGCCGGCGTGAATATCCAGAGTCTCTGTCCCCAGATGCTTTATGCTCATGCAGGAACATTCGATATGCCAGCCCGGACGTCCGTCGCTCCAGGGGCTGGACCAGAAAGGCTCGCCGGGCTTGGCCTTCTTCCACAGCGCGAAGTCGAGCGGATCCTCTTTCTTCTCGTCTTTGTCAATGCGCACACCCTCGAGCATCTTGTCTATGCTCTGGCCGGAAAGCTTCCCGTATCCAGGAAATGAACGCACGCGGAAATAGACATCGCCCTCCGAGACATAAGCATGCCCCTTGGCGAGAAGTCCGGCGATATGATCGATCATAAGCGGGATATTCTCCGTAGCGCGCGGCTCAACATCGGCCGGCCGGAGGCCCAGATCGGCCATGTCCTTGTAATACAGCTCCATGTTCTCGCGCACTACTTCATCAAAAGACTTTCCGGACTGCCGGGCCTTGGCGATGATCTTGTCATCCACGTCGGTCACGTTACGGACGAATCGCACATAATAGCCGCGGTAACGCATGTACCGGACCAGCGAATCGAAAGTGTACAACGAACGCGCATGGCCAATATGACACTTGTCGTAAACCGTCACGCCGCACGAATACATGCTGATATGCGCCGGTGCGGCAGGCAAAGCTTCCCGTTTTCTGCTCAATGAGTTATATAGCTCCATAGATCCTCTCTGCGGTCATGGACGGACCCGTTTCTCCAGATCCTCCAGCCGCCGGGAGATCGCATCGATATCCTGCGTGATCGGATCCAGAATCTTGGAGTGGTCCAGCTTCCTTTCGATCTTTTCCCCGTCCTGGCGAGTAATGTGGCCAGGCACGCCAACCACCGTAGTATTGGCCGGAACGCTCTGCAGGACCACGGCGTTGGCACCGATGTACGAGTTCTCGCCGATGACGATATTACCGAGCACCTTCGCTCCAGCGCCGATAACCACGTTGTCCCCGATAGTCGGGTGACGCTTGCCGACTTCCTTGCCCGTTCCTCCGAGCGTAACGCCCTGATACATAGTCACGTTGTCGCCGACTACTGCCGTCTCACCAATCACCACACCCATGCCGTGGTCTATGAGAAGGCCGCGGCCGATCACGGCGCCGGGATGTATCTCCACTCCGGTCAGCATCCGCGCAAACTGCGAGACAAGACGTGGCAATAACGGGATGCGTGCCTGCCACAGCCGGAAAGCTAGACGGTGAATGACGACCGCGTGCAGCCCGGGATAAAGAAGCACGATCTCGATGGCCGACCGGGCGGCGGGGTCACGCTCACGGATAGCGACGATCTCCTTGCGAAAAAACACCAACGTGATCATCCAGAACGCCAGTGCACTATACACAATGAATGCCATGTTACCCTCCCGCGCAACAAAACCAATATAGGATCAATGTTTCCAGACAAACGAATTACAACCGACAGTCCAGGCCCATAACCAGCTCAATGCTCCGACGAGCGTAGCAGGACCGTCGCATACGCCGCCATTCCCTCCCGGCGGCCCACGAACCCCATGGCCTCGCTGGTTGTGGCCTTGATATTGACCTGTCTGGGCTCAATATTCAGCGCCTTGGCGATCTTCTCTTTCATAGCCTGCTTGTAATCCTTTATCTTCGGCTCCTCGGCCAATAACACACAATCCAGATTGGAAACCTTCAAGCCGTCAGCTTCGGCCTCTTCCCGTGCCTTCTTCAGCAAAAGCAAACTCGAGATGCCCTTGAAAGCCGGATCCGTATCCGGGAAATGCTCACCTATGTCACCCTTGCCGGCGGCACCCAGCACAGCATCTGCAATGGCGTGCAACAGGACATCTGCGTCGGAATGCCCCTTGAGGCCCTTCTTGTGCGGGATCTTGACACCGCCCAATACCAGGGAACGTCCTTCCACCAGCGGGTGAACATCATATCCGATGCCGGTGCGATAATCCGTCGGCTTATACCATGTCGGCTGACTCATTTCAATCCTCTCCGTTCTTTATGCTGCCGGGCCTGCGTTTACCGCCCCGACGAGCTGACTTTTCCTTCTGCTTCACCGGACGGCTAGCTGGGCTGCGGAGCCCCAGGCTTTCTTCCCGGGCCAGCAATGCCTCGGCCAGCGGCATATCCCCCGGCGTGGTAATCTTCAAATTGTCGTAATCCCCAGGGAAAACCTTGACCGGCACCCCCAGTCTTTCGACCAGCGCGGCGTCATCGGTAGCCTCCGCTCCGTCGGCATAGGCGCGCTCCAGCAGCGCGCGTTCAAAGATCTGGGGCGTCTGTATCTCCCACAAAAGCGAACGGTCCAAAGTCTGGCGGATCACCTGCGTCGCCGGATCAACCACTTTGATGGTCGGCTTGACCGGCACTGCCGCGACCAACGCCTTCGCCTGCAACGCCAGGTGCAGTCCGCGCTCTACCGTAGCGACCGTCACCAGAGGGCGCGCTCCGTCATGCACCACCACGTAATCGGCCTCGGACGGCAGCGCCGAGAGACCATTCCTGACGGAACATGTACGCGTTGCTCCACCGGCCACTACCGCCAGAACCTTCGGCATACCGTAGCGCTCCACCACCCTCCGGTAAACGTCCACGAACTCAGGCGGGACCACCAAGATCACCCCGCTTATCCCGGCGACACGCTCGAAGACCGCCAGCGTGTGCACTATCACCGGCCGGCCGCGCAACTCGACTAAAGTTTTGGGCAAGTGAGCGCCCAGGCGTTCGCCCCGGCCGGCGGCTGGGATGATGGCCACGGCGTTCATCAGTGCTTGGCCCTGGCAAAGATCATGCGACCGGCCTGCGTCTGCAGCACCGAAGTCACCACTACCGTAACCTTCTGCCCGACGTAACGACGGCCATCGGTCACGACCACCATTGTGCCGTCCTCCAGATAACCAATGCCCTGGCCTTCTTCCTTGCCTTCCTTGACTATCTGAATAGACATTTCCTCGCCGGCAAAGATCACCGGCTTGACGGAGTTGACAAGGTCGTTTATGTTCAACACCTCGACTCCCTGAATAGAAGCCATACGGCCCAGGTTGAAGTCAGTGGTACACAGCCGTCCCTCCATCATCTTGGCCAGCTTGACCAGCTTGAGATCGACCTCCTGCTCACCTGTAACATCATCCTCGTGGATCCGCACGTCGGCAGCCGGGTCCTTCTGCATTGAGCGCAATATCTCCAGCCCGCGCCGGCCACGCTGGCGCTTCATGTCGTCTTCAGAGTCTGACAAACGCTGCAGCTCGTGCAGGACAAAGCGCGGCACTACCAGCCGGCCCGCCATGAAATGGCTGCGATAAATATCCGAGACGCGCCCGTCGATGATCGCGCTAGTATCCAGCAGGATCACCCCTTCCTTGAGGTCAGTCCGGCGAAAACGCACATAAGGTATTATCAGGTTGAACTCGTCCTTACCCCGCAAGGCTATGACCGCCCCCAAATACGAGAACATAAGCGTCAACACCACCCGGGTGGAGGAATGAAAAGCTTCGCCATATGGCAGAAGCGCCAGTATGTCGGCTATCATCTTGGCCATAATGATACCGAACAAAAGCCCGAAGACCACGCTCGAGAGCCCGCGAACCGAGACCCGCTTCATAAACGCTTCCGTGGCTATCAACACCGCACCGCCCATGAGTCCAAGACAAACTCCGGGCAGTTCCTGTCCGTAGACGTTGCCTATCAGGAACCCGACCACACCGCTCAGCACCATAAAAAAGATACGGATGAATAATAATGTCATGCAACCCTCCGCTATTTGGATGACAGGAGCCGACGGGAGCGGCCTCGCATCATCGTTCCAGGTGGTCCATCGCCTCTTTTACCGTCGCTACCGGCACTATCTCCAGGGTCTTGGTCTTGATCATCCGCGACGCCTTCAAATTATTCTTCGGCAGCAGACACTTGCGGAACCCCAGCTTCTCCGCCTCGTTGATGCGCAAGGGCAAGTGGCTGACGCTGCGCACTTCCGCCGACAGGCCGACCTCTCCCAGGACCACAGTATTGTAATCAACCGGCCGGTCCAGAAAGGCCGAAGCCACCGCCATCGCCACCGACAGGTCCGCCGCCGGGTCCTCCACCCTCACTCCGCCCACCACGTTCAAAAATATGTCCTGGTCCTCCAGCCTGATCCCCAAACGCTTCTCCAGCACCGCCACCAACAGGGCCAAACGGTTGGCATCAAATCCCTGCGCCTTGTGCCGAACCATCCCGAAAGCGGAACGGGACACCAGCCCCTGCACTTCCACCAGGAACGGCCGCGTGCCTTCCAGGATCGGCACCACCACCGAACCGGTGGCGTGCTGAGCCCGCTCGGCTAAAAATATCTCCGACGGATTAGACACCTCCATCAAACCATCCGAAGTCATCTCGAAAACACCCAGCTCGTTGGTGGAGCCGAAACGGTTCTTCGTGGTCCTAAGGACGCGATAGGCGGAATAACGTTCGCCCTCAAAATACAGCACCGTGTCGACGATATGCTCCAGCACCCTGGGGCCCGCGATCGTGCCTTCCTTGGTGACGTGGCCGATGATAAAACAGGCGATCCCGCGCGACTTGGCCAGCTGTGTCAAAAGCGACGCGCATTCCCGCACCTGGCTGACGGTGCCGGGACTGGAGCCCAGGCCAGGCTCGTAGACCACCTGGATGGAATCCAGCACCACAACCTGCGGCGCCAGCTTGTTAATGAACTCGATAATGACATTCAGGTCGATCTGGTTGACGATATACAAAGACGACGCCGGGTTGCGCACTATCCGGTCGGCACGCATCTTGGTCTGAGCGACCGACTCCTCGCCGGATACATACAAAACCTTGGCACCCTGTTCGCTAAGCCGGCAGCTCATCTGCAGCGCGATCGTGGACTTGCCGATGCCAGGGTCGCCACCTATCAGCGTCACCGAGCCGACCACCACGCCGCCGCCCATCACACGGTCGAACTCCGACATTCCGGTGACGTAACGCTTCTCCGAGCCGGCGGCCACGTCCTGCAATAGGACCGGCGCGTCCATCCGGTTTAGCAGCCCGCGGGTCGAATCCTGGGCCGGCTTCAAAGCCGCCGTCTCCTCGACAAAAGAGTTCCACCCGCCGCAGCCCGGGCATTTTCCGAGCCAGCGGGAGGACTCCTGACCGCAAGATTGACAGACAAAAACTGTCTTGGTTTTCATAACATGCACCCTGCATCCTTAACTACAACAACACGTCAAAAGCAACCTACTTAGGCAGAACCTTCAAGACAGACCCGGGACACTGTGACAGATCGTCCGGACAGCCCCACGTGTTATCCGGATAAACACGGATATTCCAACCATAACCAGTACTGTCTTTAGTCAGGATACATATGGCTCCGATCGGAGCGGAACCGCTGCCATGACATTGCGGCAATATAAAATTATTTAAACCCGGAAAGTCCACGTCGTAGGTCTTACAAGCATTCTGGTTGCTCGCCGTCGAGCCGTCGGTGAACGGATAGTCACAAGTGCCGGCGGCATTTGTGTGTTCTAAACAATAACGCTGCTGCGCCTGCAAAAGACTGGTCAGGACCTGTACCGCTTCCCCCGCTGCCGTCGACTCCTTGATGCCGGTAAACTTTGGCATAGCCAAAGTAGCCACTACGCCCAATATAACGATGGTGATCATGATCTCTATCAAAGTAAATCCTGTCCGCATATGTCTCCTCCTGCCTGATCCACCGTCCACACTGTCTCGACACAGACCCAGACGCTATCCTAAGCACAACCGCTGTCTTATTTAGCCTTGGGCCGATAAAACAGCTTCCAAGGGTTGACTTTCAAGTCCGCCGACAATTCGTCCAGATTATTATAGACCGACGGATCGGCCAGAAATTTGCCTATCGTACCTTCTCCACGGTTAACCTTGTCGGTGACAGCTGCCAGGCTGGCCAGCAAAGAAGACAACGCCTGCTGGTTTTCCGCTGTCAGAACCCCGCTGTCCAGCTTGCCGGTCAAAGACGCTACATTGGCCAAAGTAACGGCCAGCGCCTGCTTGTTCGACTCGTTCAATATACCGTCGTTTAGACCATTAAGAAGTGCTTCCATCTTGCCGCTCAGAGTGGCAAACCTCTTCATCACCGTCTCCATTGCCACCGGGTCTTCTCCGGCTACCCGGCTGCCCGGCGCCAGCAATGCTGTCGAGGTACCTGGTAATATTTCCAGGTACTTTTCGCCCAAAAGACCCAGCTGATTCACCATAAACACCGAGTCCACCGGAACAGCTATTCCGTCGTCGATCCAGGCCTCCACGTCCACCATGACCCGGCCGCTCTGGCGGTCCAGATATGCCCGAATGCTGCGGACATGTCCGGCGTCGACGCCGGCGATGCGCACAGGGGCGCTCTTCTTAAGACCGTTGGCATAGGTAAACACCGCGCGGTACACCCGGCCGCCCTTAAAGATCGAGAAATCGCTGATCGAGAAGATAAACGCCACCAGACACGCTATCGCCAACACGATAAAGATCCCGACCTTCAGCTCCAGATTGGATTCCCTGGGCATACCTTGTCTCCTGTTGCTCCCCGATTTCATAGGCCGGACCGGCCAGCTTGCCGCTGACCGCCGCGCTTCTCCTATTTCACATGGCCAAAACGCATGCTCTCGTCTTCCGTGATCGGCCCGGCCGCGTCGCCGTGAATGAATTGCCGTACCACCGGATGACAGGACGAACGGATCTCATCCGGCGTGCCTTCAGCTATCACCTGACCGTGATAAAACATCGCGATCGAGTCGGCGACGCGGTAAGCGGCCGACATATCGTGCGTGACCACTATCGACGTCACCCGCAGGCGGTCGCGCATGGTGATAATGAGCCGACTGATAGCATCCGCCGTTATCGGGTCCACCTCGCTGGTGGGCTCGTCGTAAAGCAGGATCCGCGGCTCCATACACAACACGCGAGCTAATGAGACGCGCTTACGCATTCCACCCGACAACTGGGCGGGCATCATGTTCTCAATACCCTTAAGCCCTACCAGCGACAAAGCATACGCCACCCGTTCGCGCCTCTCGGCCGCCCCCGGCCT
>JAAXVU010000183.1 GCA_013335325.1 Candidatus Omnitrophota bacterium | reverse complement strand
ATGGATATGATCCTAACTGGTCATATGTCCTGACTCAGGATGATATAGACGCCAAGGCCGACAGGATCGCCGCCCAGAAGAAGATCGATCTGGGTCTGGGGCCTGACGAGGAATATACGGTGCAGCTCTCTGACCTGTATGATCAGGCATACGACCCCGCATACGTTTATGTGCTAAGCACGGAAGAGTCCGAGCGCTTTGCCGCTGGCAACTGGTCTTCGGCGGAAGAGCTGGTCAACGCCAAGAATATCGACACTATACTGGAAGATGGCGGGAGTAAGCACCTGATCGAAGCACCTAATGTGATCGGCAATAACGTGACGTTGATCGCCGGCGCTGGTATCGGGCAGGATCTGGCTTCAGAAGAGATCATGAAGGACGCCGTCTTGACGCCAACGCAAAGACAGCTCATCGCTAACGCGCGTCAGTCAGATATTAAGGAGCTGGCAGACAAGATCATTATCGCTCGACGGGATGATTTCGATGTCCAGGCTTCCGGCAAGGTGAATGCTTATGCCCAGGACCATATTTATCTAGGTTCCGAGAAAGGTGTAAATATCGAAGCGGTCCATTCCACGGCCGGCGATGTGCAGCTCAAGGTCCAGGGTGACATATTAAATGCTCGGGGAGCTAATGATCTGCCCAATATAATAGCCGGTAGTCTGGTGATCGATTCTGCCAACGGTGCGATCGGGCAGTCCGGCAGTCCGGTGGTGACTGACTTAAGGCAGGGTGGCCTTTTGACTGCCGGTGCCTTCGGCGGTATTTTCATAAAAGAGCTGGATGGCGATCTTGCGGCAGACAGTGTAAATAGCCTGACTGGTGCGGTGGATATGGAAGTGTCCAGCGGTAGTCTGGACATCGATACTATCCGGGCGTTAAGCAAGACCAATCTGGCTGCCCGTAATATCCGGGTCGGTCAGATCACCCAGCAGCCGGAAGGATCGGAACCGTTCAGACTGAAAGCAAGCGGTCCTGGCGAGAGTTATGCCGAGCGGATCAGCCTGCGCGTGGATGCCGGCAACCCGGTTATATTCGATCTGCTTAAGGCCAGGGTGGCAGATGTGGATGCAAACGTAGCTAAAGTATCTTTTCTTAAGACCATCATCGGCGACAGGGCTAAGCTGAACAATAATGTTTATACTGTCATCGTGGATAATGTGAACAAGGAATTGTTCGATTGCGCAGCGCAGTTGTATGCCAAGGATTCTCCGTTCTACCTGGAGTTCTCTTCAATCAACAAGCCTTTGACCGACGCTCTGGTATTGCACTATAACGGGTATGATTATCTGGTCAATCGCTACAGCACAGAGAACAGTGCTACCCGTCGTATCGACAAGTTGCTTTTTACCTCAGGGAACAGCCGAATAAACTTGGCCGGCGAATCTTTGCAGAAGGCGCAGACTGTAAATTTGTTCTGGGTGCCGCTGCAATATCATCCGCTAAGCGAAGAAGATATGTACATCTACGACAATGTCGACCGGGACTTGCAAGAATACTATCAGTCCCAGGAAGAGGAGAAAGTCGGCGAGAGCGCGACGGATAATCGTATTAGTGAAAACAAGTCTCTTAACACATCCGATATTTCAGGGGAGCGTACATGACTCATAAAGTAGCGGTTATCTGTCTTGTGATTCTGTCGGTTGTTTGTCCGAAAGTCTACGCTCAGGATGGACTAGGCAGCGCTGCTCCAGGCGCGGTTCAGTCCAGGCAGGGGCAGATAAAGGAATATCTGGAAAGAGATTCCGAGTTAAAGGAGAAGGCAGCGGACGAGAAGAAAGCGCCGGTCGTTGAGGAAGCCGCGCCGTCAGAGAATAAGTCAGAGAAGGATACGTCAAAGGTTGTTGGAACGGTTTTTATTAAGAAGATAGAGACAGATGCTTCAGACATTCTTTCTACGGATGAGATCCGCAGTATAACCAGCGCCTACGAAGGCCGGGAATTGTCGGTGCGCGATTTAGGTGAGATGATAAACAGGATAAACGAGCTTTATCGTACGAGGAATTTCATTGCCGCGCGCGCATTTTTGGTCCCGCAGAAGATCAAGGACGGTGTGGCGTATGTACGATTGATCGAAGGCCGTGTCGGCTCCGTCTTTGTTGACGGTAATCGCTATACACGTTCCACGTTCATCACCAAGCGCATTCCGGTCAAGCATGACGACTTCTTGGATTCCAAGCGTTTGCAGGATGCCCTGCAGCGGTTTAACAGTATTTATGATGTGAAAGTAAGGGCCGAGCTGCAGGCCGGTTCAGAGTTCGGCAGGACTGATTGCTTGCTTAAAACTACAGAGCCGCCCAATTATCAGCTGTCGACTTTTGTGGATAATGCAGGTCGGGATGATATAGGCCTCTACCGGGTCGGTGCGGTGGCGGTGAATAACAGTCTTTTGGGATACCGCGACCGGTTTGTACTGGGCGCGGTACGTGCGGTGGGGACCATGTCCGCTTCGGTGGCTTACGATATCCCGATAAACACCCTGGGGACCCGGGTGGGGGCGAGTTATGATATTAATCAGATCAAGATCATCGACGGAGACTTTGAGGTGCTGGATATATCGGGCACCTCGCAAAATATCGGGGCCTCTGTCCAGCATCCTTTCATTGCGCAGGCGGATCTTTTGGTGAACGGGTTCGTAAACGCCGAGCGCAACAACAGCACGACCGACTTCAGCGATGTGCGCTTGATCGAGACTACGGTCAACAGTTTTACTTATGGCAGTGACTTCCGCCGGATAGATAGCAAGGGGCTCTGGTATTCCCGCGGGAGTCTGACCAATGCCTTTGCAGACATGGAAGGCGAGGATACTTTCTTCCGCACAAACATGGACCTGAGCCGTTATCAATTGTTAGGTAATGACAAAGTCCTGATCTTAAGGGCTAGCGGGCAGATGGCGCCCGACAAGATGCTGCCCAGCTCTGAGCAGTTCCAGATCGGAGGGCTTTCGACCGTCCGCGGATATAATGAAGGGGCGCTGTTAGGCGAACGTGGGTATTTCCTGTCGGCGGAGCTTAATTTCCCGCTCTTTAGTCAGGCTAGCCAGTGGCGCAACAAGCTTAAAGGTTCGCTGTTCGTAGACCATGGCGGGATATTTCCCTACAAGCCTGCCGGCGCTGATCCTACCAATGATGGGGATACTATTTCCGGAGTAGGTGGCGGCGTTATATTGGACCTGTCCAAGTATTTCTCAGGCCGGGTATTTCTGGCGACCCCGCTTAATGATTCCGGAAACCAGGGCGATGATCTAAAGATCCATTTCTATTTTCAGTCTGTCCTGTAGGATGTTGCTTGCAAGCTTGGGTCACGATCAGGCCGCTACTCCATTCGGGATCGTGGATTTTAACCCCATCATCAAGATTATCCCGGATTTTTCATTAGAAAAATCCGCCCCGAAGGGGTCGCGTGGCAAATCCGACGAGGATTTGCCAGCTTTGTGAGGTAATCCCGGAATTTGCTCGGCATCATTTTGTATTGCGTTGCAATA
>JAAXVU010000182.1 GCA_013335325.1 Candidatus Omnitrophota bacterium | reverse complement strand
TGCGCGGCGTCCTGTTCGGGCGCGACGCCGACTGGTACGCCAAGCACAGCCGGCTGGGCCCAAAATGGCTCAAGCTCATCCAGGACATAAAGCGCCACGGCGTGCGTTTCGCCTACCATCTGGCGCCGGCGCCCAACACCTCGACCGCGGCCGTGGTGGGCACCACTGCCGGCCTCCTTCCTGTATACAAGAAATTCTTCGTCGAGACCAACGCCCTGGCGCCCATTGTTACGGTGGCGCCCAACCTCTCGCAGGAGAACTTCTGGCATTACAAGGAATATGTCCACATGGACATGAACGACGTCATCGACATGATCGCCACGGTCTACAAGTGGGTCGACCAGTCGGTCTCGTTCGAATGGATGATCAACCCCGCCCGCACCTCGCCGGCCGAGCTGTACGGATATTATCTCAAGGCCTGGAAAGCGGGCATAAAGACGATATATTACCTGCGCAGCATGAGCGGCGAACTGCAGGAAGCCTGTGTCAGCTGCAGCGGGTGAAGAAAGGTCAATAGTCGCCAGGTCAGCCGTCAACCGCTCCGGCGGCTGCCTGAACCTTTTAGCCGGGGATATTGTTTCACGTCTCGAACTTCGTGCTTCGCTCTTTGGACTTAACCCTCTTATCCTGGAGACACCTATATGCAAAGAAACCGTATCTTCAACCCCGACGGCAACGACGCCGTCGCCGGGCGCACCATCATCCGCGGCAACACGACCGGTCTTTTCAACCTGAACGCGGTCAAATATCCCTGGGCCCGGTCCATGTACCAGGTCATGGTCGGCAACTTCTGGGTGCCGGAGAAAGTCGGCGGACTGGGAGACGACGCCACCATGTACCGCAACCTGGCCCCGGCCGAGCAGCGGGCCTACAAGGGCATCATCTCCTTCCTGACTTTTCTGGACAGCATCCAGACGGTGAACCTGCCCCACTTCTCCGACTACATCACCTCGCCGGAAGTCAACCTGCTTTTGTCCATCCAGTCTTTCCAGGAAGCTATCCACTCCCAGAGCTACACCACTATCCTCGAGACAGTGGTGGACGCCCGGGAACGCGAGGACATCTATTATTTCTGGCGGGACGACCAGGTCCTTATGGAACGCAACCGCTACATAGGAAGCATCTACCAGGACTTCCAGGACCGCCCGACGGACGAGAACTTCTTCCGCGCGCTGGTCGGCAACTATCTTTTGGAAAGCCTGTACTTCTACAACGGGTTCGCCTTTTTCGACAACCTGGCCTACTCTTCCAAGATGACCGCCACCAGCCGGATGATAAATTACATCCGCCGGGACGAGCTGACCCACGTGGCGCTGTTCGCCAATATTATGAAGGAGATCCGACGGGAGTTCCCGGCCATGTTCGACGCCGGGACGCTGGCCGAAATGCTACGCACCGCGGTCGAACAGGAAGTGGCCTGGTCCGATCACATAATAGGCGACGGAGTGCCGGGGATCACCAAAGCCACCACCGGGCTCTACACCCGCTGGCTGGCCAACACCCGGATGGAGACCTTGCACCTGCCCCCGCTATTTCCAGAAGTGGTGTCCAATCCGTACAAGCACCTGGAGTCGATGGCGGACAACAACAGCGAGAAGACCAATTTCTTCGAGTCCACGGTCACCAACTACACGCAGTCGAGCTCCATGAACGGATCGTGGGATTTTTAGCAGTCGGCGGGAGGATGCGGCACGCAACCGGGCGAACGCGTCGCCCTGAGCACCCGTCTCAAAAGCTTTGCTTTTGGACGGGGCGAAGGGCCGCCTGTGTGATACGGGTTAGACGCTTGACGCAGGACGTCTTACGTCCCACCATAAGCATCAAGCATCCGCCGACACGGGTCATACGTCATAGGTCAAATGTCATAGGACGGCTACTCGAATTTCTATGACCTATGACCTTCCTGATTATCAACCGTCCAACCATAAGCCTCCACTGCCCGCCGCAAGATGTCCCGGTCGAACAGGTCCAGTTCCGCCTTGTCCAGGACAAAACGCTCCACATCCTTCCTGGCCAGGACCAAGTCCATGCCATCCAGGCGCGCGGTAAGGCGCTCCTTGAGCTCCCCCTCTTCCAGCGATGGACTACCCGGATCAGTTTGCGCTATGGCGTTATTGAGCAAAAGCAGGTTAGGCCGCACCTTCCTGGATAAATACCATATAAGATCATAAATATCCCGGCCCTTGGTATATTTACGGAACAATACCGCGTGAAGCTTGGTGGCGAATAACGACGGCAGATCGAAATGCGCCACCGTAAAAAGAAAGGTACGGTTCAGAAGCGTCTGTGCTACCTGTCCGCCTTCCGGAGGGTTCGTGTCCACCTCCAGCTTGATCGACAATTTCTGGTCCGCCGGCGCCGGGATACCCAGTACTTTATGGAGCCCTTTAAACTTGAGCATCACACTTTTGACCGCCCGGTCTTCACCGACCGAAGGCACCGCGTCCACCGGCAGCCCACGCCCGGAGTATCCTTTGACCAGGTCCCGGATCCAGGGCCCCTGCTCAAAGCTGCCGCCGGACGGACAGGAGAAGTCCAGGTCCTCTGAAAAACGGCGCAGGTCAAAAAGGATCCTCAGGGCGGTCCCGCCGGTGAATACCAGCCGGCTGAAATGTTTCTGGTCATAGAGTGTTTTCAGGGCAAGGACCTGCAGGAACTCCCGGGCCTTGTTCAGTCTGGCCTCGGCGTCCCGCTCTCCGGCGGTATACTGACGGATCACTTCAAGCATGGCCCGGCCCTTTCTTAAGATATGCGCACAGTTCCGCCGCCGTACGCTGCAGCTTGGGGCTGACAAAAAGGCGCGCGTACCCCATCAGCTTGCCCGTCCCCAGGATCTCCGTATTCTGGAATCGGTACGAACCCAGCAGCAGGTCGACCACTCCTCCCGCCCGGCATTCCTTCCCATGAAAATACAGGAAGTCCACCACCGCCTTCTCCGGCTCAGCGATAAACGACGTTAGACCTTGCGCATCCTGCTCCATACGGAAACCGCCAAATGCCCCGGGCGTGACATGCTGGTAAACAAAAGTTCCCCAGACGTTCTTGAACCCGGCCGTCTTGCGGGTTGTTATTGAAGTTACCGTGTCGACCCTCTCCGGGATCAGTCCGTACAGTCCCAAAGCATATTCCAGACTGACATAGGAAGGCTCGTACATCTGGTTGGCCAAAAAGGTCCTGGCAGGCGTTACCTTGCGGTCCTGCTCGTTTAACAGATACATACCCTTGCGCAGCCTGACGATAAGCCCCTTCTTCTCCCAGCGGGCGAGCTGGTTCTTCATAACCTGGGGGTCGGCAGACAGCCTGACAGCCTCCCGGCTGGGTATATATGGCAATTTATCAACTTGCAGTCGAAAATCAGCGTAGTTCATACGATTCCGTTAGTATTCAATAATGATTACTTACAGAAATAAATATACCACGCAGGAACATCTAGGACAACCTTGAGCATTTTCGGGATATTGGAGCATCTCTGCGAAGCACCCCAAGCATCCGCCGACACGGGTCAT
>JAAXVU010000043.1 GCA_013335325.1 Candidatus Omnitrophota bacterium | reverse complement strand
CATATGCAGAGCTGGCCCCGGAAAAGGCAAGGGCAAAGCTTGAGTTAGCAAAGTTCGACGCACAGATCGAAAGAAGAAAAAAGCTATTGCAAGGCCTCTCATCCGATCAGGCGCGCCAGTCCGACGCGGCGATGGCTGCTGGCGATGCCAAGCGGGCGCTGGGGGACCTTGCTAGAAGAGCGTTATTATTTGTGGTGCTGGGTGGAAGCAGCAGCTGTGCCGTTCCGTCGAAAACGCCGGAGCCGGCCAGCCTGGAAGCCTTGCAACCTGTTTCCGGCGATACCCCGGAGCAGTTGAGCAACAAACTAGATAAGTTAAAAATAGAGCTTAACGGTGCGCAGTCTGCTTATGACAAGATCCTTAAAGATGAACAAGATAATCAAAGGATGATCGATCAGAAAATGGAGCTAAAGAGGGCCAGCGCGCGTTCTTTGGAGATATCCCGTAACAAAACCGCTTCGGAAGCCCAATTGCAACAAATTCAGTTGCAGATCCGGAGCATAGAAAAACTGCTAGAAAGTTCCGGCGGGGAAAAGGGCTTGGGGCAAAAGACGGAAGGCCAGGGGTCCGATAAGGCCATGAACGGTGGTATCGACCTCAACGCCAAGAATATGGGCCTGGATGTAGCCAAGGACGGCAAGGGTATAGAGATGAAGTTCGACCCGGCCATGGTCGCCGAATTCCAGAAAGGTAATTTCGCCGGCGTCGAGGGGATCATCCTGCGCATAGTGCCGATACAGAGCCCGCTGCCGATTTTAGGGCTCGAGACTTCGCGGACAGAGGGCGCGCTGGCCAAGGGCTAGTCCCGACGCCGCGATCATAATTTGAAGACCCCCGCCCGGGCGCTGCATCTGGCGGGGGTTTTCTGTTGTCTTGCAGCCACGATATGGTAACATTCGTTCTGGGCGCGGGACGGCGCCTGTGAAGTCATTGGACACAGCATATTGGGAGGAATCGCCGTGAACGCCGATAATTCTAGCTGCCAGCCGCAGATCACTTCCTTTCTGGAACATGCAACACGTCTGGGTGCGTCCGATATTCATCTGGTGGTGGACCGGCCGCCGATCTTTCGCATCGAGGGCAAGTTGCGGCCTTCCGATATGCCTGTCATGGAAGCGCGCTATCTGGAGGAGGTACTCTTCGAAGTGCTGACCGACCGGCAGAAAGAAGCCTTTGCTGCGGACCACGAGCTGGACTTCTCCTACAAATTCTTCAACAAATACTATTTCCGTATCAACGTCCACCGCGACAAGGGCAAGATCGCCGCGACTATCCGCGTCATGCCGGCGGTGATAAAGTCCCTCTCCGAGCTGGGGCTGCCTCCGGTGGTGGCCGACCTTACGCGCAAGCATTCCGGGCTGATATTGCTCGTCGGTCGGGCCGGTAGCGGCAAGACCACCACCATGACCCACATGGTGGAGATGATAAACTCGGAGCGTCCGGTCAAGATCATCACGATCGAAGACCCCATCGAGTTCGTATACGAATCCAAACAGAGCCTGGTGGTGCAGCGCGAGGTCGGGCACGACACGCCGTCTTTCGCCTCGGGCTTAAAGTACGCTTTGCGTCAGGATCCCGACGTGGTAGTCATCGGCGAAATGCGCGACCTGGAGTCCATCGCCATGGCCCTCACCACGGCCGAGACCGGGCACCTGGTCTTCGGCACCCTGCACGCGCCGGATTGCATCGAGGCCATCAACCGCATCATCGACGTTTATCCCGGCGACAAGCAGAACCAGATCCGGGTCCAGCTGGCGGAGAACCTGCTGGCGGTCATCGGTCAGCAGCTTCTCCCGCGCAAGGACGCCCCCGGCCGGGTGCTCGCGACCGAGCTTATGATCTCGACTTTGGCCATCCGCAACATGATCCACCGCAATTCCCAGGCAGAGATCCGCAGCCAGATGGAGTCGGGCCGCGAGGGCATGTACACGCTGGAGCAGTGTCTGTCCAATATGATGCGCAAGGGGCTGATCACCGAGGAGACGGCGCAGAGTCATGCCAAGTATCCGCGGTTGCTGGAGTTAAGCTAGTACTCTGTTCAGTTGGCTGTAAATGACACAAGACACAGGATGTCACCAAAGAAATTCGGATCTCGGATCTCGAATCTCGAAATCCGAAACAAGGCTGAAATGACCCAGGGCAATAAGGGCCGAAACGAACGTTTTGCATCTTGAACGTTTTGCTAATTGGAATTTGTTTCTGGCTTCGATATTCGAATTTAATAGACTCTTTTGAAGTTGCGCCGCCTATAAGCTCCTGGCTGCCTTTCGACGGGCCAGGCCTGGTGTGCTTCGATCTCCAATATTTTGATAAGACGTGATAAATACCACCAGAATGGAGAGACAATGAACAAAAAGTTCTTAGTGGCATCGTTTTGTTGTGTGTTATGGTCGGGTGCGGCTTTGGCCGCCGAGGATCTGCATCTGCTCGGGGTCGGTGTCCTTACATCCACCAGTCCCTACCATGGGGTAGGTACGCGGGTCATGACGTTGCCTCTGGTCGTATGGGATCACAAGGGCTTCTACATCAAGGGTGAGGAGTTCGGTTACCGCCTTTATAAAGAGAAGCCTTTAAAGGTATCGGTTATGGTATCGCCCCGGCTGATGGGCTACCATTCTTCGGACAGCGACGCCTTGCAAGGCATGGAAGACCGTGAGATGTCGCTGGACGCCGGGGTGCGGGCCGAGTGGGCCGGGCCCTGGCCGGGCGGGGTTTTGTCCGCCAAGGTGGTGAGCGATGTCCTGTCCCGTTCCCGCGGGCAGGAGGCGGAACTGCGACTGGCAGAGGAACTTAAAGGCGAGATCTGGCATTTTACGCCGGCAGTGGGGGTGCGCGTACAATCCAGCCGGCTGACGGATTATTACTATGGCGTCCGGGCAGAAGAAGTCCGGGCCGACCGGCCGGAATACCGGCCCGGCGCGGCAGTCAACTATTTTGCGGAAGCCATGCTGAGCTGCGGGGTGGCCCGCAACTGGATCATGGTGATAAAAGGCGGCGCAATGTCGCCGGACAGTTGCATACGCCGGAGCCCTATCGTAGAGCGGGACGTCTTTCTGACGGGCCTGGCGGCTGTGGTAAGGAGGTTCTGATGGCACAGGGACAATTCAATAACCGTCAAAAGGACATCGCGCGTGTTTTAAGAGACAAGCTGGCACGTCCGCCCGTCCAAAACAGCCGTTCCGGCGGATTCAAGCCGGGGAAGCCGTCCGCGGGTTTCTCGGTACCGCGTAAGGGACGGAGTTGAGGTTAGGTCCATAGGTCAAAAGTCAGCAGTCAGCGGGAACATTATTAAATAACTCGGGGTTCTGTGGCCCTGTGGGCCTCAGAACGACGATCGCACAGGTCGATAAAGTCGGCGAGGTCTTTAAGGACGGTAAACGTAGACGTCAGACTTTATCGACCTCACCGACCTGTTGGCATATTAATACGTCCAACTTTTCCCTTGTCCTTTCCTGTTTCCGGTAAGGTTGTGGTTTTTTCTGCGACCTAACATCAGTGCCCGTATAGCGCCTTTGAAAACCCTTGCAGGGGCAGGGGCCTTGCCGTTATAATGGGCCAAATTTTGGACATAGAGTTGAGCCAAGGAGGTATTCATGGGACAAGGTGCAGTCATTGTAAATGCTTCGAACTTCGAGGGCGAGGTCCTCAAGTCTTCAATACCTGTGTTGGTGGATTTTTGGGCGCAGTGGTGCGTGCCATGCCAGAAGTTCCTGCCGATACTGGAAGAGGTGGCAGTCGAGCTGGCCGGGCAGATCAAGGTGTGCAAGGTCAACGTCGACGAATGTCAGGACCTGGCGGCTCAATATAATATTATGTATATACCGACGCTGATCGTCTTCAAGAACGGCCAGGCGGTCGAGCAGCTGCAGGCCATAGCCAAGCCCAAGCTGGTGGAGAAACTCAAGGCGCATTTATAAGTTGCAAGAAGCACAACCGGTGGAATAGAGGAGCCAGGATGTTTATTACCTTTTGCAAGGCCAAGATCGCGCATGCCCGTGTTACCCAGGCGGAACTTTACTACGAAGGCAGCATCACTATCGACAGCAAGCTCACCGACGCCGTAGGTATTCTGCCGGGCGAGAAAGTCGAGATCTTCAACGTTAACAACGGAGCGCGGCTGGAGACCTATGTGATAGCCGGCCAGCCTGGTTCGGGTCAGATCTGCCTGAACGGACCGGCCGCCCGGATGGGGTACGTCGGCGACCGGCTGATCATTGTCAGCTACGCCCTGGTCACTCCCGATGAAGCCAAAACCATGAAGACCCGCACCGTGCAACTGGACGATGGCAACCGCATTAAAGCTTAGATTTTACGGCGACCCTGTCCTTAGGAAGGTCGCGAAGCCCGTCCAGAGTGTCGGGCCGGCGGAGCGTTTCCTCATCCAGGAGATGATCCGCGCGATGTACGATTTTGACGGCTCCGGACTGGCGGCCACCCAGATCGGGGTCGACCAGCAGATCTTCGTGGCCGATGCCGGCGACGGCCCCTTTGCCGTCATCAACCCGGTTATCCTCAAGAAATCCTCCAAAGAGACCGAGATGGAAGAAGGGTGTCTCAGCCTTCCCAAGATACGAGTCAAGATCTCCAGGCCGGCGGAAGTCCGGGTGAGCTATTTCGACGAGCACGGACGCAAGATAGAAAAGACCCTGGCCGACCTCATGGCCCGGATATTCCAGCACGAGTCTGACCACCTGTGCGGCCGCATGATCGTGGACTATGCCAGCAAGGCCGACCTCGTCCCTTACAAGGCGCAGCTGACCAAGCTGGAAGCCTTGAGCCGCAAGCCGGCTAAGGCGTAGCCATGGAGACTTCGGTCGCATCCGGCGCCGGCGTCTTGCCCGGCTGGTTCCGTCAGGAAATACCGGAACCGGCAGCGCTGGAGCGTATGCGCAGCGTGCTTCGCGGAGCCGGTCTGCATACGGTCTGCGAGGGCGCCCGCTGTCCCAACCTGGGGCGGTGCTGGAACCGTGGCGCGGCGACCTTCATGATCCTGGGAGATACTTGTACAAGAGCTTGCCGTTTTTGCGCGGTCAATAGCGGCGCTCCTTCGGCGCTGGACGCGGCGGAACCGATGTCCATAGCCGGGGCGGTAAAGGCGTTGGGCCTGCGTTACGTGGTCATCACTTCGGTCACGCGTGATGACCTTGCCGATGAAGGCGCCGGCCAGTTCGCCCGGACCGTGCGGGCGGTCAAGGCGGCTTCCGGGCAGACAAAGGTGGAAGTGCTGGTGCCGGACCTGCACGGACGGCCCGAGTTAATAAAAGTTATTTTGGATGCAAAGCCCGATGTGCTCGGGCATAATATCGAAACCGTGCCCCGGCTGGCGCCGGTCCTGCGGCCGCAGGCCGATCATGAGCGCTCGCTCAAGATGCTGGCGACGGCGCGTGGGCAAAATAGCGGTGCGCTGATAAAGTCGGGCTTGATGGTCGGTCTCGGCGAGACCGACGCGGAAGTTCTGGCGACCATCTGCGAGCTTAAGGCTGCGGGTTGCGATATTGTCACGGTGGGGCAGTATCTCGCTCCCACCAGGGAAGAACGCCATGTGCCGGTCGACCGGTATGTCCCGCCGGAGCAGTTTGAGCGGTACCGCGCGGCAGGTCTGCAGGCAGGGTTAGAGGCGGTGGTGGCCGGACCTTTGGTGCGCAGTTCCTATCTGGCGGAACAGGGTCTTCAGGCTGTCTTGAATAACAAAGGAAAAGGAAAGCTATGACGGAAAAGATGAAAGATGCCCTCTCGTTCATCGGGCGGGTGGCGATCAGTTTCGGTCTTTTGTTTTGGTTGTTCAAGATGGTGAACTGGCGGGATACCGTCGAGGCTATCCGGCAGGCGGACCCGGTCCTGATCGGCTGGGCCTTTGCTATCCATATTTTCCTGCAGTTCGCGGTTTTGATGCGCTGGTTTATTTTCATGAAGGCGCTGAATTTCAAGGCGCCGATAGGGCAGGTCTGCCGGTATTTCTTCATCGGCCTTTTTTGCAATCTGTTCCTGCCGACATCGATCGGCGGCGACCTGGTCAAGGCCTACGGGCTGTCGCGCGGCGCCGGACAGAAGCCCAAGGTTTACGCCTCGGTGGTATTGGACCGCCTGAGCGGGTTCGCCGGCCTGGTCGTTGTCGCACTGGTGGCCTATTTTATTGGCGGCAAGATAATCGATGCTCCGTCGGTGATCGTGCCGATCGCCTTGTTGACCGCACTGTCGCTGGCGGTCGGCGGCATGCTCTTTAACAAGCCGGTCTACAATTTCTTCTGCCGTGTGTTCCTCAAGATGCCGCGTTTTCACAAGGCGCTGATGGACATGCACGCGGACGTGCTATTGATGCGGGGCAAGAAACGCACCGGGATCGGCTGCATATTCTTCTCCTGCGGTGTGCAGATACTGAGCGCCTACATGTATTACCTGATAGCGCTGGCGTTGCACCAGCAGGTGCATTTGCTGCATTTCCTTATCTTCACGCCGATCATCGCGGCGGTATCGTTCCTGCCTTCCATAGGCGGGCTGGGTTTCCGCGAGGGTGGCTGGGTGTATCTTCTGGGCAAGGTCGGGATCTCCGGCGGTATCGCCATGAGCCTGAGCCTTATTGGTTTCCTCTTCGTAATCCTGGTCGGCCTGGCCGGTGGGGTAATTTATGTCACGTCATTTTCTGATAGACGGTTACAACGTGATCCACAAGATGCCGGAGCTGGTCCCGCAGGACGGAAACACGCTGGAAAATAGCCGCGACGGTCTGGTCCGTTTTATCACGGAACGTCGTCCCCACGGCAGCCTGCGCAATTCTGTCACGGTGGTCTTCGACGGCAGCGAGGAAGTCTGCGGCCTTCCCGTGCCGGGCGAGGTCCGGATCTATTTTTCCCGCGGGGAAAGCGCCGACGAACTCATCAAGCGCTTGCTTGATGAGGCGGCCAATCCAAGGGAAACGGTGCTGGTCTCCGACGACCGCGACCTGCAGTATTACGCGCGGGGATGCGCGGCGGAGGTCTGGAGCGTGGAGCGTTTTGTGGCGCAGGGGCGGAAAGCTACGGCCCCGGCCCAAAGGCCAGGCGCCTCCGGTAGTCAGCCGGAAGGCAAGGTCATCTCCGAGGTCTTCCGGGAGAAGGTCAACCGCGAGCTGGAAAAACGCTGGTGCGGGCGTGGAGACAGGCCGGCGAAACCGTCCTGAGCGATGAGCGGTGGTGAGCGCTCAATGATTCTAACAGGTCGATGAGGACGGTAAAGTCTGGAGGTCGGTGTCGAGGAATGCTTTCAGACCTTGTCGACATTAAAGACGTTAAAGACCTGAGCGGTGACGTTAAGTTGCCCTCCGCCGCTGGCAATGAGGAAGCGGACTTGAAAGACGCGTAAAAATAATACGACAAATTCCCGGCCTGGAAATCTTTGCTATATAATCAGTCGGAAGGATGAGCCTATGGTCGCGGCGGTAGCAGAATTATTAGGTACGGTCGGCCGGTCGTTTTTGTTCTTTGGCGAAGTGATGAGTTATATCCTGCGCGGCAAGATCCGTTGGGTCGATGTTTTCCGGCAGATCTACGAGCAGGGCGTGCAGACGCTGCTTATCGTCATGATGACCTCTTTCGCGTCGGGCGCGGTCCTGGCTATGCAGAGCCAGGTCGTACTGGAGCGTTTCAGCGCCAAGGAGTTCATCGCCCAGCTGGTGGCCCTTTCGCTGGTTCGCGAGCTAAGCCCGGTCTTTACCGCGCTGGTGTTCTCCGGCAAGGCCGGCGCCGGCATGGCCGCGGAACTGGGTACCATGAGCGTCAACAACCAGATACAGGCGACGCGCACGCTGGGTGTTGACCCGATCGAGTTCTTGATCGTGCCGCGGGTCCTGGCCTGTATGATCGTCCTGCCTATACTGGGGGTGCTTTCCGAGATCCTGGGGATCGTGGGTGGCTATGTTATAGCCACTACCCAGGCCGGCATACCGGGAGTATATTATTATCACCAGACGGTAAACGCGATCGGCTATGTGGATTTCTTCTGCGGTTTTGTGAAGGTCTGCTGTTTTGCGGTCATGATCGGCTGGATCAGCTGTTACCAGGGTTTTTATACCTCCGGCGGGTCGCTGGGGGTGGGGCGGTTCACCACCAAGGCGGTGGCCTTTTGTTATATCAGCGTGCTGGTTTCCAACGCTTTCCTTACCAGGCTGGTCCTGACTATATGGGGTTCATGATATGAAGACATCTATGCTTGTCTTATTCATCGTCGGTGGCGCGGCCTTGCTGGCCGGCTGCCAGTTCCCGCACTCAACGGACAATGTGATGACGGTCGCCGCTCCGCTGGACGAGCCGTCCTGGATCCGCGACGGCGAGCCCATTGTTTATGATAATCTCAAGTGGTATCCGACGCGCGAGATCGAGCGTTTCATGGACAACGAGGTCTACCAGGTCGGGGAATACCGCAGCGTGGTGTTCTTTCTGGACAAGGCGGATGTTAAGCCGTTCGAACGTCTGTACACGCGGTTCGCCAAGGGCCGCTACCGTGCGTTCGAAAGACGGGAATGACGAGGCCATGATCAAGGTGTCGGGGCTGACCAAGTCGTTCGGCGACAACAAGGTGCTCGACGGGCTGTCCTTCGAGGTGGCCGGCGGCGAAGTCGTGGCGGTCATGGGCTCGAGCGGCACCGGCAAGAGCGTACTGCTTTTGCAGATGGTAGGCCTGATCGTGCCGGACGCGGGCGAGATCGAGATCGACGGCGTAAAAGTGACCAGCCTGACGGAGCGGGAGCTTTTGGGGTTCCGCAGCCGGGTCGGGTACCTGTTCCAGGAGAGCGCGCTGTACGATTTTATGACCGTCGCCGAGAACCTGGCGTTCCCCTTAAGGGAGCACACGAAGATGACGACGGCGGAGATCGGCTCCAAGGTCGCGCAGTTTTTAGAGTACGTGGATATGCCGGCCGAGGGTGACAAGTATCCCTCGCAGCTGTCGGGCGGGATGCGCAAGCGGGCGGCACTGGCCCGGGCCATGATCCTGGGCACACGGGTCCTGTTGTGCGATGAGCCGACCTCGGGACTTGATCCCATCCGCAGCCGGGACATTTCGCTTCTTATCCGCGATCTGTCCAAGAAGCTCGGCTGCACGACGGTCATCACCACGCACGACGTGGTCAACGCCTTCCGTACGGCGGACCGGACACTGGTCCTGGATTCCGGCCGGATCGTGGCGCAGGGTGTGGAAAAGGATCTGCGGGCCTCGACTGACCCGTTTGTGAAGGAATTTCTGGAAGGTTAATGGTTATGGCAAGGAATGATCTGGTTAAACATATCTGGGCAGGGATATTTTCCATCATCGGCGTTATCGTCGTCTGCGGTTCCATTTTTTTCATTGGCTATCAGAAGGGCTTTTCCCAGCCGCAGTTCGAGGTGGTGGTCCTGTTCGACAAGGTGGGCGGGCTCATGGAAGGTTCCGCGGTGCGCCTCTCCGGCGTCAATGTGGGAACGACCAAGTCTATCGATTTTCTGGACGAGGAGGTCATGGAGCGCGGGGTCAAGGTCACGCTCACCATCCTCAAGCGCTATGAAAAGCAGCTGCGCCAGGCCACCCAGATCTCGATACAGACCGAAGGTGTGCTGGGGGCCAGGTACGTGGAGATCGGCCGCAACTCCGGCGATGAGCCTATCGATATCCGGGAACCGGTCATCGGCGAGCCGATGCTGGACGTCTACGACCTGGCCGCGATCATCGAGAACACAGCGTCCTCTTTTGAGGAGACCACCAAAGGGATAAACGCCATGATGGTGGAGCTTAAATATATTTCCCGCAAGACGAAGCGCCTCCTGGACCGCATCGAGCAGCGCGTCATCGACGGAAATCTTATCAAGGTATTCTGAAACCCGGCCGGCCCCGGTATTGGCCGCTCAAGGAAGGGACTGCATATGGTTTTATCCGACATCAACCCCTGGCTATTGCTACCGCTGGTCTTTTTATGCTGGGTGCTGGTTTTGTCGATGCTAAAGAAGGTCGTGTTCGCGATCGTCCACAAGATCGCGTCCCGGACCGAGAACCAGATCGACGACCTTTTGCTGGAGGCGCTGGACTTCCCGGTGCAGCTTATCGTCTATGCCAGTGGGCTCATGGTCGTCAACCATCTTTTGCCCAGCAATGTCGGCGCCAACGTGATGCAGTATCTGCTTTACGGGTTCAAGATCGTGGCTGTGGTGGCCGGGGTGCTGTTCGTCGACAAGTTCATGCAGGGTTTGATCAGGCTGTATGCCCAGAAGGTGGACATACTGCGCACCTCGGGCGGCATCGCGCAGGGTTTTATGCGGGCGGTCGTTCTGGGCTTAGGCGGACTTATCCTGCTCGACACCTTTGGTGTATCCATTACGCCGATAATCGCCTCGCTGGGTATCGGTTCTTTGGCGGTCGCGCTGGCTTTGCAGCCGACCCTGGAGAATTTTTTCTCCGGCATACAGCTAGTTACCGACAAGCCCGTCAAGGTGGGGCAATATATCCGGCTGGAGTCCGGGGAAGAGGGCCAGGTCCTTAAGATCGGCTGGCGCTCGACCTGGATCTGGATGCCGGCCAATAACACGGTGGTCATCCCCAACAAGCTTTTGGTCAACTCGCGCGTGACGAACTATTGCTACCCGGACCCGGAAGTCGCGGTGTCAGTGGCTGTCGGAGTAGGTTACGGCGCCGATCTGGAGCAGGTTGAGCGGGTGACCCTGGCGGTCGCCGGCGAGGTGCAGAAAGAGGTCGAGGGCGGGGTCAGCGGTTTTCAGCCGGTCCTGCGTTTCGCCACTCTGGGGGAATGGAGCGTGACCTGTAACGTGGTCTTGCGCGCCAAGGACATGCCTGCAAGCGCGGTGGTGCGGCACGAATTCATCAAGCGGCTGATGAGGCGCTACGGCCAGGAAGGCATAACCGTGCCTTTGCCGACCCGGATCGTGATGCAGGGCAAATAGCAGAGGTTTGACCGCGCCTGTCCCGGACAGGGCGGGCGTTTAATAATTCTGGATTCTCCAGGATAAAGTGGATAAACCGGAGGTTTTATGTTTGTTTTAGCAAATTTATTTATGGCACTGGCCAAGGTCTGTGATATAGCGCTGACAGCCTATTATTGGCTGATCCTGGTGCGGGCGCTGTTAAGCTGGGTTAACCCGGACCCGTTCAACCCAATTGTGCAGTTCCTGGAGCGGGTTACCGAGCCTGTATTGTCGCCGATCCGTCGGTTTCTGCCGCATATGGCCATTGACCTTTCACCTGTTATTGCTTTTCTGATCGTGATGTTTTTGAGGTCGTTTCTGGTGCAGACGCTTTTCGATATCGGAGTCTCAATGCGTACCTAGTTCTGGGTAGCACAGGTTACTTCAAATATGGTAGATTTCGTACTTGCCAATTTCTCTATTTTAGAGTATAAGAAAGGGTCTTTATTTATATTATTTATCCTGTAGCCAGAAAACCATGTCCATTAGGACATGGTTGGATGGTTTTCGGACAGGATTCCGCTCCATGATTTAGCGGGATCCTGAATTAAAAGAAACCATGACCGTGAGGTCATGGAGCTTCATTTAATAAAGAAATATAAAATAAAGAGAAATTTAAATCGGGCGGTCTTAAAGGAGTGGAAAATATGTTTGACCAGGTCAAGAAGCTGATGGAGTTGAAGAAACAGGCGGACGCGCTCAAGAAAGAGCTGGAGAAGATCACCATCGAATATAACGAGGTGCGCGGTGTAAAGATCAAGCTGAACGGCGCGCAGATGTTCCAGTCCATCGAGATCGAGGACAGCTGGATGGATCCGAAGCAGAAGTCGCGCTTTCAGGTTGAGCTTATCAAGGCCGTGAACATGGCCATAAAGAAGTCTCAGAAGGAGGCCGCCGTACAGATGCAGAAGTCGGGTGGTCTCAATATTCCGGGTTTAACGGGTTAAGGGCTAAAATAGAATAAGGGGGGAAGGCATGCCTTACGAAAAATCATTGGACGTGGAAGTATTTAAAGAGGTTAAGGAACTGGACGGTACCCGCATCACTATAGGTGTTTTTTCTTATAATGGCGGGGAGAAGAAGCTGCAGGTCGGCCGTGAGAATCAGGACGCATCGGGCGAATGGCGTTTCAGCAAGCTCGGCCGTATGACCAAGCCGGAAGCACAGGCGGTCATCCCGGTCATGATGAAGGCCGTCGAAAGCATGTAACCGTGACTCTCCGGACGGTCCGGTGACGCCGGGCCTTCCGCGACAGGGTTGCGCGGTTGGGAAAGTTTCATTCCAAAGCATTGTGCTTTAGGGTCGACAAAGCGCCGGCGGGGTAGTCTTGCCGGTGGGGTTGTGTTTACAAATTTGTCCCGGATCGGGCTTAGGCCAGGTCCGGGTTTCTGCAATGATCGGAATTCCGATCGGAAAGACAGGGGGGTTATGGCCGGTCAGGTGTATCTCAGTCGTTTCGGGTATCAGAAGCTGGTAGAACAGCTGGAGTTTCTGAAGATCACCGAGCGTCAGCGCATTGCCAAGGCGATCGGCGAGGCCCGGGCGCAGGGCGACATTTCCGAGAATGCGGAATACGATGCGGCCAAGGATGCGCAGGCGCACAACGAGGCCCGCATCGCCGAGATCGAGGGCAAGCTGGTAAACGTCGCTTTTATCGAGGACCTGAACATACCGGCCGACAAGGTCTTTATTGGCGCCACTGTCGAGCTCACCGATCTCGATCTAAAGGAGAAGTTAACCTACCGTCTGGCCTCTCCGGAAGAGGTCGAGTTTTATCCTAACGGACTTTCGGTTTTTTCTCCCATAGGTAAAGGCCTGCTGACCCGCAAGGCCGGGGATGAGGTCACCATAACCGTTCCGGCCGGGGTCAAGCGTTACAAGATCTTGTCCGTCAAACGTACAGCGTAGTTCAGATATATAAATCGAAGAAGCTATCAAAAAGACAGGCACTTAGGTGCCTGTCTTTTTTTGGCTTTTTTGGGCAAGAAAGTATTAAACCCAAATTTTGCACTGCAAAATCCGGGTTTAATTAAAGTTAAGCGCGATGGGGGTTATTGTTGAAAGATTATTTAAAAGTTTCAGAATGGCGGACAACCAACGATCAGAAGTCGGCAGTATTTTATGCGGCAGTTGAGGCAGGTGATTTGGTAAGGATTGGGAAAGGATTGGGAAAGATGAAATAATAATTGGCGTGCATCACGACGGCGATCCTGTCTTTCTTTTGACTGTACCGCATGCTGGTTTAGAGGATCAGCAGAAAACATAGATTCTTCTGGTGGCACGTGTCCGGGTTATTTTACAGTAATTTCATTCCCGCGAAACTGGGGGTTTATTGAATTTCGTAGACGTCTACGAAATTGGACCGGCGCGGCGAAATTACCGGCGTGGTTTAACAGCGGGGATCTTGTCGGCGCTGGCGGAGTTCTCCAGCCCCAGGAACACCCAGAAGATCACCGCCGGCGTGAGCGCGAAAAGGATGCGGTTTAGGGTATTGGCCAGCCACCAGCCTATCTCGAAGAACGTATTTATCCAGTAGACACCGGCGACCGCCAGGCAGTAGAGAAGAAGCGTCAGCGGGATCATCCTTAAGGCCGGGCGCAGGCATTTCCCCCGGCCCAATATCAGACCGGCCAAAGACAACAGCCAGAACCCGTTCCATTTTCCGCTGAGCAGTTCAATTCCCCAAAAGTAGAGGACTACGCGCAGGCGCTCCAGGCTGGCGGGCTTCAGTGTGGATGTGAGGCCGTTAATGAACGTGTGGCTATTGGGGGCAAAAAATATCTGGAAGATGATCGTCGGCAGCAGCGCCAGCGCCAGCGAGCTAATAAAGACCAGCGCTTCGCGGGGCAGAGTCTGGCGGTCCGCGGTTTGCAGCGCCCGGCATAAGACGGCGGCAAAGGCCGTCAGCAAGGCGAGAAGCGTGCCTTCGCTCTTGGTGAAGGCCAGCGCGCCCAGCATCAGGGCCATGACCGTAAGCCAGCCGCGTCCGCCGGTC
>JAAXVU010000042.1 GCA_013335325.1 Candidatus Omnitrophota bacterium | reverse complement strand
GCTTTTCCTTCATAAACGGCGCGTCGCCGATCAGGGTTTGGTCGGCCGGGTTGTAGTGCGTTATCTGACAATTGGACACCTTCCAGGAGGAACCGTTCCATTCGCCCTTAAGTGCGATGATCTTCTCTGCCATGCGTTGCTTTTCGTCCTGGCCGATTATGGTGAGCCCCTGAAAAGTCTTGGCGGCCGGGTCGAAGAGGTCGACGAAGAAAAGGCGGTTGTCCTGTCCGTAAAAGAAAAGCTGTTTGATCGGTTCCGACTTTTTCCCGCGTCCACCGATACCGGTCTCGATCTTGTCTTTCTTAAGCTCCTGTGTAAGTGAGGCGG
The DNA here is from genome assembly GCA_013335325.1 of Candidatus Omnitrophota bacterium. GTDB lineage: Bacteria > Omnitrophota > Gorgyraeia > Zapsychrales > Fredricksoniimonadaceae > JAAXVU01. Next base: position 13,767 of record JAAXVU010000042.1, on the reverse strand, counting down.
ATTGTGGTGCGAATTTTTCGTTGACCGTGAAGACGAAGGCCGTGATGATCAGCCCGAATATTATGGCCGGCCGCGTTACTTTCCAGAAATCCAGTCCGCAGGCGCGCAGTGCGATTATTTCGTTGTTGTTGTTAAGGACGCTGTAGGTGAAAAGCACCGCCATCAGGCAGGCCATAGGCGACATTTGGACGAAAATGATCGGCAGGAAGGCCAGATAATATTGACTGATGAAGATGGCCGGGACTTTATTGGCAATGAAGTCGTCCAGGTGCGAGGTGGCGTCGATAAGCACATACAGCAGGGTGAAGGTCAGGATGGCGGAGAGAAAGACCCGCACGATCGAGGCGGTTATGTAATTGTCTAGGATACGCATAGTTTACGGTTCATGATCAGTACCACAATGCCGCCAAGAAGGTTGGGCAGCCACATGACTAATTCAGGCCTGGCCAGGCCCTGTGTCGCGAGTGCCTGGCAGCCGACTGACAAGAGATAATAAGGCGCGGCAAAGAGAATGGCAAGCATAAGGTTGGCTGTTTTTTGCCGGCGGTGGGTGACAACGGCCGCGGGGAAGCCCAGCAGAATAAAGATCAGCGGTGAGAAGGCCCAGCTGGTTTTACGATGGTACTCGGCCAAGAGCGGAGCAGGGTCAACGGATTGCTTGCGCATTTCGGCTATGCTACTCGACAGTTCCTTGAGGGTCATGCCTTTGGGTTTCTTATCGGCCTTGCCGGTCGCCTTGGTCAGATCCAGGGTCATGAAGGACGTCTTGAAGTTTAGTTTGTAGAAATTGTTGGGGTTGTTGAAGTCCGGCTCATCGGAAGTTCCGTTTATGAGCTTGAAGAGTATTTTTTTCTCGCCGGGCACAGGGGTGAACTCTCCTTCCTGTGCGATGATGGTGCGCGTAGGCTTGCCGTCGGTTTGCGGCTGGTAAATGCGGACATTGTACAGGCGGTTCTTTTCGATCCGGTAGATGAAAAGGATGTGGCCGGTAAAGTCATCGATGAAGGTGCCGGCTTCTATTAACGAAGAGGGATTTCTGGCGCCGGCCTCGTGCAGTAGTGCCCGCTGTGCCTGGTAGGCGTGGGGTATGATGCGGTCGTTTAGAAGCCACAGAAAAAGCGACAAGACGAGGCCCAGAATGATAAGCGGCATAAGCAAGCGGGTCAGAGGGATCCCGCTGGCCCTTAACGCAATGATCTCGTTGTCTGAGGAAAGTCGTCCGAAGGTTAGTATCACCGTGGCCAGGGAGGCGATGGGCAAGGTGAAGGAAAGCAATATCGGAATATTATAGAGAAGGGCTAAGCTGACGGAGTAAAGGCCGACGCCCTGGTTTATGACCTTGTTGGCCAGTTGCGGCAGATAGCCCAGCAGGAAGATAAAAGTCAGTACCCCCAGGCACATCACGAAGGGGACGATACTTTCTTTCAGGATATAGTTTCTGATAATGCGCATTTTGCTTTTTGCTACTTCGCGGTTTTCGCACCGGTCATTATTAAGGAGCTATTTTTATCTATATGCTGGATAGCGGACTGGGCCTGTGCAAGCGGGGCCGGCAGTGCAGTCGCAGAATTTATCCTTTATGCAATTGCCAGCGTCAAGACCCCAACTTGGGCTGCGCCGGCTTTCTTTAAGGCCTGGGCAGCTGCCGAGGCCGTGGCTCCGGTGGTCAAAAGATCGTCTACCAGCAGTATCTTTCTGCCGGAGAATGTCGACGGAGCCGTTATTTTAAAAGCGTCATGCATGTTTGTAAAGCGTTCTTTTTGTCCTAACTCGCTCTGGCGCAGGGTGTGGCGGGCCCTTTCCAGGCCATGCTGGACGGTCGGTATCCCTAAAGTTAGGGTAAGTCGTTCAGCGATCAGGGCGGACTGGTTGTAGCCGCGTTCCCGCAGCCGGGTAGGGTGCAGTGGGATCGGGACAAGCATATCGGCATCCAGCCGGATTTCGTATCTATTGAGGAATGTATTAATAATATTGCCGAAAGTTGTTTTTAGGGAAGTTTTGTTGTAAAATTTACAAGTAGGTATGAGCGTCGATAGCGGGTGCTCATATTTGGTGGCCGACCAGGCGTAGTCAAAGCTCGGCGGATGCCGGTAGCAGTCCGAACACAAGCCGCTTTCATTACAGGTCGCCAGATTGCGGGAACATTTAAGGCAAAACGGTGGTCGGTTGAAAGGCAGATTTTGGAAGCATTCTGGACATAGTGGATCCACCGCCGTGGCCAGATGATGTTGACGACAAAGGGTGCAGTTTCGGGGGAACACCAGATCTATGAGGCCGTGCAGAATATTTTTTATCACGCGATGATTATATGCATTCTCCCGGATGGTGTCAAAAAACATATTTATTGCAAAATTTGAGCAGGTTGGATCGCTAGTTGTAAGGTTGATAACTTAGCCGTAAAGAAGGATAAATCATATCAAAAGGAGAAATATGAAATATCTTAAATCGAGCATTATGCTTGGCTTTTTGTTCAGTATCACAGCTTGTGTTTTGGCTGTTCCGCAGGTAGCCAGTGCAGGTCTGACCGGAGCACGGTCAAATGCAACAGAAGAAAGTCTGCGGGCCCAGGCCATCCGACAGATATCAGTTGCCCCCGATACGCAGTACTCAGGGGATTCGATCGATGCCGCCAATATGAATTATGTTGCGACTGCCATTGCCAAGAAGCTGCTCTCCTTCGATATGGGCTTTGAAACTTACAATTATCGTTATGAGGAAAATGTTGAAGGCGCACATTTTATGGATCTTAAAGGAGTCTTTAAAGGTTTTTATGCCAAAATGGCTTACCATTTGCAGGGGATTCAGGAAAATTCCTGGGAAGAGTTGGTAGATCAGTTCGCTCTGGAAGCTCGCATGGCCTTTGCCAAGCTGGATTACAACGGCGGCGTTTCGGACGGTATGGGTTTTGAGGCTCCGTTGTCCATGTCTGGCATTCCCGACATGGTCACGGAAATTCGGGCAACTGCTGGCCGGGATTTCACTTGGCAAGGCATTACGATCACGCCTTTCAGCGGTTTCGGTTTTCGTTATCTGGTGGATGATTCCTCAGATATGGCCACGACCATAGATTATTACGGAAGCCCTGAGGTTGTGACCGGATATAAACGCAAGTCATATTATTATTACCTTCCTGTTGGTCTGACCGTGTCGAAGACCTTTGCAAACGAGTGGCATGTGGCTTTGACGGGTGAATTTGACCAGTTGCTTTCTGGCACCCAGAAAAGCATGATCGAAACAGGTAATGGGCGTGTTCTGACCAATCGGCAGAATCGTGGTTTTGGTCTGCGCGGTTCATTGCGTGTGGCCAAGGACTTTAGGAACTTTGGACTGGCAGTGGAGCCGTTCATACGGTATTGGGATATCGAGGATTCGGACTGGGCGCCTACCGAAGTTTGTACGCCTGGACAGCCCTGCATGGGCGGCTTGGAGCCTTCCAATACGACCAAAGAGTGCGGTCTGAAAGTTGGCATCACTTTCTAAGTGAAAGTTATCGTTTGGCACGCCGACAACTTTCGTAAGGGCGGTTTAGCGGCCGTATCGGCGGCAAAATATTGATTTGGCAAAATACAGGAAGCGATGTCATGGGCAAGAAGGTATTGGGAGCGGCGCTGGTAGTTTGGCTGGTTGCGTCTTCTGGCGGTTATAGTCTGGCGGCATTCCCCGCCGATGAAGTGATGATACTGGAGCAGAACGAGATCGTGGCGTTACCGGACGACAAGCTGATCGATACCTATATCGATGTGCTGGCGGAAATGGAGGCTTCCAAGACTTTTCATGCCACCAGCGGCTTCACCCCGAAGGAATACAAGAAATATAAGGACCTGGTCAGGTACCGTCTCAAGCTTATGTTCGAACTGCACCGGCGCAAGCTGGAGCTGCCGCCGTCCATAAATTAACTCCGTCTTTGCAGGGAAGCAGGAACTGGGGCGGCCGGCGTTGCCAGGAAGCGGGGGTTTTGCAGGCAGGTCCTCCGTCTCGTGTATCGTCATCCGACTTTTTCCACAGTGAAGATTGACCATCCGGCCCGCCGCAGCTACACTGTAATCTCAAATTCCGTTATTAATCTTTGTTATTGGAGGCAACATGTTGGACCAATCGATCTCAGACTGCCGGAAACGTCTGTTTGATATTCTTCGTACTCAGGCTTTCTTTAAGGGCGACTTTGTCTTGTCGTCGGGCAAAAAGAGTAATTATTACCTGGACGCGCGGCTGGTCACGCTCTCCGCAGAAGGTGCTTTCCTGTGCGGACGGCTCATCCTGGACCTGGTCCGGGACGCTCGCCCCACCGCTATCGGCGGACCCACACTGGGCGCGGACCCCATGGTGGGCGCGATCGGCGCGGTCAGCTTTCTTATGAAGAGTCCGGTCAAGACTTTCATTATCCGCAAGGAACCCAAGGGGCATGGCAAGGGCCGCATGGTGGAAGGGCCGGAGTTGACGGCCGCCGACCGTATCGTCTTTATTGATGACGTGGCGACCACCGGCAAGGCCTTTATCCATTCGATCGATGCGCTGGCCCCGGACGGCCTTAAGCCGGTCCGCTGCGCCTGCATCATTGACCGGCAGGACGGCGCCCGCGAGGCTCTGGCGGCGCGCGGGGTCGAACTGGTTTCGCTTTTTACTGCGGCGGAATTCCTCAAAGACTGAGCCGGACGTGCCGGCTCTACGAGTATAGGCGTTTATGAAAAAGATCATCCTGGCTTCAGCTTCTCCCCAGCGCAAAAAGCTTTTCCGCATGCTCAAGCTCCCTTTTGTGGTGCGCAAGTCCGGAGCCGATGAGATAGCCAAGATAAAGACCAGCGTGGCCGCTTTGGTCAAGGAGAACGCGCTCTTGAAGGCCCGCGATGTGGCGCAAGGAGTGCGGGGCGACGCTTTGGTTATCGGCGCGGATACCGTGGTCTACGCCGGCGGAAGGCTGATCCTAAAGCCGCGCGACCTGGCGGAAGCCCGCAAGAATCTCAAGCTTTTGATGTCCGAGCCGCACTGGGTTTACACCGGGGTGGCGGTGGTAGACGCCGCAAGCGGTAAGTCTCTGGCGGAGAGCGAAAAGACCCGGGTCTTCATGCACACGCTCTCCGACGAGGAGATCGCGCGCTACCACAAGCTGGTCTCGCCCCTGGACAAGGCCGGCGGTTTCGATATCGAAGGACGGGGCGGGCTTTTCATCCCGCGGATAGAAGGCTGCTATTTCAATGTGGTGGGGCTGCCGCTGGCGCGGCTGTGCCGGATGCTCCGCCAGTTCGGAGTGCAGGTGCTCATGCTGGTCATGATGGTATCTCTTTACGGCTGCAGCGGGATAATGACCAATTTCAATACGGCGACGGACCGGCAGGAGACTTCGTTCCACTCGACGGACAGCGAGCAGCAGCTGGGGGCGTCGGTGGCGCAGAGCCTGGAGAAGGAATTCGTGGTGGTCGACGAGCTGGCGATGAATGAAAAGCTCGACCGGATAACGGAGCGTATCGCCAAAGTGTGCGATCGCAAGGAGCTGGTCTACATCTCCAAGGTGGTCGACAACAAGAAGCCCGAGGACGAGCCGGTCGTGAACGCGCTGTCGCTACCGGGCGGGTATGTTTACGTCTTTAAAGGTTTGATGGATTATATCAAGAACGATGATCAGCTGGCCGCCGTGGTGGCGCACGAGATTGGGCACGTGACAGCGCGGCACAGCATGAAACGACTGGAAGCGTCCTACGGCAATATTGTGGCGATCCTGGCGGCCATGCAGGCGGGCGGCAATGTCGCCGGCGGTGTCGCGGCCACGGCGGAGACCATGTTTTTTAAATATTCGCAGGAAGATGAATTGCAGGCGGACAGCCTGGGCGTTAAGTACATGGCGGCCGCCGGTTATAATCCCCGGGGTATGGTGGAGATGCTGGAGAAGCTGCAGGAATATGACCGCAAGCAGCCCATTCGGCCCAAGATGTACGGCCGGACACATCCGTATATTCATCAGCGGATAGCGTCGGCCAACCGGCTCATCAACAACGACCTTGCGTTTCGCGACTACATTCGCCTGACCGGCGAGAGGGACGATTATGCAAAATAATTTCTTGGCCAGACTGTCTTTGGCGGTGGGGCTGACTGTCGGTCTTGCCGGCCTGGCCTGTGCCGGAGACGCTCCATCCCTGGTCTGCATCAGCGGCAAATGTTTTCAGGTGGAAGTCGTGGATACAACCGAAGGCCGGGCCCAGGGCCTGATGGGACGCTCGGGCATTGCCGACGGCAAGGGGATGTGGTTTGTGTTCCCGGAGCCGGGCGTGTACGGTTTCTGGATGAAGAATGTTTCTTTCCCGCTGGATATGATCTGGCTGGATCCCGACTATCTCGTGGTGCACGTGGAAAAGAATGTCCCGCCGTGTCTGCAGGACCCCTGTCCTGATTACAATCCCGGAGTCAGTGCCCTGTATGTATTGGAGATTGCGGGCGGGACGTTGGACCATCTTAAGCTGCGGCCCGGCGACCGGGCTAAACTGCAGTAATCATTCCCTTATTAGCGTCGAGCTGTAAATATATGCGTGGCCTGTCCTGAGAGGCTTTCGGCCGCTTCGGCCATTGTTTCCGATAAAGTAGGATGGGCGTGCACCGTGCCGGCGATGTCGGCGGCGGTGAGGCCTTTTGCTACAGCCAGGGCGCCCTCCGCGATAAGTTCTCCGGCGCCAATGCCGACTATCCCGACCCCCAGTACCTTGCCGCTGGACTTCTCGGCGATGATCCTGGTCAGTCCGTCAGTGCGGCCCAGGCTGACGGCCCGGCCCGAAGCGCTCCAGGGGAAAGCGCAGACGGCTACGTCGAAGCCCTGAGCGCGGGCGGAGGTCTCGGTGAGCCCGCACCAGGCCAGTTCCGGGTCGGTGAAAACCACCGCCGGAATGACGGCGGGAGAGTATTGCGCGTTCTCTCCGGCGACAGCTTCGGCCGCCACTTTTCCTTCCAGCGAGGCCTTGTGCGCCAGCATCGGATCGCCGGTCAGGTCGCCGATCGCGTAAATGTTCGGTTCATCGGTCTGGCGGCTGCCGTTTACCTTGATGAAGCCTTTCTCGGTAAGCTGTATTTTGGTGTGCTCCAGGCCCAGGCCTTCCGTGTTGGGCTTGCGGCCGACGGAGACCAGCAGCTGGTCGTAGGTGCCGGAGGATTCTTTCCCCTTGTCGTCCTTAAGCGTGACGCGCACGCCTTCCGCGGTCTCTTCGGCCTGTATCACGCGCGTGCCGGTCAGGACGGACTTGAACTGCCTTTTCAGGCGGCGCTGCAGGATGTCCGCGAGGTCCGGGTCAGCGCCGGACAAAAGTCGCGGCAGGGCTTCTACGACAGATACCTGGCTGCCCAACGCGGCGAAAGCCGTACCCAGTTCGAGACCGATGTATCCGCCGCCGATCACCAGCAGGGAAGCCGGCAGACGGCTGAGGGCCAAGGCGCCGGAGGAATCCCAGACGCGCGGCGAGGCCGGCAGCCCCGGGATCGTGGCCGGACGCGAGCCGGTCGCCAGGATGATCTTGTCGCCAGTTATATTTTCGACGGCACCGTCTGTCCGGCGTATTGCCACCGTGTTCGGGCCAAGCAGGCGGGCTTCTCCCTGGATGTAATTTATTTTGCGCTGTTTGGCCAGGGCGGACAAGCCACTGGTCAGCCGTTCAACGGTTTTTTCCTTGTGGGCGCGGACATTGTTGAAGTCAAGCTGCGGCAGTTCCTGTCCGGTGAACAGATTGCGGGACGTCTCCAGTTCGCGCAGGACCCTGGCGGCGTGCAGCAGGGCTTTGGAAGGGATGCACCCTTCGTAAAGGCAGACCCCGCCGGGATGCGGTCTTTTGTCAACGAGCGTCACCTGCAGACCCAGATCGGCGGCGCGAAAAGCGGCGACGTATCCGCCCGGACCGGCGCCGATGACGATAATTTGCGAGGAAAGTGGCATGCAATGTCTCCAATAGCTTGAAGTTGGACGTAGCAGCGGCTGCCGACTGCCGGCATCCGGGATTTATTCTAGTCAAAATATAGCTGAAATACAGCCCAAATGCAGGGAAATAGGGCGCGTGCCATTGAATATGCCGGAAGTGGATGTTATAATTTCATAGTTTTACAGCTAATAATATTTATCCTGTAGACAGAAAACCATGTCATCAGGACAGGGATGAATGGTTTTCGGACAGGATTTCGCTCCATGATTTAGCGGAACCCTGCATTAAAAGAAACCATGACCGTGAGGTCATGGAGCTTAATATACTCCTGTTAATGATCTGCAATGAAAGGTCTCTGAATGCAACGGCTCCTCGCGTTAGTTCTCGTTTTTCTGGTCGGATCCCAGCCGGCCTTACTTCAGGCGCAACAGTTCAACCTTTCGTCCTTGCCGCAGCCGGGCGCTGCGGTGGCGGTGTCCAATTCTTTCGAGCCGGTCCTGGTCAAGGGCATGCTGCTTGATCCGACACGGCCTTTGCAGATCCGCTTTGTGGTCGACTCCGGCAACGACGCGCCTTCTCCGGACCACGTGAAGCGGGAAGGCGAGCGCATGGTCAGATACTTTCTGGCCGCTGTGACGATGCCGGAGGCGGACCTGTGGGTCAACCTTTCTCCCTACGAGCACGAGCGGATGATCGCCGAAGAACTGGGTCAGACTGACCTGGGCCGCGACATGCTGGCGCAGGATTACGTGCTGAAACAGCTGGCGGCTTCCTCCATGGACCCCGAGAGCGGTGCGGGCAAGGCTTTCTGGGACGGGGTTTATTCCCGGGCCGAGGCCGGGTTTGGCGCGGCCGATATTCCGCTCGACGCTTTCAGCAAGGTCTGGATCATGCCGGACAAGGCCGAGGTTTTCGAGCAAGGCAACGCGGTCTACGTGACCAAGGCGCATCTTAAGGTAATGCTCGAGAGCGATTATCTGGCCGCGAGCAAGGCGTCGGGCTCGGGCAGCGCGACGGCTTCCTCCGCGGACTCCGGTATCGCTGACGGCAATGCTGCCAGCGAGCGGTCCAAGCAGATCTTGCGCGAGGTGCTTATCCCCGCGCTCGAAAAAGAAGTCAACGAGGGCCGCAATTTCGCGACCATGCGGCAGATATTCTACGCCGCCATACTGGCCAAGTGGTACCGTCAGGCCGTGCAGGATTCCCTGCTGGCCCAGGCCTACGTCGGGCAAAAGAAGGTGGCCGGCGTGGATGTGGACGACAAGACCATCAAGGAGCAGATCTATAAACGTTACGTGGAGGCCTACAAGAAGGGCGTCATAAACCAGGTCCGCGAGATCGCCGACCCGGTGTCCGGCGAACTGATCCCGCGCAAGTATTTCTCCGGCGGCGAGGTGCTGGCTATCCCCAGGCTGGACAAGGCGCAGAAGCAGGAGGATGTCCGGCAGACGGGCCGTACTTTCGTGATGGACAGCGGCATGAAGATCACCGACGCGGCGATGACGGATTCTACAGGTAGACAGGTCCCGGTCCAAACGGTCAGCGCGACTGTTGGGGAGATCCAGGATATCTCCTCCGTGCATAGTGCGGCCTGGCGGGATAATCAGTCCTTGCAGTTGCCCGACGCGGTATTGCAGAAGCTGATAAGAGATGGCGGGGTCCTTCTTTTGAAAGATAAGGATGGTGATCGCATGACCCGTGGCGTTTTGTTGACGCATCGAATGAAGCTTGGTCAAAATGTGCACAACCTCGCCGAGCTTCCTTTATGGAACAACATGGTGGCAGGGCGGGAGTCGCTAGATGGCGCAGATTCGGTCTTTTTCTGGGCGATCGGCGTGCCGCCGGAGAAGGGCATTGAGGGGTTCAATCTGGGACAGGAGTTTGCCAGCCAGGCGTATCAGCATTTCAATAATGCAGGTTATGCGCGGATAAGGACGTTCAGCCCGATCATCGATAAGGTTTTCGATGGTTTTAAGAAACAGCTGGCAGCACAGGGTTTTGGGCAGGATGTGATTGAGAAATACGGTATTTATCTGTATCTGGTGGCAGATGCCCAGCAAGGGCCTATCCCGTATATAAAATTTATAAAAGAGCATGGTTTTGTCCGTCCGGAACAGTTTTTCAAAGATAATAAAATGAAATATAAAGACCCGGTTGAGAATTTTCATGTCGGCCGTAATGGCGCCACTATCGGCGAGGTCATGGAGCATGTTGACGGGCACACGCGGCCTGACAGCCAGCGCACTGTTTCTTATGTTTACAAGGAACCGGGTGTGCTGGATGATACAGTCTTTAAGAGCCTGGCCCAGATCGATCTGCCGGAGGACATGGCCCAGAAAGCGGCTGGGGAGACGGTCAACGGTGGTATCGATATCCAGAATATCGACGTGGCGCGTGCGCCCGGCTCGGGTGGCGCGCGTTTCGCCTTCGACGCAGCGGCTCTGGATGGCATAGGCGATGCTCAGTTCGGCGGCTTTTCGCCGGTGATCATCAGCCTCGCTCCGGCGGAGAATCCGCTCTCCGCGCTGGGGATCAAGTAAGCATTGAATAATGTAGCGGCTGGCGTTGGGCGAAAGCGCTGGTGTGGTCTGTAAAATAAAAAACCTCGCGCCGGTAAGGGGGCGAGGTTTTTTATTTTGGGAACGAATCGATGCTGTCGCCCTAAAAGGATCCTTTTCAGGGCACCATTGCTTTTTTCACATAAAATGCAAAAGACTTCCTCCCATTCGGGAAGGAAGTCTTTTGCAACAAGGTAAGGCAATAGTGCGGAAGGAGAGACTCGAACTCTCAAGGCTTGCGCCATAGGCTTCTGAGACCTACGTGTATACCAATTCCACCACTTCCGCAAAAAGTTCGTGGCGATCCGGCAAGCGTAAAATTTTGCCATAGTATAATCGCTCGGGTATGCCCTGTCAATACATCTGCCCGTCAGGTTTTTTTACAGTTTTTATGGAGCCGCGCCGGGTTCGATAGTACAATGCCACTGTAAACTTTCCTAGTCCTGTCAGCGACGTGCGTGGTCGGCAGGCCCGGCGGTCGTAACCGCTGTGGTTGTCCGTCCGAAAGCAGTCGCGGCAGGGCGCAAAGCAAACAGGAGAATATATGACCGTAAAATATTTGCCAGCTTTTATTCTCTGCCTCGCGCTTATGGGCTGCGGCAAGGCCGAACCTCCGAAGCAGGTTGTCGTTGTGATAAACGATTACGAAGTGAGTCAGGAAGAATTCGAACAGGGCTTCGCCCAGTCGCCTTACGCGGTCCGGGAAGACCGGGGCAAGGCCCGCGGCGAATATCTGGACAACCTCATAAACCAGAAATTGATCCTGCAGGACGCCCAGAAAAAGAACATGGATAAGGACCGGGAATTCCTTAAATCCATTGAAAGGTTCTGGGAGCAGTCGCTTTTGACCATCGCCGTCGGGACCAAGACCCGCGAGATCAGCGGCTCTCTGCAGGTCCCGCCCGACCAGATACAGAAACTCTATCAGCAGATGGTTAAGGAAGGGCTCACCACCAAGTCGTTCGAAGAGATGTACCCGCAGATAAAGTGGCAGGCCGCCAAGCAGTTCGAGGCCCAGGCGCTGGCGCTGTGGATGGACGGATTGCGCCGCGAAGCCAAAGTGAAGATAAATGACAGTCTGCTAAAGGCTGCAAAATAGAGGGGGAACTCATGAACCAAGCGCCCGCCAAAGGTTATCGTCGTCGTAATTATTATATCGACAAGGATTTTCAGACCAAGTTCGTGCTCAGGTTCTGCGCGCTGGTGGGCGGCGGGGCGGTCTTGATCATCCTGGGGCTGTGCATCCTGACGCGTTTATCCACCACCGTATCTATCGTCAAATCCCGCGTGGTGGTAATGACTACGGCCGATTTTCTGTTCCCGCTTTTGGTGCAGACGGTGGTGATCGTGACGATCGCGGTGGGGATACTGACAGCGATCTTCACGTTATTGGTATCGCACAAGATCGCGGGGCCCCTCTACCGCTTCAAGCAGTCTTTCCGCGAGTTGTCCCAGGGGAATTTCTCCAGCCAGGTGCGTCTGCGCAAGGATGACCAGCTGCACGAGGTGGCGACCGAGTTCAACCAGATGATAAACGCGGTGCGTAACCAGGTCCACGAGGCCAATCTGGCCACCCAGGCGATCAAGAAAGAACTGGACGAGATCGGCGAGTTCAACATCGAGGACCAGAAGCGCCACAGATTTACCGAGATCAAGCTCCAGGTCCAGGAGCTGGAAAAGGCCCTGCGGTTCTTCAATACCTGATGCGTAAAAGTATTTGGCTCCTCATTTACAGCTTTGTCCTGGTTGTCTGGCTCTGCCCGGTTCGGGCTTGGGCCGGACCGGCCATTGACGACGGTATTCAGTCGGCGCGGAAAATGGATTCGGGGCACTTCTCGATATTCCTGTCGGCCGGCGTGGATGAGGACCAGTTGCTAAAGCGGCTGGATATCGGTCCGGACCACAAGATATTGGCCGGCCAGACCTTGCAGGGCGCGGTGTTCTCGCCCGGCAGTCTGACCGATCTTCTGGACGCTTTGTTCATCTGGTCTTGCGGAGTCCTCGACATGAACCTTTACAATTACCGGGGCAATATCAAGATCGTCAAGGAGCCGGGCCAGCTCGGCGAGGTTTATTTAAAGCTTTACGGAGTGCCGGGTCACGCCGACAAGGCCTTCTATATCTACGAGACCAACACGATCTACATCACCGAGCAGGATTTCACCAAGGAAATACTGGGGCACGAAATAGCGCACGCCATTATCAGTAATTTCTTTGTAGTGCAGCCGCCGCAGAAGGTCGCGGAAGTGCTGGCGGGATATATCGAATTCCAGTTGCGCAAGCTGGGCGGCAACCGGCCGCATCTGCAGACGCTTACCGCCGGCGCGGTGCCGGCCGTCACTGCAGGCAACTGATCAGCCAGGATCTTATTTAGCCATGTCCGAACCGATCGCTACGAACAAGAAGGCCTACCACAATTATTTCCTGACCGAGAAGTGGGAGTGCGGGATCGAGCTTAAGGGCGCGGAGGTGAAGTCCATCCGCGCGGGCGAGGTCAATTTCGCCGACTCTTACGTCGGGGTGGATGAAGGCGAGGTGTGGCTGCACAAGCTGCACATCGCCCCTTACGCACAGGCCAGCTATCTCAACACCGAACCGGAGCGTTCGCGCAAGCTGTTGCTGCACCAGAAGGAGATCCAGCGGCTGTACGAGTCGATCACCCGCAAGCGCCTGACCTGCGTGCCCACCAAGATATACGTGAACGCCCGCGGTCTGGTCAAGGTGGAGATCGCCCTGGCCCAGGGCAAGAAGTCCTACGACAAGCGCGCCGACATCAAGGAACGCGAAAGCAAGCGCCAGATCGCCCGGGCGACCCGCCGGGCGCGGCCGTGACAATGCAAGGCGGCGGTCGGGTGACGGTCGGATGCTTTATCGCACGGGCGTTGGCCATCTTGGCGGCTTTGTTCGGCACAGTCTGCATCGGCGGCTATCTCTGGACGGTCGTTCCTTTATTTATCCACAATGCTCCCGATAAAAGTCTGGCGTATTGGTATCTGGCGTTCCTTTTTATGGGGATAGCGGCGTGGAAGTTCGCACGGTTTCTCTGGATCATTTCGTCCACGGGAGCTGGGTAGCGCTGCTGATGGCTGTGGGCTGGACTTTTCCGGCGCAGACGCTTCAGAGATTGTACGTGAAAGTTCCGCCGGGAAGCGTTATACTTAGGGCGTCTGAAGTAGTGGTGTGGCGGTTGATTTTGTTCTTTGAATATATGGGGGTGACTGGTCTCGACTTTTCTGCTTCGCCCGAAAACTTGCGTGTTCGGGCTACGCAGGAACGAGACGGGTATATAGGCGAAGCAGAGCTCCTGCGAAGCTCCCCAG
>JAAXVU010000181.1 GCA_013335325.1 Candidatus Omnitrophota bacterium | reverse complement strand
AGAATACCGCCACCGGCAGCATCAAAAAGATCACGTTCTCCAGGGCGAACATGACCGTACGCTTGAACTCGGTCTTGTCCTCGGCCAGGGCCTGGCTGGAAAAGACCGGCAACGAGGCCGACGCGATCGCCACGCCAAATATCCCCATGGGGAAAAGCACGATGCGGTTGGCGTAGTATATCGCCGAGATACCGCCGGGTCCGACTATCGTCACCAAAGACGCGCAGATCGTGTCCACAAAGACGTTCAGCTGATAAACCGCCGAACCAACGATGCGCGGCAAAAGCAGCCGGCCCACTGATTGCGAGCCGGGATGAGCCCAGACCTTGGGCCAGCCCAACTGCACACCGAAGCGCTTCACCGGCCGCAGCTGGGCGTAGAACTGCAATACGCCTCCCAGCAAGACTCCCGCGGCCAACCCGTAGAGCGGCTGACTGAGCCAGGTCACCGACAGCACGGTCGAAACAATAAGGACGATGTTTAGCAGACACGGCCCGAAGGCCGGCCAGCCGAACGATCCGTAAGTGAACTGCAAGGCGGACAAAAAGGCCGTCAGGCCGATAAATATCAGATACGGGAACATGATACGCGTCAGCGTGACCGTCAGCTCCAGCTTGCCCGGGTCACCGGCAAACCCCGGAGCGATGATCCGCACGACCTGCGGGGCAAAGATGATCCCTGCGGCAGTCAAGACCGACAGCGCCACCACGGCCCAGGCGAAAGTCGCGTTCAGGAAAGCCGCCAGTTCAGCCGGCCGCTTTTCCTTATATTCGGTCATGACCGGGACAAAGGAGGAATTCGCCGCCCCTTCTCCGATCAGGTCCCGGAAAAGGTTCGGCAGCCGGAAGGCCAGCACGAAAGCGTCCGCACTGGCCGCGGTCCCGAAGAACCGGGCAAAGATAATATCGCGGACAAAACCCAAAATGCGGCTGGCCAGCGTGCCGGCCGACATCACGGAGGTCGAACGCAGGATGCTCCTGCCTGAATGGGGGTGACCTTTTTTATCGGTTGACATACAAATAACGCTTTGTTATACTTCCGTCCTCGAATTCAGTCGAAGAAAGTACACTTACTAACAAGGAGTTGTTCCAGTGCCTCAACGTCATTGTGCCGTAAAAGAACTCAGAAAAAGCAAACAGCACCGTCTACACAACCTCGATATCAAGTCCGACCTCAAGAACACCGTCAAGGAATACGTCGCGCTGACCAAGACCGACGCTAAGAAAGCCGCTGAGCTTTTGGCTACCGCCTACAAGAAGATCGACAAGGCAGCCAAGCGCAACATCCTTCACAAGAAGACGGCCTCCCGCCGCAAGTCCAGCCTCGCTAAACTTTTAGCATCGCAGAAAGCTTAACGATCGCGATTTCCAGCGCCTGTTCCCTCACGGGAAACCGGCTGCGCTTCAAATTATAATCGGCCTCCTGGAGTACCAGGAGGCCTTTTTTATATCGTTCGGCCGAAGTCCGTCCCCGCATTTTATGCGACCAGGCCCAGACCATGGCCCCGATCAGCTTCTCGGCTTCCTCCCCTTGAGCCAGCAGGTCCTTCAGAAGCCCCAGGGCATCCACCGTATTGCCGGAACAAACCGCGTCCATCATGTCGAAAACGTTGCGGCCCTCTTTCTCCGGAGCGCCGATCACCTGCAGCCTGGCGCGGATAGACTTGCGCGCATCGCTTTTAAGCTCCCAGGAAGCGGCCTCCAGGAAGAGCACCGGGTTTTCCGGCGCGTCGCTTAGAAACTTTTCGATAGTCGTCAGATTTTCCTTGGAAAGCTTCTCCGCCCGGCTGATCAGGACCAGCCGGCGGATAGACAGAGCAGGCGCGGAAGTCAGAGCTACCTTGAGGTCCTCCGAGGACAACTTGTGACCGTCCAGCTTTTCGAAATCCATCTGCTGGGAGTCGGCGGTGGGAAACAGATTGGCCTTAAGCTGTTCCAGCTTGGCGTCCCTAAGGGCGATATCGGGTCCCAGAAAGAGATAGTGCATCGACATGGCAATTCTCCCAACTACTCGGCCTACCAACAAAAAAACAGGAAGCCTGAAGCGGTCACCGGAAGATACTGTTTGTCCTCTCCGGGTACCTGCTCCCCTCTTCCTGCTTATCTGAAATTCTTACCAATCCTCTACGGTCCTGGCCACCACGCGTCGGGCTAGGTTTGTCAGCAGATCCTGGATAGCAGCCGCTTCCGACTTGGCCAGAGGGCCAGTCGTGTAATAGGTGGCGCTGCCGGAAAACGACGGCTCCTCCCACACGTTCTTCTTCTCCGCCGAATCCCACAGGGTAAGCGACACGGTCAAAGTCAGGCGGTACTCTTTGACGTCCGAATTGTCCGTCATACGCAGCTCGCCGCGCTCGAAAGACAGCACCTGGCCCTTAAGCACCAGGTCAGAATCAGACTCCTCACCGATCTTGAGGTTACCGTCGAACATCATCCGGTCGATGACCGCTTCGCGCACCTTGGTCTCCAGCTGCGGAATATAGATCTTGCGCTCGTCCTGGTTCATGTATTCGATCTTGTTGTCGAAAGGCTCAACGAAGATGGTCTGGTAACGGCTGGAGATGACAGAACCGGTAGTGTACCCGCAACCCGACAGCGAAACCCCGGCCAACAGCAGAACTAAAAGGAATAGTCGCTTCACTTGACCTCCGCCGGCAACCCTGCCAGCTGGGCCTCGGCCCTGGCTGCCCAGACTGTGTCGCCATATTTATCTTTAATTATATTGTAGTAAACCCGCGCTGATGCATATTTGCGGCTCTTGCGGTAGAACTCGGCCACCACGAAATTATTTTCCGCTTCCTTCTCGCGCAAAGTGCCTATCTGGGTCTTGGCTTCCTGCGAAAGCTCGGACTCGGGGTGCGTCTTGACGAAGTCTTCGAAACCCTCCACCGCCACATTCGTCACCTTCTGGTCATACTGCGGCTTGACGGAACGTTTTGCGTCGGAGAGCGCGATCTGGTACTTGGCGGACGCCGCCCACTGGGAATCAGGATAATCGTTCATGGTCTTCTCGAACTCGTCACGCGCCTGCTGGAATTCCCCACGGGCCTGGAAATACAGGCCGATCTTGTACTGGGAAGAGGGCGCATATTGTCCATACGGGTCGTTCTTGATCACCTTGCGGAAGATCTCGACCACACGGTACTCGTTGCCCAGCAAACTTTCTGCCAGCTTGCTGTCGTGCAGCTTGCCTTCCATCAACTGGTTGGCGATAGTGTATTGGCTCTCCACCACTTTGGGGCCGAGTTCGCTGAAAGGATATTTGTCGACCACCAACTGATAGGCGTCCACCGCCTGGGCATATTTCTTCAAGCCTTCCCAGGTCCGGCCGATGTTGAACTGGGCCTCGGCCGCTTCCCGCGCCTTGGGGAAAGCCTTGAGAAGTTTACGGAACTCGCGCATGGCCTCGCCGTACTGTCTGGCCTCCAGAAAGGAATTGGCGTACTGCAACTGCTCGGAGGGAGTTTCCTTGACCGAATATTTGGGGTTGAGCCACTTGCCGGTTTCGGGAGTCCACATCCAAAAAGCCTGGGCAGACGAAATACCGAC
>JAAXVU010000180.1 GCA_013335325.1 Candidatus Omnitrophota bacterium | reverse complement strand
TGCCGACGGTATTGGATTTGCGGGCGCCTTCCACCAGAAAGCGCACTATCGACCAGTTCACCAGCGGTTCGCCACCTTGAAACTCCAAAGACAGCCTCTGGCTCTTTACATCGAACAAATATTTCAAGACCCGTAAAGCCACTTCCACCGACATGTCCTGCGGAGCAGCCACGCGGGTTTGGCAATAGGAACAGGCCAGGTTACATTTCGTGGTCACGACGGCAATGTGCAGGGCAGTGTCGCTGAACAGATTGGCGTTGGCGGAACGGAATCCTGCCAGCAAGGCTGCCAGGTTGGCCTCGTCGGCGATAAGCCCCTTGGCACGCAAGCGCCCGAAAAGCGGCGAGCCTTCCTCCAAACGAAGACTCTCCAACTCACCAAATTCCCGCGGATCCAGGAAGTCCCAGGCCCCCAAGACATTACTGACTAGATACTTGTCCTTAATGCGGGTCGAATTATGCGGCAATACGACAAAGCTGGCTGTCTTTTTCATTGCGTACTCACGATAGGTTGAAATTCCTCATCACCATAATACTCGGGATATTCTTTCCAGGGCCCCTCGCAATAATCCTTGTGGCAACACGCGGCACATTGCGGAAACTTAACCTTGCCGTACTTGATACGTATATCCTCAAACTTCGGGATACGCTCGCCGCGGTCCCATAACTCGACGCTGGGGATATAAAACTCGGACACATGCTTTTCATAACCCTGCATCAGGCAAAGCGGAACCGCCTCTACTCCAACGTGCAATCCTGCCCGCTTGCCCAGCTCGATCGCTTCCTTGATATAAGGCATCACATCCGTTTTGCGCGGAACCACACTGGCAAAACTCCTCAGCGCATTTCCCATGGCATGAACAAACGCGAACTGATAGGCGTGGACCCTGAGCCCGATCAACAGCCTGGCAATATCCGGCAGGTGTCGATAATTCTTTTTGACCACCACCGTGTTGACCAGAACCTGCACCCTGCCGCCCGAAAGCTTTCTCATGTTGTGCATGCCCAGGACGGTCTGACGGAAACTGCCCTTGCTCCGGGTGAGCGAATCATGCAACTCTTCCGTATGTCCGTGCAACGCCGGGTTCAAGACCGTCATTCCGGCCAGGATCATCTTCTTACAAAAAGCCTTGGACGCAAAAGCGCGTCCGTTCGTTTGTATATTAACAGCCAGGAACCCTTGATCTCTGGCGAATGCTACCAGGTCACAAATGTCTTCCCGGATGGCACACTCGCCTCCGCTAAAGACCACATCCCGCGCCCCGCCGACGTAAGCCTGCTCCATCTCATGCTTGATCTCTGCCGTGGTCTTGTCCGGGAATGAACGCTTATCTGCCGCCACACAAAACACGCAGTCATTCGTACAAGTAAAACCGACATTGATAGAGGCGCGCTTCATGGGCGCCGGTATCGCGACAACCTTATTTGGCTTGGACGGCATGTTTGGCACAATATAAAAAGCTATCGCAGACAGCCAGGCAATCCTCTGCGGTCCAGGAGCTTGATGACAACTCCAGGTATCGCCCTTTTTCCTTCACGATCATATCGCTGTCCGCATACAGATCTTTCAGCTGCAGCAAGGCCGAAGCCGGATATAAAGACCGGGGGAATTTTATGCTATATCCACCTTTGTTTTTCTTAAGGAAAGGTACGCTCATTTCTTCCTCTTCCCGGACTCCTTCTTCTCTTCCTGCTCCAGTTCCTTGATAAGGTCCTGGATCTCCTTCTCTTCGGCCTCTTGAACAAGGGATGGTGCAGCCGAAAAGAGCGCCCGCTGAAGCAATATCTTGGTGTTCTCAGCATTGGCTTTCAAGCTGGTAAAATAATGGGCGTAGTTAAGCAGTTCCTGGCAGAATTCAGCGGCTACGGTTTCAGCGTCGGCCTTCTTGTTCTTAGGACGCAACCATACGGCAACCTTATCAGCGCCATCCGGGTCCAGGTATATATACGCCTTGTCCATGAAGACATAGCCTGCAGCATATATCGTCGGCAATGAATACACCTTGGTCTTTACTGCCAGCTTGATCCAACCGTCCACCTTCTGAAAGTTCTTGTGCATATTGCAATGCCTCCTGTTGTCCGTAGCCAAACCTGCCTGCCCGTTGAGGTCTTCCCGCGTCAGGACGTTCAAAGTATATATGATTTTATTTCCTTTGGAAACTGTTTTATCCGCCCCTTTGGAACTCTGCCATCAACAGGATAGACTCAGCGATCTCCTTCATGGAGCGGCAAGTATCCATGCTCTTTTTATTGATCATGCGGTAGGCGGCGTCCTCTGACAAGCCCTGCATCTTCATCAAAACGCCCTTGGCGCGCTCCACCAGCTTACGGGTTTCCAGGGCCTCCTTGGCTTTCAACGCCTCCTCCATAAGCTTGGTATTTTCGACCGCCACCGCTGCCTGATTGGCAACCATCTGCAGGACATCGACTTCCTGCCGGGTAAAAACATGCGGCGCCTTGGTATAAATATTAATAACGCCTACCGCTACATCTTTCACGATCATCGGCACCGCCAGCATGGAGCTTAGCCCCTCCTTCACCGCCATGTCCCGATAAAAATACCGTTTCTCGTGGCGAACATCCCCTACCACCAACGGCTTCCTGGTCTTTATCACCTCGCCGGTCATGCTGGAGTCAACCTTCAGGTTCGGCTTCTTCTTATAATCTTCAGACAAGCTCTGGGTGGCCTTGATGACCAATTCAGTGCCCTTCTGGTCAAGCAACATGATCGAGCAAATCTTGGAGTTTAACATTTCCGCCGTCACCACCACGATCAGGCTCAATATTTCGTCCAGATATTTCTCCGACGTGATCGTCTGACTTACCTTTACCAAGCTGTCGAACTGCAAAGCCTTCAGCTTCGTATCTGTAAACAGTCGAGCGTGTTCAATAACGCCGCCAAGTTGGCTGGCAATGGTGCTTAGCAAATTCTGCACGTTGGCGGGATATTCGTGCGGCTTGCGGTGCTGCACGTTGATCACTCCGATGGCCTTGCCCTTATAAATAATCGGCACTGATACGAGCGCTTCGTACCTGTCTTCCGCCAAGACATCAAACGCCTTGAAACGGTGATCCTCGAAAGCTTTTTCCGGTATGGCGACAGGCTTGTTGGTCTTGGCCACCCAGCCGGTGATGCCCTCCCCAACCTTGAGAGTTATCTTGCCCAGCTCTCTCGCATGCGGCGTCTTGGATGCGCGCAGAACCAGCGTGCCATGAGAATCATCAAATAGATACACAAAGACCGAATCTGCTCCGGTAATATCGGTCGCGGTCTTCACAACCTCGTTCAAGACGCCATCCAGCTCGGTCTCGGAGGTCGTGATGTCCACGATCCGGCGCATTATCTTTAGCTCATCAGACGGCGACAGTCTACCCTTAACCTTTGCCATGTACTCTCCTTTTACTCAATACTTGCGTTTTCTATTACAATCCTGACGGCACGCGAAACGCACCGTTCAGTAACAATCCGCTATTCTGGCTGAATTTTATCAAAAATTAGACTTGCCTATAATAAGACATCTTTGTTACTAATGCATATAAAATTTATATGATCACGGAAAA
>JAAXVU010000041.1 GCA_013335325.1 Candidatus Omnitrophota bacterium | reverse complement strand
ACTGCAGAAATTGATCCAGCTGGCCCTGGCGAATAACCGGGACTTGCGATTGGCCGCCCTCAATGTGGAGCGCTCGCGGAACCTTTATGGTGTTCAGCGGGCGGAGCTGATGCCCGCTGTATCCGCCACCGGTGCCGGCAGCCGGCAGCATTTACCAGCGGACCTTTCCATGACGGGGAAAGAGGCGACGTCGCAGCAGTACAGCGTCAACCTGGGGATCGTGTCCTGGGAGATCGACCTTTTTGGCCGTCTGCGGGGTTTGAAAAAAAAGGCGCTGGAAGAGTACCTGGCCACCGAGCAGGCTAGGCGCGGCGCCGAGACCGCCTTGATAGGAGAAGTGGCGGGTGTTTATTTCGCGCTGGCCGCGGATCGGGAGAATCTAAAGCTAGTGCAGGCTACGCAGGCGTCCCAGGAAGAAGTTTACGGGATGATCCGAAAGCAATACGACAACGGCGTCGCCACAGAAGTGGATCTGAGCCGCTCGCGGACCCAGGTGGATGTCGCCAGGGGCGATATCGCCCGGTACACGCAGCTGGTGGCCCAGGACCAGAACGCCCTGGAGCTTCTGGTCGGCGCCACCATTCCCGACGAGCTATTGCCTTCCGACCTGTCCAGCGTTACTCCTCCGGGAGATATCGCTACGGGGATGTCCTCTGAGGTGCTTTTACACCGGCCAGACATCCTGGCCGCGGAACATCAGCTGAAGGCGGCGTATGCCTTTATTGACATCGCCCGGACGGCCTTTTTCCCTCGCATCTCGCTCACGACGACACTCGGGACCGCCAGCCAGGAGCTGTCCGGTCTTTTTAAGCCTGATTCCGACACCTGGATATTCGCTCCGCAATTGTCTGTGCCGATCTTCGACGCCCGTACCTGGGCGGCGTTCCGGGTAAGCCAGGCCACGCGCGATATTGCCCTGGCCCAGTACGAAAAGGCCGTCCAGATCGCCTTCCGGGAAGTGGCCGATGTCCTGGCCGTGCGCGGCACAGTGGACCAGCAGGTGGCGGCGCAGGAGTCGATCGTGGATTCTGCACAGAAAGTTTATGAGCTTAGCGATCAACGCTATAAGCAAGGTCTCGACGGATATCTGGGTGTGCTGGACGCGCAAAGATCGCTTTACTCGGCTCAACAGGGATTGACCGCCTTGCGTTTGGCCCGGTTGACCAGCCGCGTGCGGCTTTTCGCTGTGCTGGGTGGAGAGTGAGGGCCGCAGGAGATAATTTCCTTCACACTAACGCTGGATAATATTCATAAAGTTGAGTATTCTATTTGCCAGTACTTTGTCAGGGCGGATTTTGCAGTGCAAAGTCCCGGATAACCAATCAAGGAGTCGTATGAAAAGACAGTCGCAGAACGAAACCGATATTCTCAGTTTGATCACCAAGATCCAGGAGCAGCTGGCAACTTTGGATAAGAAAATGGACGCTTTGCTGGGTAAGTCCGTGCCGTCTCCGGTGGAGATGCGGCCGGCTCCGCAACCGGTGGCTCAACCGACGACCAACGCCAATCCGCCTGCGCCGGCCAGTGGCCGTCCCAATCAGCAGCCTCGCGCCCGGCTGATGCACCAGGCGGTTTGTGCCGAGTGCAAGAAGGAATGCGAGGTGCCGTTCAAGCCCAGCGGAGACCGTCCGGTCTATTGTCAGGAGTGTTTCACGCGGCGCAAGTCCGCCAACAAGACCAAAGTAGAGCCGGAGCCCAAGCCGGTTGAGGAACCGCCATTGCCATCGGTCATTGACGCGGCCATCGACATTCCGGAAACGCCAGCCCGGGACAAGAAGAAACCGGCTGCCAGGAAACCCGCCACCCGGAAGAAGCCGGTCGTCAAAAAGAAGAAGTGATCGGATCCGTTTAGCTCCGCTAAGATCAATGGTCCTCACCAAGTGAGACCCGAGGTGGGGGTCTAACCGCAGGAACGCTATGTCACGAGCCAAGCAAGTTTATTTGAATTATTGGAAACAGCTCAAGTTTTTTGTGGATGAGCTGGGTCTGGACTGGACGTTCTCTTCTTTTGAGGCGGAAAGTCAGATAGTCGTCAAGATCGGCGCGCCCAAGCACAAGATCTGCCTGTCGCTGCAGGGTCCCGACGGCAAGGGGGTGCGCAGCATCTCAGCAGGTTTCTGGATACCGGATTCCCGCGAGACCTTCGCGCGGTTGCAGGCCAGATCCAAGGAACTCGCCGCCGAGATAGGGCAGCCTCTGTGGTGGGACAGTCGTCCGGGCCGCAAGTCTTGCTGGATCTGGGTGACCGTCAGCATGGACCTTTCCCAGGAAAAGAACTGGCCCGCGTCTTTTGAATGGTTCGCCAAGAATGCGACCCGGCTGCGGGATGTCGTGCAGCAGCATTTGGAGAGCATGCAGATCGCTTTATTGAAAAATCCGGGATAAGCATTGGGCGGGTTGGGGCGGTGTGCTAGATTGTTTTCAAGAGTGCCGGACGGGCTGCCGGAGATGGGGCCTGCCAGCTCGAGTTCCCAAACGATCTGCCCGCTTTCAGGATGGAAAACTTACCGGTCGCTAAAATTTCTTTCCGCACGTTGGGCCTGGTTGCCTCTTTATTCTCCCTGACATTCCTGTTTTCCACGTCACCTGTCTCTGCCGCTACTCTGGATGACTTCTACGGTCCGTTAATGCCGTCGGGTAAAATGCTTTATAAGAGCGAGGCTGACGTCTACGCCATGCAGGAGCGCGGCATACACGGCAGTGCTTCTTTCAGCGGTTTTGTGTCCGAGCCGCAGACCTATTCTGTTAGGAATGGTTTGACTGTGCCGCTTTGGTCCGGCAGCGAGCTGTCGGTCGGCCTGCAGAATGAGCTTCCTGCGCGCTACGACCGCGCCACCAAGAACAATGCAGGCGTGGTAAGTTCTTACCAGCGTTATCATCTCGATCTGGGCCAGCAGCTGGATCTCGCCGGACGTTATCGTCGCGGATCAGATGAATTTACCTTGGGCGTGTTTATGAAGCGCGGCGAGTCGGACTGGCTCTACGGTCCCACCAGGGAAAGCCAGCCCAGTATTATCAATTATTTTGACTCGGCCTATGAGGAAGCTGGTGTCTCCTGGCGGCATCTGTCGGAAGCTGATTCCGGCGATACGGCAGCGAGCCCGGCTTTTTTTGACCGCCCGCTTTTGGACAGCCGGCAGCTGAATATCGAAGGCGGGCTGACCGTTTGCAATGGCCGCGTGACGCGTCACCGGCAGTATTACCATCCGACGGCCAGCCAGGCCCAGCAGTATCTCTTCCGCACGGAAACGCATGCCTTTCCCAAGGTGACGGTGCGCTACGGCATTACGCCGGATGTCGAGGCTGGTATCGGGTTCGGCTTCAAGACGCCTTTCAAGTATAAATATTATTACGAGCTTTATAATCAGTCAGGGACAAGGCAGTTTATAAGCGGTACGTATTCTTACGACCGCTGGCTGGAGTTGCCGCTTACGCTGCGGATCCGTCCAGCCGAGCGTTGGGAGTGGCTGGGGGCCGCCGAATTTCGGCACGTGAGCCAGAAGCTGGATGCCTGGCAGAGATCGACGTCCGGAACTTTGACCGATTATCCGCAGAAGAAGCTGGATCTCTATCAAATGCGGCCGTCGCTGAGCCTGCAGTATCAGGGTGGGCCGGTTGGTCAGGGCACGCCGCCGGATACGCTATTGCCCGACAAGCGGATGCTGGGTAAGGGGCAGTCTTTGTCCCGCCTGGAATGGTGTAAGGATATTTCGATCTCCCGGGGGAACGTGGTCAACGGGGCCCAGAACCTGGCCGATCCGTACGATCTCTACCGGTATCCTTTGGAATTCTTCCGGGAAGGCACGGAGTATTCTGCCTTGTTGTCGGGGAATAACGGCACCACGCCCGCCCAGGTTTCGCCGCAGAATTATCATGAGTTCCGCGCCGGGCTGGATTATGGTTTCGCAGATACGCTCAATATGGGCATACTCGTCGGATATCGGACCAGTGCGCACACTCACCAGTTCTCCTTAAGCGATCTGGCGCAGAGGCAGTATATATTCCGGCCTTTTTATTACCTGGACTGGAACGCCGACTGGCGAGTGGGAAAGAGTGTCCTGTTGTTTTCCAATGTTCATTTTGTTCCTGACTACAAGACGTCGATGACGTCGTCTTTGGCAAGCACTCCGGAAGAATTCAAAGACCACACCCGCTACGTGGTGGCCACGGCGGGTGTGCGTATCCTGTTTTAGACAATACCATTAAAAAGGAACCTCCGGTACCGGATCAGGTTCTGGCGTCGGTGTCGGAGTTGGCGTCGGGTCCGGTACAGGGTTAGGTTGCGGTTCTGGTTCGTTAATTGGATCAGGTTCTGGCTCCGGCGTTGGATCGATGATAGGGTCGGGCTCTGATACCGGCGGCTCTACGACGGGATCAGGTGTGATCGGAACCGGGTCCGGAGTGGGTGTGGGCGGTTCAATGACCGGGTCCGGAGTAATGGGCGTTGGATCAGGAGTCGGAGCCGGCGGCTCGATAACAGGATCAGGAGTTACAGGTGTCGGCTCCGGAGAGGGCGCGGGCGGTTCAATTATGGGATCAGGGATGATCGGCGCGGGGTCTGGTTCCGGTGCCGGTGGCTCTACGACGGGATCAGGTGTGATCGGAATCGGGTCTGGCTCGGGAGCCGGTGGTTCAATGACCGGGTCCGGAGGAATTGGGTCAGGCCCTGGCGCAGGCTCCGGTGGCTCTACCACGGGATCCGGATCAGGAGTGGTTTCCCGTATCGGCCGGCCGCGATTGCCATGACGTGCTTTACGGTCATCCCGCGCATGTCCCCAGGGAGCGAGCATGCCGCGATGGTGGTTATGTCTCGACATTACGAAGGCATGATGTTCTTCCTGTCGTTCCCTGCGATCTGTCTTGGCCTGTTCTCTGGCTTCTGTGCGGTCGTTCTTGGCCTCTTCATGGGTCTGGACGTTATTCTGCCTCACTTCGGCGGCTTTGTTTTCGTGAGTGCCTTCGTCATGCGCTTTGGCGCAGGCTGGCATGGCCAGACTAACTGTTAAGAAGAGTCCTAGGGTCAACGTGAGATGTAAGGGGATGGTTTTCATAGCGACTCCAGTCTGCCTGGTTGGCAAGTCCCTTGTTGGGCAAGGTAGGAGGCGCATGCACGGATGGGTATCCGCTCTGTGGGCAACCCGGCTATCCTTCGATGTGCTGAAGGACCCGTGGCTTTGCGTCACCCCCTTGCGGGAGTTTTGCCTTTTTCCGTCCGGTACTTCTATTACAAGTATGCCATTTAAGATACGCGGAAGGCAAATTTAAAACTGCTCCGTCCCTTGACCTTTCGAGGTGGAAAGGCATAATAAATCCATGCGAAGAATCTTGATGGCTGTTGTTTTGACCGGCACACTGCCGCTGCTGGCCCTGGCTGACGCCTCGGAGAGTTCCCGCCGAGTTGAAGAAAAGAAGCGCGAGATACTGGATGAGGCTCCGTCGCGTCTTCTTAGGACCGTGGACAGTTTTTCGCTGGAGACCGGCGGTTGGATCAATTACCGCTATTCTGATTATAAGAATTCTGACAATGACAAGTCCGAGGAAGATGCGCTGCGGAATTCTTCCTGGGGAGATCTGCGCTTGTGGGGCCGGCTGGTTTACCAGACGCCGGAGATGGCCCAAGAGAAGCGCCGGCATTTCTTGTATCTTCGCTTCAAGGACGTCTATATACGTAACAGGGGCGATGATCCCGGCGAGAAGTATGATAACCGCGGACCGTCAGTCAATTATGCCTACGGCTCTTTTGACTGGGATGCCTGGAAGCTGGAGGCCGGCCGGCGGTATTTCAACATAGGCCGGGGGATCGCCTTCAGCGGGGTCTTTGACGGCGTACAGGTCAATTATCAGCAGCCGGGCTGGAACATCGGACTCTTGGCCGCCCAGACCAAGCCGCACGACGACAATATTGATACCAGCGTTCCGGGTTACGATAAAGGCGCGGCGCGCTCCTTTGCCGGGCTGGGCTTAGGCTACGCCGGGATCCCGGACCATCAGATATACGGATATGCACTTGTAGAGCGGGACCACAGCCGGGAGAGGCCGGAAGACTTTGCGCAGGATTACGGTTATGATGCAGTGTTCTACGGGGCCGGCTCTAAGGGGCAGTGGGGAAAACGCTGGCCATATTGGCTCGAGGTCATCCAGGAGACAGGAACGTCCCGGGAAGACGGAACTAACGCGAAGAGTGACGTTAAGGCCTGGGCCGTTTCGGCGGAGCAGAGATTCCTGACGCTCTGGCGTTCCGGTCTGACGTTCAGCGGCGAATATGCCATGGGTTCAGGCGATCCGGATCGAGCTTACGTGACCAATACCGTCGGCGGCAACGCAGCCGGGCACGACCGTAATTTTATGTATTTCGGCTATCTGCCTACCGGCGTGGCCTTGTCGCCGTTATTGTCAAACCTGCGCCTGGCCCGTGTCGGGGTGGACTTGTATCCTTTCTTTGCTGTTCCGGCTTTGCGCAAGGTATTGCTGGGCCTGGACTATTATCGCTACTGGAAAGACCGGCCGGAGGGAGGCATATCGGATTACGATGCCACTGAGACGTCCCGCGAGGTAGGCCAGGAGGTGGATGTGCGTATCGATTGGCGCCTTGGGCCGCGTGTGATCCTGTCGGTGGAAGGCGGCTGTTTCATGCCCGGGGCGGCCTATCCGGATACTGCCCGGGCCCGGGAACAGGCGGCCTCGATAAGCCTGAGTTATATTTTCTAGATTCTGGCAGTTCCGGCGGAAGGACGAAAGGACAGGTTATGAAAGTAATGGCATTCAACGGCAGTCCGCGCAAGGAATGGAATACGGCAACTTTGCTCCAGAGCGCGCTTGAGGGCGCGGCGTCGCGCGGGGCCCAGGTCGAGCTGGTCCATTTGTACGATCTGGACTACAAGGGCTGTACCAGCTGTTTCGCCTGCAAGCGCGCCGGCGGGAAAAGCTACGGTCGCTGCGCCATGCAGGACGGTTTGACGCCGTTCTTGAAGGAAATTGAGTCGGTCGACGGCATCATCCTGGGTTCGCCGGTGTATCTCGGCAGCGCCACCGGACAGATGCGCTCGCTTTTGGAGAGGCTGGTTTTTCCGTTCTTTACGTACACGGATCCGCCTGCCTCGCTTTTTCCCGGCAAGTTGCGGGTGGGTATGGTCTATACTTTTGGCGCCACGGAAGAGATGGTTTTGCAGCGCGGCTGGGACCGCAGCCTGGCCGAGCCGGGCGCGTTTTTGCAGCGCACGTTCGGCCCGGTGGAAACGCTGATGGCTTTCGATACCTTGCAGTTCGACGATTACTCTAAATATGTGGCGCCTCGTTTCGACCCGGCCCATAAGGCGGCTCGCCGGCGGGAGGTTTTCCCGCAAGATTGCCGCAAGGCCTTTGAGCTGGGCGCCCGGCTGGTGTCGGAAGGCCAGGTTTGAAGATGCCAGTTTATTGGCGGAAGATTTGGGGCTGTTTGGTATTGTCGACTTTGGTGTTGGCGGTGCCTGGCCACGGGTGGTGCGCAACTCTGCAAGATCAGGCAGTGATCCAGTTTGTCGGTGTGATGCGTCAGACGTTAAAGCTCACCGATGCCCAGGTTCGGCAGGTGGCTTCGGTGGTGAGGGAGTATTTCGATGAGGTCGGCAAGCTGCAGGCCGACGGCGTTAGCGGCGAGGCGTTGAGTCTGAAGCTTAAGGCCTTGCGTGAAGACATGGATGCCGGTCTGGAGAATTATCTGAGCGCGGAGCAAATGGCATTATGGAGGCGAGGCACAACGCCGACGGTCAATAATACCCGGAAAGCTGCGAAAATCCGGGGCAGCGGGCGAGGTTCCCTAAGTAACGACGATGTGCGCGCTTCGGGCGACGGTGTTCTGCAGTCTGCCGGTCCAGAAACGGCTCGGGCCAGCGGTGTCTGGTGAGCGGTGCGCAATATATAGCGGGAGGTAGAATGAAGACAGTATTGATCGTGGAAGATTGTGAAGATTATGCCGAGAACTTACGTTTTGTCCTTGAGCAGGCCGGTTACGGGGTGGCTGTGGCGTGTGACGGACATGACGGCGTGGATAAGGCCGCGCGACTTCGTCCTGACTTGATACTGATGGACGTGCTGATGCCGGACCAGGACGGGGTTAAAACCACGATGCAGATCCATGAACAAGAGGAGCTGCGGGACATCCCGGTCCTCTTTTTGACAGCGGTGGCGGCGGGTACGAATATGATCATGTCGGTCAACGGAAAGGATTATCCCGGGATCTCCAAGATGGCGCAT
This sequence comes from Candidatus Omnitrophota bacterium, assembly GCA_013335325.1. GTDB lineage: Bacteria > Omnitrophota > Gorgyraeia > Zapsychrales > Fredricksoniimonadaceae > JAAXVU01. The sequence goes on along the minus strand of JAAXVU010000041.1, from coordinate 5,973 downwards.
TATAAGGATATAATTGGCAAGATCCAGCAGCACATGCCAGCCTGACTTCCGGCGCGCTGACCTTCCGGCTCGCCGCTTCGCTACATTTCCGCAACATAAGAGAATTCTTATTTTCTTTTAACTCTCCTTTTACCTTCTATTTGGTACAAATGTTCACTAAGTGGTGATAAGTCTGGCAAAGATGATGGTTGCCGTCGGAACGTCAGGCGGTGTTTGCCGGCAGGCGGGATGTCGTAATGATATTATGGTTCAACTCTTAATGCGGGAGGATGCGGACGATGTCAAGCGTGCTAAAGGAGATGGTAAGTCGCGGAGTTGTCAGTGAGGAGCAGTTACATAAGGTAAGGCAGGAACGCTCTTTTCAGAAGCGGTCCCTGCAGGAAATGCTGATCGCAGCGGGCTCTTGCCGGGAGGAGGACTTGTTTCAGGTGGCGGTAGATGTCTTCGCCGGTCCGGTGGTGGACCTTGACCGGACAGCCGCCGACCCGCAGCTTGCGGCAGTGGTTCCTCTGGAAAGGGCGATATTCCATGGTCTGGTGCCAGTCCGCCGGGAAGGCGACGTGCTGGTGGTGGCCATGAGCGACCCATCGGATGTGGCGGCGCTCGATGAGATCAATTTCTTGAGCGACCTGCGCGTAGAGCCGGCCCTATGCCGGCACAAGCAGGTCGAGGAATGTATCAACACGCTTTATCGGGGCGGGCTTTCCGTGCACGATATACTCGAGGCGGCAGTAGACGGCGTGACGGATTCGGCTGCTGACAGTGGGCCGTCCAGGGATGAGGTCGTTGACCTGGCTCCTTTGGACGCCGAGGATTCCTCGTTTGTGCAGCTTATTAACAAGATCCTGTGCGATGCCGTGGAGGCCCGCGCTAGCGATATCCATATCGAACCGCGCGGCAAGACGGTCGAGGTGCGTTACCGTATTGACGGCTGCCTGCAGAATATCCTGCAAATTCCGCGCGACCTGCAGGCCCGGTTGACGGTCCGTATAAAGCTTCTGGCTCGTCTGGACATCGCCGAGCAACGCCGGATGCAGGACGGCCGCATCAAGGTTCGCCTGGGGGACCGCAAGATCGACCTGCGTATCTCCGTGGTGCCGGTATTCTACGGCGAAAAGATCGTCCTGAGGATCCTGGATACAGAGAACTCCCGTTTTGACCTGGGGACGCTGGGGTTTCAGGGCGACGACTTTGATATTTTCCACGACGCCATCCATAAGTCGCAGGGTGTTGTACTGGTCACCGGTCCGACTGGTTCCGGCAAGACGACGACGCTGTACTCGGCCCTCCAGCACATCAAGTGCGAGACCATGAACATCGTCACCATTGAGGACCCCATCGAATACCTGATTGAGGGCATAAACCAGCTACAGTTAAGCCGGCACAAGGACGTTACTTTTGCCACCAGTCTGCGCAGCATACTAAGGCAGGACCCCGACGCTATCCTTGTCGGCGAAATACGCGACCGGGAGACGGCGGAGATCGCTTTTCGCTCGGCCTTGACTGGGCATCTGGTATTTTCCACTCTGCACACGAACAGCGCGGTCGCCTCCATTACGCGGCTTATGGATATTGGCATAGAACCGTATCTGATCGCTTCATCAATAAGTTTGCTGGTGGCCCAGCGGCTTATCCGGCTGGTGTGTCCGCATTGTTGCGAGCGGGAGGAGCCCGACGGCAAGCTGCTGGACAAGTTCCGCGGGTTCTGGGACAGGGTCCCGGTGACTGATTTTTATCGCGGACAGGGATGTGAGCATTGCGGGTTTACCGGGTATTACGGACGCACGTCGATCTTTGAGATGCTCCGGATGGAAGGACGTATCCGGGAGATGGCTTATAACCGGGCCCCGGAGAACCAGATACGCCAGGAGGCCGTGGCTGGCGGCATGCGGACTCTGGCCATGTCAGGGTTGCTGAAGGTGGCGGCCGGAGCGACGTCCCTGGAGGAAGTGGCGCGGGTAGTTGATATTGTCGGTGAAGATTGGCCGGCGTCCGCGGTTGGGCCGTCCGGGTTTGAGTCCGGCTCTCGTTTGCCGTTGGTCGGGCTGGAAGCCGGTTCAGGGGCGCGTTATTAGCCGCTAGTATGAGCGCGGGCAGGTAAGGCGTGTTACAAGGAAACGCTTGACGTATTATGTTATATTACTGTATAAGAATATATCGAACATTGAGAGAAAGTGGCTGGGGGCGGGGCAAGTAACATGATCGCGGCCAGTTAGCAGCGCGAACTTGATAGCATAATGTAGGGCAGCGGTTTATTGTTTATTTCATTGCTGGGTTTATCAGCCAGGACCGGTTGGGTAAGGTGGTTTAAGACATGTATACTTATTTTCGTTTGTTATTTTGTTTATTGGTTTTGCAGCTCTGCGTTATTGATCATCCACTGCTAGCGGCGGCGGTTACTTCGAACTCACTCGTTTCCGATGACAATGGTTCCGATGACGTTCTGGATGCGATACGACGTGACCGCGAGAACCTGATAGTCGAGCAGGGAGTTCCTGCCGGAGAACGCCAGAAAGCGCATTATATTACACGGCAGACTAATGATGCCACACATGATCCCAACGATGCCAAGCGCTGGCCTAACGATGCTACTATTCGCCCCAATGACGCCACAGTACACCCCAACAATGCGATATTGCATCCTAATGATGCCACCAGACATCCCAATGATGCTGATGATAGCCCCAATCAAGACGCGATGCGTGCGCCCTGAGGCGGGCCGGGACGTAACGTCAGCTCACAGGACGGCATGTCTCGAGCGCTGAGCTTGGCGTCCGGAACTCTTCCAGTTGTGTATCCATCAATTGTTTCAGCAAAATATTTTCTGCCGTCGTGAAAGAGAGCAGTTCTTTTAGTCCGATTGTTTTTCTTTCAGAAGACGTGCGAGAAAAATTTCCCGGGCTTGCCTTTTTATTTCTTAATATTATATATTTATAGTAGAATTCTAATAATAGATATGGATGACCTCCATTTTGTGACTTGGAATAAGAACCTGAGAAGCATATTCTATTATGAAGTTATTATCACTCTATCCAGGATGTTGGTGGCGTGGGGCGTTGGCCGCTATTACGGCGTTAAATTTTGCTTTTACGCCGTTGCTGGCCCAAGCCCAGTCTATACGCGAGCTGCCGCAGCCGGGGGCCATGGTCATGCCGGCCGGGATCTTCCAGCCGCCATTGGTCAAAGGTCTGGTCATAGATCCCCAAAATCCTTTACGCCTTTCTTTCATGTTGGACCGGGGCTTGGGTAACGCGGCAGTGCTCAAGGAAGACCTGGAACGTCAGGCGCGTTATTTTCTGGCCGGGCTTACTGTGCCCGAGCGGGAATTGTGGGTCAACCTTTCTCCGTACGAATCCGACCGGATCGTGACCCAAACGCTGGGCATGACCGAACTGGGCCGCGACCTTCTGGCCCAGGATTACATCCTAAAACAGCTTACCGCTTCGCTTTTGCATCCGGATAATGCCCACGGCCGACTGTTCTGGTCGCGTCTGCGCGCTGGCGGCGGGGCTGATGCGGACCTGTCGGTGGATGATTTCAACAAGATATGGATCGTGCCCGAGAAAGCGCGGGTCGCGGAGCACGGGCAGGGCGGCGTTATCGTCGAGGCCCGGCTGAAGGTCATGCTGGAGGAAGATTATCTGGCCAGTCGCAGCTCTGTTTTGCTGGCTCCGGCCGGCGCCCCGGTTAAACAGGTCAGGAGCGAACGCACGAAAAAGCTTTTACGCGAGATCATCGTGCCGGTCATCCAGCGCGAAGTCAGCCGCGGCCGCAATTTTGCCCGTCTGCGCCAAATATTTTATTCACTGATCCTGGCCAAGTGGTACCGTCAGAAACTGGGCCGTTCGCCTTTGCGCGAGCGGTACGTGGATCGGGCCATGGTGTCGGGTGTGGATATAGCCGACCGCGGCGAGCCGCGCAAGATCTATGACCGTTACGTCGCTGCCTACAAGAAGGGCGTGTTCGATTTTATCCGCGAAGAAACCGACACGATGAGCGGCGAGGTCCTGCCGCGCAAGTATTTCTCCGGCGGCATGGACGAGTTCGGCATGCTGACGCCGGGGGTCTTTCAGTCGGTTCAGGTCTCACGGCTGACGTTTTCCGGCGACATTGCGCATGTTGACCTGACCACCGAACGCGACCCGGCCAGGATAAAGGTGGAGCAGCCTAGCATATACATCTGGCATTCCAAGGGCAGCCGGAGTTTTGACGATGTGGACGAGCAGGAGCTGAAGAAGCTCCAGGCTTTGGGTATTAACGTGCTCTGGATGATGGGGGCGTGGAAGACCTCATATTTCAGCCGGCGCTACAATAGCAGTAAAGGTCGACTACTGAACAGGCCGCAGTTGCAGGTCTCGGCCTATAGTCTGGACGACTATGTTTTAGATGAGAACCTGGGCGGAGAGACAGCCTTCCGCCGGCTGGTGGCGCGGGCCGCTAAATATGGCATCAAGGTTTCCCTGGATCTGGTGACCAATACCATGGGCATCGGCCGTTTGCTTTTTGAGCATCCGGAACTATTTATACAAGTGCCGGAGGGTGCGGTACCGGCGGAACAGATAGGCACACTCACTGATTATGTACGCGGTGCAAAGGAGAGGCCTACCAGGGAGTCGGAATTCGTTAAACCGTTCTTCCGTTTTCTGTGTCGTGACGGGAAGACCCGGATCTTCGCCCATGGCAAAAATCATGACCTTTCTAATAATGATCCTAATAGTATTTGGGTGGATACTGTGGCTTTCGATTTTTCCAGGCCAGAGACGCAGGATTTCATCAGGAAGAAGTTCAGATATATTATGGAACTGACACAGGGCGGGGCTTTGCGGATGGACATGTTCCACATAGCGCTGGAGGAAAGGTTCGATCATGCCCGTTTTGGCTGGAACGGAGAATATCGCACCGGTCAGATGCCTGATAATTTCTGGCGAGATCTGTTCGATGGGTTAAGACGTGACTGGCCTAGCGTTATATTTATGGCTGAAGCCTACGGCGATTGGGAAGGCAAGATACAGGCCATGGGCGTCTTGACTTATGATACCTGGCATTCTTTGAAGTATTTTAATGGACCCGAAGGCCGGCATACGGCGGACTTCTATAGACTGGCTGAACATCATGAATATGCCCTGAATGGCATAGCACAATTTGAGAATCCCGACGATCCACGCGAGAGGAGTCCGCAAGAGATCTTCAGGCACATGTCCAGAGAGGCGTATATTGGCCTTCTGGGCGAGGATGGTTTTCAGGCATTGCTGGATAACGGCTATATTCAATCTGTTCAAGAGGATGGGAAAGAATATTTTTATCTTAAGAGGGATGAAGATACCATATTGTCTTTTCTTGCCGCAGCGGGCGTGGGGAAGCAATATATTGCTGCTTATAGCGATTTTCTGGCTCGTGCTGTTGCTAGGTATGAGGCGGCTCTCGTTGGTGCTTGGGCGTCCAGGCCGGGCGGCATGATGATCAATCAGGGGCAGGAAACCGGCAAAACGTATCCATTCGGCAAGCCCAATGCCGTGCAGCAGCCGCGGCCGGACGATGATTTTTTCTTTTTCAGTAAAGAGGGCAAATTTACAAGCCGTTTTGCGCCCTTAATGAATGCTCCTTTGTGGAGACAGGGCCATTCGGAGGTCGCATTGGTGCAGAATGCGGATCAACTGCCGGACGGGGTACTGGTGTTCAAGCGCTGGCTGGCACCGCAGGACCACAACGCCGTGGATTATGAGTTGGGGCTAGTGGTGGATAACTATTCCGATAAAGAGCAGACAATATGGAATATCGGCGAGCATAATAAATGGGGGTTGTCCGAGGCTGACCGTAAGGATTTCGAATTCGTCGAGATCATGACCGGCGATAGGATAGCTTTCAACGACATGATGAACCGCGGTTCCTGGACGCTCAAGCCCTGGGAAGCGCATGTTTATCGTCTCCAGCGTAAAGGCGTGGCTGCGGCCGTTGCTGCCAATGCAGGGACCG
>JAAXVU010000040.1 GCA_013335325.1 Candidatus Omnitrophota bacterium | reverse complement strand
GAACATCTCCCTAGTATTGACCAAACCTAGTTCCTTGTACGAAACCATACTCACTCCCCTTTTCTGTGTGATACAACCTTTTGGACTTATTCCCTACCAGTGGCCCGGGTTGACGGGACCATCTGAAGTACTCCAGACAACCTTCGTGCCTTTAATTTTGTGGCAGCAAATGTCGATAATATACTAGTTAACCACACCGTCCACAAGCGAAAACTGGCAATATTACAGCCTGTAACCGCTGATCACCCAGCGAATGATCAGGTTGCCCCAAAACAAGCTGATGAGCGCGCCCAGTACCAGATACGGTCCGTATGCAATGGCGCTTTCCTTGGTGCGGATCTTTTCCACCACACCCACGATCGCGCCGAAGAACGGGGCAATGAAGAACGTCAGTACTGCCAGTTTCCAGCCCAGGAAAGCTCCGATCATGGCCAAAAGCTTGACGTCTCCGCCGCCCATCGCCTCTTTCTTAAATATCATTTCACCGGCCAGCCCCATACAGTAGATCAAGGCACCACCCAACAAGGCCCCCTGGATCGAGGCTGCCAAAGCCAAACTATTTGGATATACCGCCGACCAATTCTCGGGTACAAACAAAGCAGCCAACTGGAGCAGTATCAGCCCTAGGCATATCAAGAGAAAACTCTTCTCGCCACGCTCCAATTTGATCTTCTGCAACCTGAAGTATAGCAACTGGGCAGACAACGCCACCAGCACCAGCCCGACCACAGCGTATCCTACCACTAACAATTCGGCACGGACTACTGACGATGAATGCAACGCCGGAAAAATTGCGCTGCATATAAATCCAGCGAACATGCCGCCCACACTAACTTCGTCGGGTATAATACGGTGCTCCAGATCCACAAAAGTCGCCACTATAAAACAGGACACCATAAGAAGATATGGCACCAGTAACCAGTTCAGCCCAAATGCACGGTAGAAAAAGAGAAATATACAGCCGGTCAGGGCTTCCACCAGGAAATAACGGAAAGAAAACTTGGCACCGCAATGGCGGCACTTCCCGCTCAATAATATATAGCTAAGCAAAGGGATATTATCGTACCAAAGTATCGGCTTTTTGCACTGTGGACAGTGGGACGAAGGGCTCACCACCGACTTCTCCTGCGGCCAACGAACTATACATACGTTAAGAAAACTGCCGATGATGGCGCCAGATAGAAAGAACAATATCTTTAACAACCCTTCCAATTCCATCGATGCTCCCTGCCTCTCCCGTCGGTCGCGGGGTTATTTACCGTAACACGCCTTTTCCAGCTGGGCCCACATGGCGGCCTTCACCTGTTCCGGCAACTGTATCTGCGCCCAGCGCTGAAACGCCAGGACGCCCTGGTAGTACAACATCTTAAGACCATTAACTGTGCGGGCGCCCTTCTGTTTGGCCATCTTGAGCAAAGCGGTCTCCGCCGGGTTATAAACCAAGTCGTAGACCAGAAGGCCACCATGCAAGAGCTCCTCACTTACCAAAGACACGTCTTCGGACTTCATGCCGATCGGTGTGGCATTAATGAGAAGGTCACACAACTCAATATTCAGGTCATCAATTGCATCGACGATCTCCAAACGACTGACATCCAGCCGCCCGGCCAGATCCCGAACCAGGGTTACCGCGCGTTCCCGGTCAATGTCGTAGACCTTCACCCATTCCGGCTGTTCTGGTACCAGGCATAAAACGCTAATCAGGGCGCGCGCGGCTCCGCCGGCCCCCAGAATGGCTATACGTTTACCGGCCGGGTTAAAACCACACTCAGTAAGATGCGTCAGGAAGCCGGGGCCGTCGGTATTATAGCCGATCAACTTGCGTTTTTCGTTGATCACCACGGTGTTAACAGCACCAACCTTCTGGGCAAACGTATCCAGACTGTCCAATAAAGGCAACACATTCTCCTTATGCGGGACAGTTACATTCAACCCAAAGATATGGCTATCTTCGCGGCGTAACTCGGCAAAGAAGGCCGGCAGCTCTTCCTTCTGCATCGGGAAAAGCACATATTCAGCGTCGACCTCCAGTTCCCGAAAAGCCGTGTTGTGCATGACCGGCGATAGACTGTGGCCTAGCGGATATCCCACCAGTCCGTAAGTAGCTTTTTGCTCTGACATAATTTGTTATCCTTAAAGCCAAGTCGCAAGCCAAGAAACCACACCAAGCAACGTTGGATTTCTGGCTTACGCCTGGCTGACAGCTTTACGGTTGTAACCCGAAGTCTATGGTCTTGGCCTTGCCTTTAGACTTAGTGGACGAACAGGCCTTGTTGACCGCATTGAGATACGCCTTTACCGACGCCTCGATGACGTCTGTCGAAGCACCTATACCAATTATCTTGCGGTCATCAAAAGCCACGCGAACGCGCACTTCGCCCAAAGCATCCTTTCCCTGGGTCACCGACTGGATGCCATAATTGAGCAGTTTGCCCTTCAGGCCGGTGATCTCGTCGATAGCCAGGTAGCAGGCGTCCACCGGACCGTCTCCGGTGGCCTGACGGGTATGTACCTTGCCGGCAGAGCGAAGACGCACTTCCACCTGGGGCTTGACCCCTAGGCCACTCTTCACTGCCAAACCTTCCAAGGTCCAGATATCTCGGACCTCGCGGGCCTCATCTTCTACTATCGCTATCAGATCCTCGTCGAACACTTCTTTCTTTTTGTCCGACAGATCCTTGAATCGCTCAAAAGCCCGTACCAGCTGCTCGTCGCTTAACTCGATGCCCAGCTGTTTCAGCCGCGCCTTTAACGCATGCCGGCCGGAATGCTTACCCAAGACCAGCCCCAAACCGGTAAAGCCGACGTCTTCCGGACGCATGATCTCGTATGTAGTCGGTTCTTTCAGCACACCGTCCTGGTGAATGCCCGACTCGTGCCGGAAGGCGTTAGCGCCCACTATAGCCTTGTTGGGGGCCACGGCGAAACCGGTGAACTTGCTAACCAGCCGCGAGGTGCGGCAGATCTCGACAGTCTTGATCCCAGTCGAACAGCCAAAATAATCGTGCCTAGTGCGCAAAGCCATCACGATCTCTTCCATGGAGGCGTTGCCGGCACGTTCGCCGATACCGTTAACCGTACACTCTACCTGGCGGGCGCCGTTCTTGACTGCTGCCAGCGAGTTGGCCACTGCCAATCCCAAGTCGTCATGACAATGTACAGATATTACAGCCTTGCTAATATTGGGAACGTTATTGCGTATATCCTCAATCAGCTTACCGTATTGGTCCGGCATGGCGTACCCTACGGTATCGGGGATATTCACTGTCCGGGCACCGGCCTTGATAACAGCTTCCAGCACGCGATACAGGAACTGTTTCTCAGAACGGGAAGCGTCTTCCGGAGAAAACTCAATATCATCACATTTGCTGCGGGCATACTTAACAGCATCGACCGCCATCTGAACGATCTCGTCAGGCGTCTTCCTCAGCTTGTGCTCCAGGTGTATCTTCGAGGTAGCCAGAAAGACGTGGATGCGGGGTTTCTTCGCCGCCTTCAGCGCCTCGGCAGCAGCCTCGATATCCTTACGGACAGCGCGGGCCAATCCAGCCACCGCTGAACGCTTGACCTTGCCGGCGATCAGCGATACAGACTCAAAGTCACCCTTGGAAATTACGGGGAACCCAGCCTCGATAATATCCACGCCCATACGCTCCAACGCCAGCGCCACTTCCATCTTCTCCCGCTGGTTCATGCTGGCACCCGGCGCCTGCTCACCGTCGCGCAAGGTCGTGTCGAATATCAAAACCTTATCTTCTCTTGCCATAACCGACTCTCTTTCATAAAAAAGACGCACCGTGAAGTGCGTCTTTTTCTTTGCTTCTTATATATTTAAAGGACGCATCCTTACTTTTTTATCCAGGACATCATGCCTCTAAGTCGCTTGCCGACCTCTTCGATCTGATGCTTATCCTGTTCTTCACGCATCTTGATAAAGTTGGCACGTCCCTGCTTGTTCTCGCGCATCCATTCACGCGCGAACTTGCCAGACTGGATCTCCTTTAATATCTTCTGCATTTCCTTCTTGGTGCGATCATTGACGATCCGCTTGCCGCGGGTGTAATCGCCGTACTCGGCCGTGTCTGACACGCGCTTACGCATACCGGCGATACCCTCCTCATAAATGATATCGACGATCAACTTCAATTCGTGCAGACATTCGAAATAGGCCATCTCAGGAGCATAACCAGCCTCCACCAGTGTCTCGAACCCAGCCTTGACCAATGCACTGGTACCGCCGCACAACACAACCTGCTCACCAAACAGATCAGTCTCCGTCTCTTCCTTGAAAGTTGTGGAAAAAACACCAGCCCGAGCGCCGCCCAAACCCTTAGCATACGCCAACGCTTGCTTCAGAGCATTTCCAGAAGCATCCTGGTGAATAGCGACCAAACACGGCACACCCTTGCCTTCCTCATATTGACGACGGACAAAGGAACCCGGCCCCTTGGGAGCCACCATCCAGACATCGATCGTTTCCGGCGGTTTGATCTGGCCAAAGTGAATGTTGAACCCGTGCGAAAATACCAATGCCTTACCAGCTTTCATGTGGCGACGCAGCTGCTTCTTGTAGATCTCGGCCTGCAGATGATCCTGGGTCAGCAATACGATAATATCCGCCTTCTGGGCCGCCTTGCCTGCGTCCATGGGCTTGAAACCGTCGTCTATAGCTTTCTGGTAATTGGGACCACCCTCGCGCTGGCCAATGATCACATTGACCCCGCTATCACGCAGGTTAAGAGCCTGACCCCGCCCCTGTATACCGTAGCCGATGATGGCCACAGTTTTATCTTTCAGAACGTTTAAGTCCGCATCCTTATCGTAATAAATCTTTGGCATATAATCCTTCCTTAATTAATCCCTTCCGGCCACTGTTTGCCGCTTATTAAACGAGTTCCAAGTATATGGCAAGAACTCCGGACAGTCAACAATATTGCCCGGGAACAATAGGGTGATCCTGCGCAGCCGCTTGCAGTCTATGTAGAACAATCAATACCTATAATGCTCCGGCTTATACGGGCCATCCGCCGAAATGCCGATATAGCCTGCCTGTTTGGCAGTCAAACGGGTTAGCTTGGCTCCAACGTTCTCCAAATGCAGCCGGGCAACCTCTTCATCTAATTGTTTGGGTAAACGATAAACACCCACGCGGTATTTCTTCTGCCACAATTCCATCTGAGCCAACGTCTGGTTGGTAAACGAGTTGGACATGACAAACGACGGATGTCCGGTAGCGCAACCCAGGTTCACCAGGCGTCCTTCAGCCAACAGTATTATGCAATGACCGTCGGCAAAAATATACTTGTCCACCTGGGGCTTGATATTCAGTCGTTTGACGCCGGGCCATTTCTGCAGGTCGGTCACGCCGATCTCGTTGTCGAAATGCCCGATATTGCATACTATGGAATGATCCCTCATCTGGGACATGTGCTTAGCAGTGATGATATCGCAATTGCCGGTGGCAGTTACGAACACGTTAGCTTCGGGCAGCGCCTCTTCCAACGTTGTAACCTGGAAACCTTCCATGGTGGCCTGCAAGGCACAAATAGGATCGATCTCGGTAACAATGACCCGCGCACCGTAAGAACGCAACGAATGCGCGCAACCTTTACCCACATCCCCGTAACCGCACACGACGGCAACCTTGCCGGCCAACATAATGTCAGTAGCACGCTTGATGCCGTCGGCCAACGACTCGCGGCAACCGTACAAGTTATCAAACTTAGACTTGGTCACCGAATCGTTGACGTTAAAGGCGGGGAACAACAACTTCTTGTCCTGCATCATCTGGTACAAACGGTGCACGCCGGTAGTGGTCTCTTCCGACACACCACGGATCTTCGGCGTGATGCGATGCCACAGCTGCGGGTCTTCCTTGAGCGTCTGCTTGAGGCACAATAGCAACTGTTGCTCATCCTCTCCGCCAGCTTGACGATCCAATACCTTAGGATTCTTTTCAGCTTCCAGACCAAGGTGCACCATCAAAGTCGCGTCGCCACCGTCATCTACTATCAGATCCGGGCCTTTTTTGTCAGGGAACACCAACGCTTGCTTTGTGCACCACCAGTACTCCTTCAGGGTCTCACCCTTCCATGCAAAAACCGGCACTCCAAAATCAGCTATGGCAGCCGCGGCCTGATCCTGCGTCGAAAAGATATTGCAACTGGCCCAGCGCACATTAGCACCCAGCTCTACCAGCGTTTTTATCAAAACCGCTGTCTCTATGGTCATATGCAGCGACCCGGTGATGCGCGCGCCCTTGAGCGGCTTCTTCCTGCCATACTTTCGGCGCAAGGCCATCAGTCCCGGCATCTCCTTCTCGGCCATGACGATCTGCTTATGACCCAGTTCGGCCAGCGACATATCCTTAACTTTGTATTCCTTGGCAACCATGTCTCACCCCTTAAAAAACCCAAACTCAACGGCCGAACTGATCAAAAGACGAGCGTCCATTGACTTAAGGCCATAAATATTCCGTCAAATTAAACGCCAGCGTCTTTCCGCAACTTCGCTGCCTTATCTGTCTTTTCCCAACGGAAAGCCGAATTGCCGAAATGGCCGTAGGCCGCTGTCTGACGGAAGACCGGCTTGCGCAGATCAAGCGTCTTGATTATTCCAGCCGGAGTCAGGTCAAAATTCTTGCGAATGAGCTCCACCAGCGTCTCCTCGCTGACGATACCACTGCCGAAAGTGTCGACAAAAATGCTGAGTGGCTCAGCCTTACCGATCACGTAGCTTAGCTGGATCAGGCACTTCTTCGCCAGACCGGCCGCCACGATGTTCTTGGTAATATATCGGCACATGTAAGCTGCTGAACGGTCCACCTTGGTCGGATCCTTACCGGAGAAAGCGCCGCCGCCGTGCGGGACGATACCGCCGTAAGTGTCTACGATGATCTTACGCCCCGTCACACCGGTATCGGACTGCGGACCACCGACGACAAACTTGCCGGTCTGATTAATATAAAATTTGGTGCCCTTGTCGATCAGCTTCCCAACTACCGGCATGGCTACTTGCTTTATGATCTCCTGGCGCGCCTTGTCGGTGATCTTTTTGCCGGTCTTGTCCAAAATTTTTTCCGTATGCTGACAGGCCAGGACGACAGAATCAATACGCTTCGGCTGACCGTCCATGTACTCGACTGTGACCTGGCTCTTGCAATCCGGTCCCAGATAATCCAGGATCTTCTTGTTGCGGACCTCTTCAACGCGTTTGACCAACTTATGGGCCAGCGTAATGGGCAACGGCATCAGTTCGCGGGTCTCGTCAGTTGCATAACCGTACATGATGCCCTGATCGCCTGCTCCGCCAGCATCCACGCCCTGAGCAATATCCGGGGACTGACGGTTGATGGCATTCAAGATAGCACACGTAGAGGCGTCAAAGCCGTAAGCCTGGCTGGTATAGCCGATATCGGAAAGTACGCCACGCACCAGCTTGTGCACGTCGACATAAGTCGAAGTCGTGATCTCGCCGCCGACAATTACCAGTCCGGCACTGATAAATGTCTCGCAGGCAACGCGCCCACGTGGATCATCTTTCAATACAGCATCCAATACGGCATCCGAGATCTGATCGCAAACCTTATCAGGATGACCATTACCAACAGATTCAGAGGTAATAAAATAATTTCCTTTCACAACCGCCTTCCTTTCTTTAAATTCCCGTCTGTTTTAAGTCGCAAAATGCTTTTGGGCATCGTAATACGATTCCAGACTGCCGATATCATACCATTTACCGCTGAACTTAAAACCATAAACAGCGGTCTTTTTGTATAACCACTGGATATAGCCCCCGGTAGTATCAGTATGATTTGTTTCGGTAATAAAACTCCGGAGCATGGGGAATGACTCGCGCGGATAATAATACAAACACATCGATATCAGACTGGAACGCGGCTGTGCCGGCTTCTCTTCCAAAGATAGCATCCGGCCTGCCTGATCCAGCTCAATAACACCGTATTTCTTCGCTGCCTCCAGACTTTCCACATCGTAAGCACCGACCGTCACAGCAGAGCCTTTGCCCTGGGCAAATTGTATGAAGTCAGTCAAACCCTGGTCATATAGATTATCGCTGCCCAACACCAATAAATCCTCTGACACCTGGCACCGGTCCAATACGAAAAGAATATCACCGATGGCACCCAGGCGTTCCTCTGGCGTACGGGTACCGTCGTTGATCACACGTATCGGGAAAGGTTTACCGTTGCGACCTTCTGCCCATTTCGACATCAAGTCGTAAAACTTGGCATTGGTCACCACCAAGACCTCATCTACAGACTGAATGGCGGCACATTTGTCCAAAGTATGTTCAACGAGGGTCTTGCCGGATACATCCAGCAGGGCCTTGGGTATGTCCTTGATCAAAGGATACAGACGTGTGCCATAACCACCGGCCAATATCAGTACTTTCATGACTTGTTCCTTTATATTGTCACGCCTCGAGATACAAGCAAACGAGGTTCACCGGCATTATTTATTTTGCGCATCGTATATGTAGAAGTCCGGCACCAGCCGTTTGATCTCTGCAACCATAAATTCCAGGACTTCCTGTCCGGTTGACAATTTCAAAGCCTGCCGGGCCAACTCTTCCATATCGGAGAATTTCATGCTCCTGATAGCCCGCTTGATCTGCGGTATGCTGGTCGGGGACATGCTAAAAGAATCAAGACCTAGGCCAAGTAAGATGACCGCCAGCGTTGGATCACTGGCCATTTCTCCGCACACGCCAACCCTGATGCCGGCATCATGCGCCGCATTGATGGTCCGACGGATAAGTCGTAAAACGGCCGGATGTCCAGGTTCGTAAAATTGCGCCATCTTTTCATTGGCCCGGTCAACAGCCAGCGTATACTGGATCAGGTCGTTGGTGCCGATGCTAAAGAAATTTACTTCCTGTGCCAACAAGTCGGCAGTCATGGCTGCGGCCGGCACCTCGATCATCACACCCACCGGCATGTTTTCATTGAAAGCGATCCCCTTGTCGCGCAAACGTTGCTTGACCCCCTTGAGGATCCCGTTTGCTGCCCGCAACTCTCCGGGGCCAGCGATCATAGGATACATCATCATAACGTTGCCGTACGCCGAAGCGCGCAAAATGGCCCTTAACTGTGTACGGAATATCTCCTGCTCTTCCAAGCAAAGACGGATAGCGCGTGAACCCAGGAAAGGAACCATTTCCCGGGGTAACTGTAAGCTGGAAACAAACTTGTCCCCACCCAGATCCAGGGTACGTATGACCACCGGGTTGGGCGACATCTCCTCGGCGATCCGGCGATACTCTTGAAACTGCTCTTCCTCGCTAGGCAAGTCGATACGGTTCATGTAGAAGAACTCGGTGCGGTACAGGCCAATGCCTTCAGCGCCGGATCTAAGTACGGCCGGCAATTCACCGTGCAACTCAAAGTTGGCCATAAGTGACGCCCGGCGACCATCTGTTGTCTCCGCCGGCACATCCTTAATATTGACATACTCGCCTTCGACCAAGGCCAGCTTGGCCTTTTCTTTCTCGTATAGCCTTTTGGTCTCTTCAGTGGGATTAACGATCACCACACCCTTGCGGCCATCTATAATCACATAATCCTGGTTGCTGATACGCAAGGTGGCATCTTTGAGACCCAATACCGCCGGGACCCCCAGTGATTTTGCTATGATAGCTGTGTGAGCGGTCTGACCACCAATATCTGTCAGGAAGCCTAAAATACTTTTGTTGTACATGCTGACTGCATCAGAAGGAGATATGTCGTGGGCCACAATTACAATATCTCCAAGCAGCGTATCAAAATCATGCAGGCGGGTTTCCCCCATCAGATGTTTGAGGACCCGGCGCCCGATATCGGATACATCCGCAGAACGCTCCTTAATATAAGCGTCCTCGATATTCTCAAATATCTCAATATAACGTTTTAGAACCTGGGAAAAGATATACTCGGCGCTGGCCTTCTCGGAGGCTATCTTCTTTTTGACCTCATCAATTAGCATGCAGTCTTCCAGTACCAACAGATGCGCGTCAAAAATCTGCGATTCCTGTCCGCCTACTTCCTTGGCGATCTTATCCTTGATGTCCTGGATCTCTGACTTAGTATGAGCTATGGACTCTTCAAAACGTGCTATCTCAATCGGGATCTCGTCATCGAGAATGGCCCGTTCGGGTACAACAAAGTCCTGCTGGTCCAGCAGAAAGGCCGGACCGGCTGCGATGCCGGAAGCCGCTGCAATACCCTTGATTACTAGTTCAGCTTTACTCTTCTTTACCAAGAAAAGCCTCCAGATCCATTAAAGCACTCTCCGCATCCTGGCCGTCTACTGCCAAGGCGATCTCGCACCCCTTGTCGGCGCCCAGCATCAATATTCCCATAATCGACTTGCCATTCACTTCTTCCTCATCCCGACGAACAACTATGGCTGAGCTATACTTGTTGGCAATCTGGACAAACATAGCCGCCGGACGGGCATGCAAGCCCTGCTTAGTCTTGACCACAATCTTCTTTTCTATTCTTGGCATAAACTTATCGCTTTATAACGCGGTTTTTCTCAATAACCTTGATCAAAGCCTGCGTCAATTTAATGGAATCATGACGCACGTAATCCTTGACCCCCACGATATCTTCTGCAAATACTTTATACCCCATGGAACGGATATCATCCACGTCCGCCCGTACGGGAAAGGCATTTTCCTGCTTGTAGCGGGCCAAAGCAGCCGGCTCCTGGATTTCCTTGGCATTTAGCAATACAGCGTCCAGTACATTCTTGTCAACATGCCGGACAATGGCACGGACGTGGTCGGCAGCAGACAATCCTTCAGATTCACCCATCTGCGTCATAACATTGCAAACATAAATACGGAATGCCGAAGAGGCTGCCAACGCCTCGGCTACGCCTTTGATCAACAAGTTAGGTAACACACTGGTATAGAGACTGCCCGGCCCCAGGATAATAACGTCCGCCTCAGCAATGGCCGATATGGCCTCTTCTGTCGGCTTAACATCCTGCGGCTTAAGCAAAAGCTGCTCGATGGCCATTCCAGGGCGCGGGATCTTGGCCTCGCCCTCGGTAATTCTTCCGTCGCGATAACGCGCCACCAAATGCACATTGTCAACTGTGGAGGGCACAACCTTACCACGAATAGCCAACACCTTGCTAGTCAGCTCAACCGCCTGCTGAAAGTCCCTATTCGCCACCTCATATAGGGCGGTAAGAAAAAGATTACCGAAATTGTGCCCTTTCAGTTCGGACTTCTCCGGAAAACGATATTGAAATAAGTCCCCCATCAAGGCCGGGGCATCCGCAAGGGCCACCAGACAATTACGTATATCGCCAGGAGCCACAATATCAAATTGCTCACGCAAACGCCCCGATGAGCCGCCGCTATCCGCAACCGTAACAATTGCCGTTATGTTCGAAGTATAGTCTTTAAGCGCAAGCAGCAAGTTAGATAATCCATGACCACCGCCAATAGCGACGATCTTGGGCCCGCGCTCCAGGTAACGTTTCTGATAGAGAATATTAACAAGATCCTGTTCCCTCTTAGGAAGGAACAAGGTAATGAACGATATCGTCATCTTGCCGATACCGATGACGATGAAAAGGATCCCACAAAGTATGATTACAAAACCAAACGCCCTGACAAAAGCATAGGGACTTGGAACGAAATAGGCTCCGCCAGCCACAACGCAAATCCCCACAAGCGAAATACAAATCCAGCGCTTGATTTGCATCCCTGGATAGAGCCACTTGAGAAGATTGCTGGACATTGTCCTTTTAATTCAGTTGAGCATCCTCGCGATACAGCAGCTCGAGGATATCCTTTTTATCCTTAGAAACTCTCAGGCTTTCGCGAAAATACTTGTCTTTCAAAAGGCGGGATACGCGGGCCAAAGCCTTTAAATGCGGGCCAGCCGAATCAACCGGAGCTGCCAGCAAAAAGAAAATATGTGCTGGCTCTCCGTCGAGAGCATCAAAGTCTATCCCCTTCTTGCTTATGCCCAGGCCAGCTACCAGCTTGTCGACACAGTCTGTCTTGCCATGGGGAATAGCTATGCCCTGACCAATAGCGGTAGAACCCAATGCTTCACGGGCCATTAAAACATCAATGATCTTTGCCTTGTGCTTCTTCTCGAACGCACCGGCCTCGACCATCATGCCTACCATCTCTTCGATAAGTTCTTTCTTGCTGGATGCCTTAAGGTCTGCTGTAACAGCGTCTTCACAAAGAAAATCCGGAATCTTCATAGCGGGGATGCCCCTCCTGATAGTAAAAAAAGAAAGCGGCGGATGGGATTTGAACCCACGACATCCACCTTGGCAAGGTGGCATTCTAGCCAACTGAATTACCGCCGCATTATTACAAACAGCTAAAAGAAGCTCAGTGCCACCGGCTTCACTATACTCCGGGAAACCTTAGAATACCCGGGGGGTTGTACCTACAAACAACTCCTGCAAATTTCGTTTATTGTAACAAAGTCATTTTCGGTGTCAATACAAAAACAAACTTCGACGAGCTGTCTTGAAAGAAAACGTCAACATGTCTTGTCCGGCTGTACTTCCTCGCCAGCCTGACCTCGCTCACATCCCCCCACACTATTGTCGCTTCCGGTCTTCATCGACGGAGCGCAAGTAGTTAACCAAGGGTTAAAGGTTCCTATATTAGAAACGTGGGCGGAAGAGGACTTGAACCTCCAAGGGTTGCCCCACCAGATCCTAAGTCTGGCGCGTCTGCCAATTTCGCCACCCGCCCGGAGCAAAAGAGCAATCCTATTTCAAATCTTATCTTACAAAGGAACACTGTCCTGACTTTGAAAGCAGTAACGGACTCCTGTAATTAATTGACAGGAGCCCGTTACCCTAAGACAAGTAATGGTGACCCACCCGCGACTCGAACGCGGCACGCCAGCCTTAAAAGGGCTGTGCTCTACCAGATGAGCTAGTGGGTCAATATTCAAAGAGCATGTAAATCATAACAATAAAAAAACAAAACCTACATCTTAACGCCCAAGCTAGATAGTCATCAATTCCTTGCTCTTCTTCTCTAGAATGACATCTATTTCCTTAATATGCTTATCGGTCAACTTTTGCACTTCTTCCTGACCTTTAAAGTTATCATCTTCTGATATAACATTGTCCTTCTTCAACTTGGCGATCTTCTCATTAGCCTCACGACGAACCGAGCGCAATGAAACCCGCCCCTTCTCGGCCATATCCTTGACAATCTTGGCCAATTCCTTGCGCCTTTCTTCAGACAAAGCAGGAATGATAAGACGGATCATTTTGCCATCGTTGTTCGGGGTGCCGCCCAGCTTGGAATTGCTGATAGCCTTCTCAATCTCTGGAAGCGCCGAAGGATCCCAAGGCTGTATTAAAAGACAGGATGCATCCGGGGCCGAGACTGCCGCCATTTGCTTAATAGGTGTTGGGGTACCGTAATAATCTACATGTAACTCCTCCACCAAAGCGGGATGCGCACGCCCGGTACGGACCTCGTTAAATTCCCGCAGGACCGCTTCCACGGTCTTTTTCATGATGGCATCCGTATGCGTAACCACTTCTTTTAAACTCATAGGTCACCCCTTTTAAGTAACAATAGTCCCTATATCTTCACCAAGAACGGCTCGCTTGATATTGCCCTTCTTATTCAGATTAAAAACTAATATGGGAATAGTGTTGTCCATGCACATACTGATCGCAGTCGAGTCCATCACCTTCAGGTTCTGGTTCAAAACTTCGATAAAGCGTAGCTTGTCGTACTTCCTGGCCTTCTTATCCTGCATAGGGTCTGCGGTGTAGACACCATCGACCTTGGTGGCCTTCATAATAATTTCTGCATTGATCTCGCTGGCTCGCAGGGCGGCTGCGGTGTCGGTCGTGAAATATGGGTTACCTGTACCAGCGACGAAAATGACCACGCGCTTCTTCTCGAGATGCCGCACAGCTCGACGCAATATATATGGCTCAGCTATAGCGTGCATCTCTATAGCGGTCATTACCCTCGTCGGCACACCCAGCTGTTCCAGCGCATTCTGCAACGCCAGCCCATTTAGGACAGTTGCCAACATTCCCATATGGTCGGCCACTGAACGATCCAGACCGAACCGCTTGGTCTCGACTCCACCACGAAAAATATTCCCGCCGCCAACTACCATTGCAACCTGTATGCCCATCTCCCATACTTCCTTAACCTGCAAGGCGAACATGGCGCAAGTATCAGCGTCAATGCCATGCTCGCGCGGACCCTGCAGGGCCTCACCGCTCATCTTAAGCAATATACGCTTGTAAACAGGAATTTCTCTGGTCACGGCAATCCTCAATACGATTTATTCACCAACTTTGTATCGAACAAAGCGTCCGACGACAATA
>JAAXVU010000039.1 GCA_013335325.1 Candidatus Omnitrophota bacterium | reverse complement strand
CCAATCCTTACTGGGGCGCAGTGGTTAAGTATGAGCACAACTTTAATAAGCACCTGAGCGGCCGCGTGGCGGTCACGGCTGCTAATTATGGTTACGGTTCGTTTATCGATCTGGGGACTGGCGCCACTTATCAGTTAGACTCCAAAGGCGACTATAAGTTGTCCTTGGATATCGGACTGCTGACCGGAGAGGCCAAAGCCCAGGCCGACCTGTTCGGCAAACTGCATCTCTCCGCCACTACCAATGGTACGGCTACCGCCGGCATAGACATATCGAAGGACGAGAACGGCAAGGTTACGCTGGAAGTCGGCAAGAGCCTGACCGGCGGCCAGTTCATGCGCATTACGGGCAATAAGGATATTACCGCCATCGCGGAGAAGGAACATATTAGCGAGAAGAAGCTGGATTGGGAGAAGCTGCAGGAAACTGTCAGCGTGCAGAATATGTTGGTTGTAAGCAAGAAGGCTTTTGCTGATCAGGGTCTGGATGCCGACAAGGTCTACGCGGCCCTGCAGCGCCATGGCAATATCGGACCCGACGGCAGCGCTCGCTCTGCGGCACTGACGCCGGCCTTCCGCCAGGAATTCCCGCAGTATGGCGCCAAGCAGTTCGGTCAGATCGAGACGGTACTGGGACGGTTTATTGCCCATTCCAACTTGGCGAATAATTTACCTGCTGCAGTCACGCCGGTGGCTCCGACCACGGTGCAGATTACCACTGAAGGGTTTAATTCTCTGGAAGAACTCCGCAAGCTCACCGTGCCGACTTATAACGGCAATATCGTACTGACGACCCGTCGCGGTTACGAGGAAGCTTTGAAGGCGCAGAACGCCGCTGCCCGGTTGACAGTTTACGACCGTGGCGTCAATCCGTTCATCTATGTCAACAACGAGACGTTCCAGAGCTTGCTCAACCCTGACAACAAGAACGGCCTGAAGCCGTTGTCATATTACGAGGCGGAATGGAAGCAAAAGGGCGGCAAGGTCGTACTGGGCCGGTTCTTCTGGTCTGTTAAGAACCGTCTGGTGGAGTTTGATGCGAAAGACCAGGTCCTGCTGCCGGGCACTTACACCTTGACCGATGTCGACGGACAGACGGTAGTGGTTACAACCAACGTTCCGATCCGCGTGGAGCCGTTCAAGGAAGGCTTCCGGATGATCAGGGAGTTGAAAGAAGCCTCCAAGAACGGTCAGCAGGCCTTCGTGAAAGACGGGGAAGGCTTCACGGCGGTGCCGAAGAAGGTCATGGATGCCGAGATCGTCTCCAGGTTTAATAATGGTACGGAATATTACGCGCACGTCAACTTTGGAGCCAAAGGCTACGCCTACACTGACAAGAGCGGGTTCCGGGTAGCCTATGCCGATGAGCCCAACCAGATGCTGGTTTTCGGCGGAGAAGCCTTTACTCCGGTCATGTCCTTGGTGTTGACCGATAATAAGGTCTATGACACCCGCTATATCCAGCCGGTATCCAGCGTGGCGGACATAACTGCCAAGAATCTTTTTGCACTGTATCCTGAGCCGACGAAACCGGCCCAGCCTTTGCGCACTACGCTGGTAACCAGCCGGCAGGTAATTCCGGGGCTGGATATTTCCAAGTTCAACGCCATCGTGAAGATGAACACCACCGGTACGGTCGTTGGTCTAGTAGTTTCGCCGTGGTCTAACAAGGCGCCGGCGGCGGTCTCTAAAGATAAGTTACTGCCGGCGGATCCTGTTACGCCTGTCAAGCCGAGCATGCCGGTCAGGCCGATTGCTCCTGTCCAGACTCAGACGGCCGGCCAGGGTGTCGCACTTGCCAGGGCCGTTGCGGTCCCGGCTACGCAAACACCTGCAGAAAGAACGCAAACGCCGGAGCAGATCAGCCAAGAGATCGATCGTCTTCGCCAGGAATTGAAAGATATTGAGAACAAACTGGAGGCTGCCGGACTGTCGAAGCCGCAAGCCATGCTGGGCGTGACCGGGCCGCTCCTGGCGTACAACGGATCCAACGAAGAAACTATACACATGGTTGCCGGTGCCAATGATGCCCGTACTGCGGCTTCTTCTATGTCCGATACAGCGGCCTTGTTGCAGAAGAAGGCGGAACTTGAAGCCCGGATCCGGACATTGGAAGCGCAGCTTAAAGCGGCTCAGACGGAAGAGGCCGCGGTACCGGCAGCGGCGCAGCCTGCCACAGCGGCGGCCAGTGCTAATGCGGCTGTTACTCCGGCCAGTCCAGCTTGGACGCCAATGGTGATCGGCGGAGTCGAGCAGAATATGACTAAGCAGGCAGTACTCAAGTCTGGCGCTGTACCGGTTACGCCAAAGGTAGCCCCGACCACTAAGACGGTTGAGAAGCAGGCAAATATCTTCGTTATCCTGTTGAACCAGTTGATTGCCTGGTTTAAGTCCTTGTTCAGTATTAAGCCGGCGCCGGTACAAGCTGTACGCGCAACTGCTCCGGTGGAGAATATTGGCTCTCCGGCAGTGATGCCGGAGGCTGAGATTCCCGCGAAGGTTCCTGCTGCGAAGGTTTTTGAAGCTATGGCCGCATCCAAATTGCCGGTCGGCCCCAGTCAGCTTATCTTGCTTGAAGGCGAGGCAATGGATCAATTCCTGGCCAGTAACTATAGGGTTGATATATCCTCAGGCGCAGCTACACAGATGAAGGGTCAATTCATCAGCTTTAAAGACCTGCAGAAGACTGATATCCGGCAGGCCTTACGTTCAGCAAAGATCCTGGAAGCTACCAAGATGGGTCGTGGTGGAAAAGATGTGGCTCGTCTTTATCTCGGTGAGGTGCCGGCCAAAGATGTGCTGGAGGTTATTAGTGGTAAAGCCTCGTCACTATATTATCCTGCCGATTTGGATTCTAACGGAGAGGTCCTGCCGGGTGCACAGCCTTTTGCCGTGACCAAGTCGGTGGATAATCAGGCGGATGGATTCAGGCATGTTACAACGACGTATCTGTTGCCAGCAAACCGTGGCATGGTTAGTGAAATGGTTTATCAATTAAAGCCGAATGCCAAACCCGTGAAGCAGTACAGGGTCGATTATGTATATGCCCAGGATTCAAACAATCAGACCAGGTTGTATAAACAAGAGAAAGTCACTTTTAATGAGAAGGGCGATGAAATTGTTGTGGAAGATCAGTTGGGTCAGGATGGTGTCGATGCATTGTTCTGGGGTGGCCGCTTGTATAAGAAAGTTCTTCGCATTGCCAAGACAGAGCATAGTGCTCACAAGGATATTACAACTATTGCCAGCTTCCAGAATTACAAGTCAAATGGCGGATATGTGTTGTTCTCTCGTATGGAATTTACAGATGGTATTAAGACCAGTGTTTATACCTGTTCTATGCATGTGACCGACGTAAGAAATCCAGACGTTCTTTTGAATAAAGTTACCATGGATGATTTTGTTTACGGGGACATTTATCTTGAGGATGGCACTCGGAATGTCTTTATTAATCCACGCCATATGCAAAATGGGGTTCTGGTGAAGAGTAAGTGGGAACATGCCTGGACTATCGGTAAGGAAGAGATGAATCCGCTGTCCAGCACCCTGTTGCAGAATGTTTTGGGTGCCCTGGCTAAGGATCCTGACGCATTGCGCGAGTTCAGATCAAATATAAACTTGCGTCCGGGCGACTATTTGTCCGCCACTAAGGTCATGTATCCGGAAGATGTGTCGTCCCTCGATTATCGTTATCCGCAAGATAATCGGGCTCGTAAATTGATAACAGTCCGCTCCGAGAAAGGCGAGGTAATCAAGACGATTGTCGGTACCAGGTTTGACCCGGTCACAGGCGAGCAGAAACGCGCTTATGTGATAGAGCAAGGCGATATTACAGGAATTTTTGAATATCTTAGTGGAGACGATTTTGCCAAGGATACCCATAAGCCTCAAATCATCAAGAGTAACAGGGCCGGCGATATCTTTACTGATGAGGTAGCGAAGGTCATGGTGCGGGCCTTCGAGAACAGGATGAAGACTACATTTAAGCACTATGGCAGCGGAGTCGCTGGCTTCTGGAAGTTCATGAATGCCATGGGCATCTCCAAAGAGACACATTTGACGGTTATCCGTGAATATCCCAAGCTGATCGAAGTGCATAATGGCGTGGCTCGCTACGCAGATAATAAATATGGTCAGGCGAAGTATCACTTCCTGTTGCCCAATGACAGTCGTGGTCGCGACGTAGCCATATTGTATGCCGACCAGTCGCTGGAATTGCAGTTGTGGGCACTGGAAGGAGATGAAAAGATATTAGTGCGTTATAACGGTGATGATACAGAAAAGCAACTGCCACAGTTGAAGGTGGGCTTGCGTCCTGGCTCTATTATAGCCAACCTGAAAGATCTTAACGAACACGCCGCAGTACAGATGTTGCAAATGCCGGATCAGTCAGACAGCAGCGTAAATTTCGATCTTATAGCGGGTGAGTATAGTGATAAAGATGCCCGCGAAAAGAATACCTTTACCAGAACGAATGTTGTGACGGCCAGAGTAAGAGGCGGGGAGAACGCTCAATTTAAGATTACCTTATATCCTGGCACATCCAGCGAGCGCAACTTAACTGCGTACAGATATATGACCATGGATGCTAAGAGGAAATTGTCTCAATTCTTCACTCCGGCCGGAAGAACTATTATGGAGCATTTCGCACACCAGACGGCGCAGGTCGGCAAAGGCGTATATGGCGATACCTTCTTGAATGAGGAATATAGCGTTTTGGATGTCAGCAGCCAGATACGTAAACCCTTGGGTGGAACATGGAGAGATCCTTTCAATAACAATGAATTCCGTCAAATCAAATGGTTTGATAACAAGAAGACGGAATACTCAATCATCGGTGGCGAGAGGATTCCGGGCGGGCAACGCATTGTTAATGCTGACCAGAAGACTGTGGAATATGTCTGGGAAGGCGAAGGCATGGATGCAACGAAGTTCCAGGAACAGCGCTCTGAGTTCATGAATGGAGAGCTGTTGCAAGGCCGTAAGAGCGTCAACATGGTATTTGAGAAGTGGCGCGATAGATTTGGCACATGGGCGGTGTTATTCACTACGGTGTCGGTGCTGGTAGCATCACTTTTTGTCACGATGAAGATTGTCGCCTGGCTGGCGCAGGCCTGGAGACGGCGCTTGGATGGAGAGGATTCTATCGGCACGCAGTTGAAGGCTTCGATTCTCAAGAAGGCGCAGGGGCCAGCTCCGGATGATAAGGACCAGAAGTTATCAGTCAGGCTGGCCATGCGTAAGGTGCAAGGTCAGGCTGGCAAGGCCGCAGCCAAGGTCACTGGTTGGCTAGGAGCTCTCATATCCAAGCTGCGCGAGTGGTTGAGCGCGTTCTTGGCAAAGAGGTATAGCGATTTACAGGATACCTATAAAAATAAGTTACAAGATTCAAATAAGAGATTCTTCTCTGGTCGGATTTTACGCGTCTTCCGGCTAGATTCCCTTACTCCTTTCATGCAACGGTTTGAGCTGGCATCCATCAGGCTGCTGGTCGTTGTGTTCCATGGCGGATTACATACCGTGATCAAACAGGTCCAGATGCAGCACGCTGTCAGCGAGATCGAGGCATTATGTCAGACAATAGCCAGCTTCCCGACATTGGGCGCCCAGACCGGTGCGGTCAATGTGGTCAAGAGAACTCTCCAGAAAGAGCTGCGCGCCAGATTGTACTCCGGCTACGCCTTACATGAAGTTTACGAACGCTACTGGCGCAACTACCGCAAGAAGTATGTGGTGCCGGTCTTGTCCAAACTGCTGGGCGAAGGAGAAACGTACAGGGCCTATCTGCGGGAAGTTCAGGGCTTTGGGCTGTTCGAAATGTATTTGTATGGTTTGGTTAAGGTGGAAAGCGGCCATCTGGCCAATGTGACATCGGCGCCCAGCTTCTATTGGTTCTATCTGATGCAGAAGATGTATAAGGAGCTGAAAGACGAGCAGCATATTCGTCCGGTCGATATGACCTTTATGACGGACAAGTTTGAACTGGATCACTCTGTGCTGTGGTCCCTGTTGCTGCATGTTCAGATGAGGATCGGTCGCAGCAAAGGTTGGGATGTATCTACCACTATCCATCATGATGATGTGGAGGGCTTCTTTAGTAGCGTGCCATTCCTGCAGAACTATATCAATCCCGATGGGCAAAATAAAGACTTGCATACCAAACTATGGGATTACGTCATAAAGATCGCGCAGGTTTCTAGTGGCAGAGAGATGAAGAGCCGTCAGGAGGCCTGGGACTACTTCCGTAAGGATCCAAAGGGATTGAGTATCAAGAAGCCAGAGATTAAGGATATGCTGTCAATTAATGCACTGATTGGCAAAGTATATCCGGATATTGCCACTAAGAAGTTTGGCTGGAACGGCTGGATCCGCATGGCAGTTAATTTTGGCCGCCGGCTGGCAGTGATTTTCGGCGCCACCGGTGTGGCCGCTGCCGGTATTCTGGCGGCATGTTCCTCCTCGCTGGTCACCGGGGCATTGGTGGCTGCGGTGGGCGGTTTATTGACCTTGTTGGCATATGCGACAGTCAAGTTCTTTGAAGACAGTAAGAATCCGGCAGGTACCTTGGCCATTGGCACTGTCGGCATGGGGATATCAGCATTGGCGGTGTACACGGCTTTTGGCGGGCTAATAACACACTTCCTGGCGGCCTTCACGGGGGTGATTTCTTTGGGCGTGTTGGTATATCGCGGTATCAAATACCTAGATGCGAAGACCAGCAATAAGAATTTGAAGGATAGAAAGAGCGAGATTTGGGACCACGTTACTCTGGAACAGCGCTCCGGGTTCGAGCGTGAAGGCGGCTTAAAGCATCACGTTGAGCTTGGATATGAGCATCGTCACGAGACTGGCAACCGTGAAGGCCGTATCATGCGCTCGTGGCTGATCATGGGGACTTCAGTAGTGCTCAAGCTTGTCATGAACTTCTTTGTATGGATGTGGATCGCGATACCGGTCCATACACTGGCGCTTAGCAAGTGGATCATATGGTCGCTGACAGTACCCTTCGGAGGATACTTGTTGGCGTCTTTGGGCGTAAGCTTGTTTGTGTTCATGTTCATGCTGGATATATTTGCTTACTATTATTTCCTGCAAAGCTTCCTGGGTTATGCCATAGGCAAGCAGGGAGGAAATAATAGTATTAATCACTGGAGAAGGTCGCATTGGGGCATCGCCGTGCACGGGGCAATGTGGGTCGGGATCGGGGTGCTGTCGCAAGTGTTCCACGTGCCGTTTGCGCTTACCATCTTAAATTGGTTTAGCGGCTTACCAACAACTACTTGGTTATTGGCGGTGGTAGCCCAGGTGGGGCTGGCAGGGTCGGCATTGACGGTGGCCTTGTATTCCCTGGCCGGGCTGATGATGGCAGTGCCGGTTGTGAACTTATTCTTGCGCAAAGTCAATTTTGAGCAGATCGGCAATGACAGCGTGGTCGACAAGTTCGGCGTTAAGGAAGAAGGCCAGGGCGATTCGTACAGTGTTAAATTCAAGCGGCATGGTGCCATGTGGATGTTAATGCGTAAGCTGATCCCGCCGACTACAGCCGAGTCCTATGGACAGATATCACTGGTAATGATCATAGATATGCTTAAGAGCAGCAAATCGGCCAAGCTAAACGCAGAAATTTACAAAGAGAAGACCAAGGATTTAGTAGCTGAAGGCGATGAGCTCTACCGGGCTATGCGCGAGTCGCGTACGGAAGCGGCTAACAAGGTTGCAAGGGAGATGGATAGTATAAAAGAACAGGCCAATGCTATCTGGAGCGCTTTGTTGAGCCAAAACATCGTGTATGCCGCGACTGGCAATAATGGTCAGGCCGTGTACCGTGTCCAAGGGAATGCGGCTCTTGATAGTCTAGGTGCGAAATTGCAGGATAAAGGCGTAGAGCTGGATAATAATCTTGTTGAATTGCTCTATTGGACATTGCGGTATCAGCGCCGCGACCTGAGCGAAGATGAACGGATGATCGCTGCCGCCAAGGCCTGGAACCTGATCATCAAGGCCATGCGCGAAGACGACCTGATAAGCGACATCGAAAAGAAGCGCTACTCTTTCGGTATACAGGAAGACGTCGACTATTACCTTGGCGGACGCATTACCAGCATACCGAATTTGAAGACGGCTCCGGTTTCCCGCCGTGTGGCCGATCGTCTGCAGAAGTGGATGTCCTCCTTGTACATGAACATGGAATATACCCCGATCTGGGAGCTCATGTACAACTTCAGCGTAGTCCTGCCGGTCAACGATGAGCCGGTCCTGTATCCGTTTGCCGACATGGATGTGGAAGATTACGAAAGCATCAACAGTCCGTACAAGAACGGCCTTACTTTCCTGACACATATTATCAAGATCGTACCTGCCGAATGGAGCAACTTCTACCAGAGGGTCGAGCAGGAGTCTACCGAAACTTATTTGGCATTGCGTAAAGCCATGATAGAGGCAGGTGCTTTGCATGCCCAAGGCTTGATGAGCAAGGAAGCAATGGAGGCGGCACAAAAGGAATATGCAGACTTCAAGATAGAATATGCCCGGCGCAAGCTTGATATCCAGATGATGAAGAACCTAAAGCTTGGCCAGCGTTTGGGTGTTTATAAATACGTTCCCGCCGATAAGAGTTCCCGGCATGTCCTTTACAGCCAGTATATGGAAACTCAGGTCATGATGTGGGCATCCTACCGCTTCCAGCCCCTGGGTCGTTCGATCCGCGGCATTATGCGCTACCGTGAGACTTATGAATGGCTGGCCAAGGTCAACTTCGGCGATGCTGAAGCAGCTCGTGCCATCAATGAAAGCATGTTCGCCGGGCGCGAGGATGTCCGCAAGCAGGCGGCCTTACGCGTTGCTTCAGGGGAAGAGTTCAACGAGGAAGAATTGGTTCGCGCCAGGGAGGATGTCAACTGGGAGCCGAGGGTCAGGGAAGCGCTGGCCAAGCTGGAGACCAAGGAGCGCCTGTCGCCCAAGGACAAGAATACTATCCTTAAGGCCTTGCTGGAAGGCGTGGAGCCTGAAGAGGGCAGAGCTGACTTGCAGGCGCATATCAACTGGGTTCGCGCTCAGGTCAATTACGAGATCGACATTGCCCGTCTGGTGGATGAGAAGTTCGAGTATGACCTGGGCCATCAGCCTTACGGTACCGCCTTGAATGCCAAGGAAGGCAGCAAGAGCTGGTATGCAGTACAGCATATTAACTATATGATGCGCCGGTATCCATCCATCCAGTTGATCTATTTGCATGACGCCGCCAATGGTAATACCAGTGAAGTTATTAATACTCTCAGCAAGATCCAGGGCGTGAACGCGGACCAGGGTAAATACGACGTAGAGAAGTTCGGATTTGCCAGCGCAGTTGATGCGTTTGTTGATGCCCTGCAGGCAGATGATACGGATAAAGAAGAGATTCGTACCGCATTGAAGGATAACAAGATGCCTAATCTGGCTATCGAGGGCAATCCGCATATGAGCCGGAACCGCGCACTGCGCGAGCAGGTAATCAACTGGCTGCGCAGTAAGAATTCGAATATGTATATCGACAACTTTGCCGGCGCCAGGGTGGAGTATCGTTATGGCGGACAGGCCCGTAAGGGTGAAGATATACTCTTTATTATCAGGGACGAAAGCGGCCGGGCAATAGGCCGCATGGTCCGCAGGGAGATAATCGAGATCGCGGCGCACTATTTCGTCGGACAGGGTAAGCCGCTAAACCAGAACAACCTGGGCCGGTTCGTCTCCGCCGATATCATGCAGCTTATGGATATCAACCAGGATATGTATCTGGAGGAAACCCTCAAGGCGCCGAACCTGCAGGAGGATTTCCGCGATGAAGATGTCTGCATAGTCGGCTTCCCCGAGGATATCTTTACTGATGACTTCTCGCCGGCGGGCGTATCGCACGCCACCGGCGACCATACTTTCGTCACTATTACCCAGCGCACGCTGAACTTCAAGGGTATCCGTTTCCACTATGGTCACCCGGACATGGTGCGAGTTCTGTCCTTCCGTCAGCTGGGCTTGTTCAGCGCTCCGTGGGTCAACGAAGATATCTTCGGCGCGTACAAGGCCACCTTGCTGGGTGAGAAGGTGCTGTACCACGAGATCATGCAGGCGGCCAAGGCGCGCGAATCGGTCTATATAGGTATGGTCGGTATTTCCGACAAGTTCGGCGCCGGCGCTGGTGAGCAGGCGGTCGGCCAGAAGCTCTACGAATTTAATCATTCCAAGATCATCGGCGGCGGACGCGCCTTTGCCCATTCTGTGGGCGCTGTGGGTTACTTCCTGCGTAAGCCGCTCGTCGTTATACAGAATACTCTCTATGCTTTGGTTATTATCATGCTTGGCACCGGGTTCTTCGTCGGGTTCCCGGATGAGCTTATGTGGGGTCTGGTCGGAATGTTGTTGTCCCAGGCTATTGGTTCTTCCGGTTGGCTGCAGCTGGTCTTGGAGCGCGGCTTCCTGGCCGGTACTTTGGAAGAGATCCGGCGCTTCCCGATATTGGCGTGGTCGTATATGTCTTTGATACCGAACGCGTTCTCTAACGGATTGAAGAAAGCATACATCAACAGTGGTAACTATGTGGCTACCGGCCGGCGCGCGGGACGGCAGACCGTAATACCGTTCTTTGATACATGTGGCTACAATGACACGGCCGTGGCCAAGCAGGGCGATGTGTATGGACAGATCAATTTCAGCGGGTTCACCTATGTGGTATCGGTGATCCTAATCGCGCTGGGAGGCTTGTTGGCCTGGATGAGCCCGGGTGAAATATGGTCGCTCATGCCGGTGTGGCTGGGCATATCCGGCTTATTGTCGGCCTTCCTGTTCAACGCGGGTTCCACGCCGGTTACAGTGGGCGTCGGCAGTTGGTGGAAGCAGCATATATTTGAACACTGGCCGCATATGTTCGCCAAGTTCGGCGCGGTCATGCGTTGGGTGGTAAACCCGTCATATATGAGCAACATATATAGCAAGATTGATCAAGGCAAGATCGCTGCCGGCGTAGATCAGAACGATATTCCGAGGGCGTATAAAGATGCCCAACAGTTAAAGAATTTCATACTTGGCGCAATAGGAATCGTGTCTGGCATTGGGCTCTTTTTGCTTGTGTTGCTGTTGAAGAGCGGCTTGCCCTATCTGGAAGGCTTGCTGGTTATGCTGGTGGTGTATCCGTTGATCGGTATTTTGGAAGCGGTATTCTCGAAGCCAGTTCAGCACAAGCGCCAGGTTTGGGCAGCGGTGGTTTCACTCGGCTTTATTATGGTGGCTACTGTGTATGGATTGATTTTGGTTCCGACTCTTCCGGGTGGGCTGTGGGGCGTGCTGGCTTTACTGGCGTTCCCGCTTGTGTCGGTTGCCGCACGTTTGATATCGGCCAAGGAAAAGGCCGGCGAGAAATGGATGGGCGTTATCGGCCGTGGCCGTGCGTTATTTAACCTCTTCATATCCAGCGTGTTTGTGATGTTCGTTCTGTTTGTGCTTGGTGTGCTTAGTACGGTATTGATCAGCTGGCCATACTGGATTGGGCTAAAGATCCGCACTACGCTTTTGCAAAGCATTAAGAAGATAGGCCCGTATGTCCGCGGTGGAGCCTGGATCGTCTGGGCCCATGTGCTGTTTATGCAGGTAGCTCCGTTGTGGATAATGCCGCTTGGCTTGATAACAGGCTCCATCCTCTTCGGATTACTGCGCTCCACCAGAGAGATCGCCGAGATCGCGCTGTCCATCCGCAATAAGGTGCTGCCGCTTGAACAGAGGCGTAACAGTGCCGAGACTGTGGAAATACAAGTGCATGATGGGCAATTGAAAGACTTGTTGGCAGACAGCATGAACAAAGAAGGTGTGAGCGAGACAGATCAGCCAGCAGAGACGGAGTGGGCCGAGGAAACCGCCGAACTGAAACAAATTATGCAGGACTTTGTTGAGGCCGACAAGAACGCTGTTCCTGCGCCAGCGGCTATTAAGGCGGCGGCCAAAGCGCTTTTGGATGGTAAGAATGGTCTTAAATCGGTGGCCTTGCGGTTAGCGGTTACAAAGGAAGCTGCGGTCCGGCTGGCCCGTCAGGCAGGGATGAATGCTGCGGATGCATTTGTGACGCCAGAAATTTGGAGTGAATTGATCGCGGGCGGCTTGCAGCAGGCGTTGCTTGAAGATAACGGCGGCGATGAGTCCAAGGCCAAGCAGGCGTTGTGGAAGGCTGTTAATAATGCTCAGCATGAGATGGCCCAAATAATAGTAGATAATGTATTTACAGGTAATGAGGCAATTGCCTGGCGGGTTGCCGGTAAGAAGATATGGAATAATGTTTATACAGCTAGATTGCACCAGGCATTGGTCGATGTTTGCGATGGAGATGCCCAAAAGGCCCAGCAGTTGTTGTCAGCCAAACTGGGTGACGTAAAGGTCATCAGGGCCAGGCAAATATTGGCCGGCAAATTAATGTTACCCAAGATTGCCAAGAAGTTGGCCAAGGGGGCTGCCGATGATGTTGCTTTGGCCCGCCGGATAAAGGAGAACGCTGCCGATGAGTTTATTAACGATGTCCGCTGGGGTGAGTTGCCGGAGACGTTTAGACAGGTCTTGCTTGAGGCCAATCAAGGTAACATGGCGGCGGCCAGGCAGACGTTGTGGAAAGCGGTAGATGCAAGCAGGTCGGCAATGGACAGAAAGCTGCTGGAACGTAAATATGGTTTAACACGTGCAGCCAAGGTGCTGGTTAAGACGGCGGCTGGGGATGTGGTACGTGCCAACAATATGGATGATAAGAAAGCTGCGATCTTCTTTGTGACTGATGCGCGTTGGGCCTCTTTGTCGGCAGAATTAAAAGGCGCCATGCTTAAGTATAAGAATGGCGATGAGACGGCGGCTAGGGAGCTATTATGGCAGAGCGTAGAAAAAGCATACCGTACACAACATAAGGAGGCTAGGCCAGAAACCAACGCGCCTCCTGCCAGTAAAAAGTACAAGTGGCTTGGTCCTGTCTATAAGGTATTTGTGGGCATATTGACCAGCGCGCTTTTAGCGTCGGCTATCTTCTTTGGTCGGTTTATGGATGAGAGTCCGGCGCGGCCTGACAGCAAGGCGGTTACCGAGCAGGTGGCCACGCCGTCTTCTGCTTTAAAATTCGAGCCGGTGACCGTCAGCGGACGTCAGATCTTACGCGGCGGTAAGCCGTACATTATTCACGGCGTCACCTTGTCGACAGCTAAGCTGGGCCAGGGCCGTAATGATTTGAGCATGTCGTTGGACTATATCGGCGGCGAATGGGCCCTTCAGGCCATGCACGACGCCGGAATAAATAGCGTTCGTGCCTTGTATGCTCCTACGCCAGACCTTCTGGAGGCTTTGGCTCGTCACGGCATTACCGCGACTATTAGCATGCCCTATGTCGACGACCGCAATGTAGCATTGGTAGAAAAGATCGACATTAAGAAAGGTGGTTTTAGTAAATATATACAGGACAACAAGAACCAGCCAGCCATACTCATGTATGAGCTAGGCAGGGAAGACGGCTATGGTTCGGCATTGTTAGGCCATAATGTGGAGCAAGGTTATAAAATTATACGTAATGCTGCGCGAGAGATACATTCAACGGATCCGAACCACCCGGTAGCCGTTGCGCCGGGTAAACTGGCGCGTATATCGGATGAAACAGTCTTTGACCTGATTGGGTTGAATTTTTATCCGGATGTTGACTCGGGCGTTTTGGTGGCCGACTGGCAGCAGGCCTCGGGCAAGCCGGTGTATCTTTCTGAATTCGGCATTCTGTATACCACAGATGATGTGGAGCAGGCGCAAGGGCTGAAAGTTTTGTGGAGCCATGTGCAGGAAGGCATTGATGCCGGAGTATTGTCCGGCGGATATTATATGACCTGGCAGAGCGAGGCCTGGAAGGG
Organism: Candidatus Omnitrophota bacterium; assembly: GCA_013335325.1. Taxonomy (GTDB): domain Bacteria; phylum Omnitrophota; class Gorgyraeia; order Zapsychrales; family Fredricksoniimonadaceae; genus JAAXVU01. Next base: position 636 of record JAAXVU010000039.1, on the reverse strand, counting down.
CGGGAATCCTTCTGTTCAGGACAATAATGTGGAAGAGAATCTGGGTGTCATTGATTTGGATGGCGTGTGCAAGCCGGCGTACAATGTACTTAAGCAGCTTTGGAATGTTCCCGCTGCTGGATACAATGTCCCGATTCAGCGGACCCCGGCTAAGCAGAACGTACCCTCCGGGAAGTCTGCTCCTGCGGTAAATCCGGCGCCGGTGAACAAGAATGTGCCGGTGGAGAAAAAGGCTCCCGCGACCAAGCCGGCTCCGGCCAAGGCTCCCTCGGCGAAGGTTACTGTGCCGGCTAGTCCGCTTACGGATGTGTCGACTGTCCGGTTGGGACGGACTACGTCAGTAGTGAGCCAACTAGCCCAGATCGCAGCGACTCCGTCGACTGTCGATGTCCGTGAAGCTGGCCTTTTCGGCCATCTGCAGGCTGTCCTCAGCACTATATTCCTCGGCCTGACCGCCGCCATGGCCGGACAGTTCTCCCGCCGCCATGGCCGCAGACAGGCTAGGCCTGCCCGGAGATCGGTCGAGAAAATTAAAACGGAAGTCGATCAGGTTTATGCCAATTCTTCGCTGGAGTCGCTGGCCGATCTGGTCAATGCCGCAGATATCGGACGGGAAGACATTCATCACGATGCGCT
>JAAXVU010000038.1 GCA_013335325.1 Candidatus Omnitrophota bacterium | reverse complement strand
AAGAATGCCAAATGTAGTGCGCCAGGCCAACAACGGCTCTCCGCCGGACAAAATAAACTCCGGCTCCTTTTCCTGTGCGGCTAATATCATGGCCGCCTGCACTGACTTGGCCGCAATGGTCGTCTGATTGGTCTTATGCTTAAAGAAACAATATCCGCACCGCAGATTGCAACGATCGGTCAGAAAGAACCAGATATGATTAATCGGTAATCGCAGCATGTGTTCTTCTTAAATGGGACCGGGTCAGAAATCGCATTATAGGCTCGATCTGTTCTACATTTAAATACTTCCGCCCCATGATCCGATTCACCAGATGAAAACTGCACGACACATAATCCCTATAGGGCCTGGAGGGACGTCTCCACAATTTACCATACCATCGACGGTATAGCTCGATCATCTCCGGCTTGAAGTGTCCGGTACGCTGATCCCACAGGCTGTACTGGCGACGCTTGCTGGGGGATACGCATAAAAAAGCATCACCGGTTAGAACATCTCCCGGCGGATGCACACTAAGATCCATAACGCCAGGCTGTATACGGTCGTGGTCTGACCCCACATAAATCGCTTTACTTAAAAGCTTGTCGTTCAGGATCTGCCTGTATCGCTTTTTAAAAAATTTAATATCGGCCAATGTCCATGGCATAAACGCAGCTGGGGTTATGTCTATGCTTTTTATTCCCAACCCAACCAAGAAACGCAGATTATCTGGCATGTTCCTGACTTCTTGCGGATGCACCGTCATCGTACACCCTACCGGCACCCCCAGCTTTTGCGCAATGTTTATGTTGCGCACCAGACGAACATAGCCCGCGCGGCCCATTGGCCGCCGCCAACGCGTCGTCGTTTCCGGCGTGCCATCAATACCAAATTCCAGGCCGATCCTGTTCTGCTGTATGAAGAGCAACTTCGACGCATCCAGCAGAAGACCATTGGTCTGCATGTGCAGTCGTGCCAATGGAAAAGCTTTTCGAATGGCCGGTATCAATTTTCTTAGCTCGGCCCAACATAAAACAGGCTCGCCGCCGCTAAAAACCAATAAACCCGGGCGGATCCCGTTAGCCTGCAGCGAGCGAATGAAAGTATGGGCGACCGCCAACGGCAGATCTTGGCCTTGCTTATATCTAAAATAACAATATTTACATCTTAAAGGACAGCGCTCGGTCAAATACAGCATGACCGTGCGGACCTGAAATGGCACAGTATCATCACCTTGTTTTAGCATACCGAAATCGCAGTCATCTTGACAGCTACCGCATACAGTAATGCCCAGCCTTTTTCTGGAACAGAGCTCCGCAGCACTCACCCCCGCCTTCTGAGAAGACACTCACGTGGAAAACCCATCCCTAGTTGCCCATTATGCTCGTATCCGCGCAGCATTCTGAGCGACCATCTTGGCAATTGGAATTCAAGCCCCATTATGTAATTTCCCCGCCATCCGTCCTGCCGTGACCCTGTATTTGGCTTTGATAAAGTCAGAAAATATTTTCACTCGTATGTGGCCTCTGTCCCTTTCCTGTGCCAAAAACAATAAGAATCTTTTCATATTCCGCATATCGTGCTCAGTCTTAACAGCAGCATGATGATACACAACCCCGCTCACTCCTCCAAGCACAAGACATTTACGTAATTTTGCCACCATATCCGAGAACTCCAGCACGCCCGGCGCCCCTCCGGAATCATAACTATTCAGGGACACAAGGGCCGGCAGATCGATAAATTTCCTCTCTGCCATCATCACCCTGCGCCCAGCCGAAAACACGCTGAACCCCAGATCGTCCACGACCTTTAGAGTATTGTCATCAAATCCATGAAAAGGCGGAATAAAAGCTGGCGTGAATAACTGGCCAAAAGTCTTTTGCATCACCAGCCTGCCCTTCTGCATATCCTCATGTTGCTTTGTATACGACCTTCCCCCGCCGAATTCAAACTTGCTGCCGGCATATTTGCTGTAATTATTATGCGCCCATCCATGCTGTACCAGATCGATCAAGTCCGGCGCTTTCTGCTTGCGCCTCTTCAACATTGAAGCCGTTTCTTTATCACAACGGTCCGGGATTACGCCGTATACGATCGGCAATAAATGCTTTTCAAGGAGCAGATCCAATTCCAGCAACGCGGCATCTGCCTTAAATATATCGTCATCGCGTAAGAACACAACCGGACCGCTCATCACTTATCAAACCCCAAACCTGGTCATATGATCTATGGCACCACTGCAAAATGGACGCAATATTTCGGAACGCTTCTTTGTCGACGCATTGCAGTCCTGGTGCTTTTAAGCCCCGTAAACTCATCGCTCTGGCCCTGAGCCGGAGGATTCTCGCCCAGGGGGTACGCGCGTCCCTTGTGGCTCACGCCCCCGCCGGCGCCTCCAGCCTTACCAGTCGCTTGACGTTAAATACGACCATCCACAAGAAAACCTCCGCCTGGCCCTTGCCTCGACCGTGGTGCTGATTTTCGCCATCAAACACCAGCTTTGTTATCAGCCTTAGGCAATGCTTATCGCTTTGCTTGCCCAAGACGGTTGATAACGTCTGCGTATTTCTTTCAGGCTATATTGTCCTTGCGCCTGCGCTGGTGACCTGACAGATTGGGCTTAAAGGCTCTAGTGGCCACTTCGTCACAATAATGGCAAGTTTCACAAGCATAGCCACATCTGCCAGTCATTGTTACAAAGTTTTTCGGGATATCCTTATTAGAACAGATAAATTCCGCGTCGTCGCGGTAGTTCGAGGGCGCCAGTCTGAAAATGTCGCCGTCGAATGAACGAAGAAAATATGCAGACAGCTTTACCCTCAGCTCCTCCGAGCTGTCATTCCGATAAGCGATCTTGAAATGATCTGCCAAACCGTTATTCTCATAAAAGCACACGTCTTCCGGCCGGATAAAAGGCCGTTTGATCTCATCCACCCAACTGGTACGCCTGAAAGCACAAGGCTCGCTGTCAAACAGGGCTCCCAAGGCATGCCTGCCTTTCCGGCCTTGTCTTTTCATGAGATCGCGGAATACCAGCCAATCTTCATGCCGTCCGCTGTGTACGCAATTGCAGTAACAACCGTGATTGACCAGCAGCTTGACCCGCAACTCCTTGTAATAACGCTTCAATTCTCGTATGCGCTCCAACTCCGGAATATTCCTGTTCAGAGACACGTCCAGACAAAGACTTTTTATTCCATTCCTCCAAGCCTCACGCGCCTTAAGCGCCGAATCGATATGCATAAAGACTGAGGCCTGTATTTCAACTTCGGGGAAAGCCCTGGAGAGATAAGGAACTATCCGCTGATCTGCCACGGTCACCGCTGTTACTCCGCCGGCCCTCTCCAGTGACCGGATATATGCCAGCAGTCTCTTGACATTTTCGAAATATAGTACGCTTTTGTTTATAAGCAAATTCCTGCCTATACCTTGTGCTGAGCAAAAAGCCACCAGCTTTTCAATCTCATTCGATGAGTACACGCTGTCCCTGCTGGCAACTGTCGAAAGGTCATGCCCGGCCCCTCCTGCAAAATATACTTCATACACGTGTCCGGTCTTGACGGCCCAACGAACCAGATCCAAATCACCGTTATAAGGTATCGAATACTTGCGCTGACCGGCAGAAACCTGTGGATTATGCTTCAATATCTTCATACATCTTCCATTCCACGACCGATATGTTATCTTTGGCCACTACTTTATCCGCTGGTTCGCCTTTCTGATCGGCAGCCTTGATGAACAACATTTGCCTACCCGTCGGATAAAGAACTCATATCGCCCTGTTCCCTATATCGCACTGTTTGTGCCTTCTCGATATTTTACTTTGCTTTTTTTGATAATATTGGATCAACAAGAATGGATCTTCTTGATTTCTGATCGATATATATCCCCGACCATAATCCTGACGCTGATCATAGCTCTCGTTGTAACGCTTCCGCAATTCCAAGATGCGTCCTTCACCGAACAGCATCCTGGAAAGCGCCATGAATTCACCAATACGGTCAATCTCCCAATTGCCATCAAATTTCCATGTACCACGGGAACGAGCGACCAGGCCTGACCTGTGCAAATAATGCAGCCCATCAATACAGTTTTTCGTTAGTGGCCCGCCAAAGCGTGCAAAGAAATCCTGTTCATCCAGGCCGTTGTTACCTATGATCTCGACCAAGACATAATGCGCCATGAGGTCGCTCAGATCCTGGGGACAGGCCATTGCCTGAAAGGACGGATCAACGGCAGGGCTTGCCTGGTAAAACACTCCCGATGGGAATTGCCCCTTGGCGGCGGGCCCGAATGCAGCCACCGCTGTCTCGAAACGCCAATGAGCCTCATAAAAATAATGCCCGTCATCTTGACCACGATACGAATATACACAACACGGGCCAGAAGCGTAATAACCCGCCCCGTTAAGAAACTTTATAGCAGCCCCCATAAGGGCGTCACGCCTGCGAAGGAAGGCGATAGCGTCCTCGCCTGGGGCGCACATACGCATTAATGGCAAACTAGCATACGGTTCCAAGCTAATATTATGTACCCCTTCATTGGTCATGGTCTTAAGGTCATCGACCAGCCCTTTTATTGTCTGACCAGGAAGACCGGCCACGAAGTCGACATTTATATACGGTATCCTGGCCTTACGTGCTGAACGAATACACCACAAGACCTTGGCTCTGGTCTGCAACCGGGAAATGTTACGCAATACTGCGTCTTCCATTGACTGGACACCGAAACACAGCCTATGCAGTCCCCGACTAGCCAATAGTTCTAGTTGCGACTGGCTCCAGACCATGGGATGGGCCTCAAACAATATCTTACGTCCGCGCGCGGGAAATGCCTGATAAGCCGCATCCAGTATCGTCGCCAACTGTTGCTCATCCAAAATGGAGGGCGTGCCGCCGCCGAAAGCTATTTTATCCCCGTCCATTCCGGCATATGCCGACGAAAAGAACCTCATCTGCCTGGCGACTGCCTGAACGTAATGATGAACCTGCAAATTGTTGCGAAGGGATTCCCTGGAACAGGAACAAAACCGGCAGTGCATACGGCAAAAAGGAACATGTACGTATACAGTTAATTTTTTGACCTTGCGCGAGAAAGGATCGCTTTTCCGAGCCTGCATTATCATCTGCGCCACGGCTTCCCATGAGGAAGGTCTTGCTAGCAGGCCCGCCAAAGTATCATCAAGATTCAGCGTACTTTTATGTTTTAAAAAAAACAAAAAGTTTCTTTTATCTTGGTCGTCCCGGAACATCTACACCGCCTCTAAAGATTTGTCACGGCTTTTCGATGATCACCCCAACCCACATTATCATTAGGGAAACAGCCCTTGGCATTCTCATAAATATGTCGCCAATTCAGAACCAGCATAAAAAATGCTATACTAACCCCATGTTCTTGGTTCCCGGTACCAGCCTGATCGCTTTCTTTCTGCTAACCGTCCTCGGTGTATTGACCAGTGCATCAGATATACGTTATCACAAGATACGTAATCAACACCTGATTATCGTGTTCATTGCCGCCGTAATACTTTACTGGGCTGCCGCCTGCTTCCTCAAAATATCAATCTCAATGCATCTTTTGAGCGCTGCTGTAGGCGGTCTTACCGCATTGTTGTTCTACCATTCGGACATTTGGCGGGCAGGTGACGCAAAGCTTTTCTTCGTATATGCCTTTATAATGCCGGCTACCGGCTATGAGAAACTGATGCAAGCCCCATGCGTTCCGCTCCTTACGCTGGCGTTCTTGGTCATGCTAATAATATTACTGCCTTCAATCTGGTCTGCTTTTGTTACACGACACAAAAGATACATCGCCAGTGCTTTCTCTCTGGTCCAAATGCTCAAACTATCTGAAGTGGTCTTAAAAACCCTGGGCATATCCTGGATAACGCAATATTTGCTCCATACGGCAAACTCTCGGATCCATTTATACGTTCCTCCGGTTATTCATTACGTCATCTTCTTTATCATATTCAAGGTCTATCGCAACTGGAATGACCAAAGGTTCGCACTCGTCCCCTGGTTTACTTTGGCAGCGGGACCGTTCCTATTTCCCCAATTCTTTACGCCGGGCAACCTGTGGCAGATTATTGCACGACTGTTTATATATTCCGTACTATTTGGCCTTTTATTTGACATCATTAACGACATGCGCGATCTACATGACCGCGTGCCGTTCGCCCCGTTCCTTTTTATTGCCTGCCTGCTAAGCTACACTCCAACGCTGACCTGGATATTACGGCTATACCACCTTTGATCCATTCTGACGTCGAGCAGTATGAAAAAGCCGGTCCTTTTCACAGATTACAGTACTTCGTGAAAGAATTTATTCTAAGGCAATACGATGCACTGGAAGACCCGCCTAATTTTGCTTCGATCAATTAAGATGGCCAACAAGAACAAAACAGATCTGGCGCCATATCTGATCATCAAAAATCCAGCAATCAGTGATCTCTGCAGGATAACGTGACAGCATGCTTTGCTGAAATCTCCCGGCTGCCTGCTGTAGCGCAGACTGCGGATCGCCTGCAAACACTATGTTGCAAGCCTCTGCCATCGGCGATGCAGGCTTCACGTATTTCCGGATGTACTTACTACACGCCCCTATATCTCTGGCTCTATAACCTTCTATAATGCCCATGTTGATGGCCACCTCCTCTACGGTCATCTTCGGGTTCTCAAGTGCAGACAGCAAGGCAGGAACCCCTTCCACATCATCCTTCAGAATCGCCTTACAGGCAGCCATCTGAGTCGGATCCGTCAAAGTTTCACATTGCAAGGACTGCACTTGAATACATAATGGTTGCGAGAAATCCGGGCTGGCCAGCTCACATCGCCCCTCTCCTATATATCTTACCAGCATCAATTCCCGGGCCCAATCCTTACAGGCACTGCTTGCACAGACCGTTGCATCTTGCTGTGCTACTGCCAAGAATGGCTGCATGCTGGCGTTAATGATCTGCATAAGCTCCACGCGTACAATATTCCCCTCTTCAGCTGCAACGCCCATGCCCGGATCGCCCGCACCCTGGGCCCAAACCCTCGTCAAGGAAGCGCCCGTCAACATTACGCACATAATGAGCATTGCAATACGTCTCATAAAAATCCTTTCTGTTATGTTGTAATGATCTGGTTTAGATCGCCATGCGCGAACATGCTTGTATAAAAACCGCCTTAAGCTATACTTTCAATCAACCGGGACCTTAATATGACCTTACCGCAGTCGCTCACAGAGCTGGCTCGCCTAAATATCGGCATCTCCAGACATTATTCCACCATACTGCTGGACTTGCCTGCGCAGTCTATTACTCCAAGATCGTTGATTATCATAAACGATTTCTGGCAACGCTACAATAACCAGATTGTCTGCCTTGTGTTGCACAACCTGCCGCCCTGCCTCTTGCCCAGGGCCTTTCGCCAAATACATTATTACAGGCAAACGGGTAGAAGGTACCAGCGCATTGCTGCCTGCAGGTCCTGCGCACTGGCAACCAGCTGTCCGGGATGGGACAATAGCCTATACGTCCCGACGGAACAGGCGCAGCCAATCGTGCTCACCCCCACAGAGGTGGTTATCGAGATCACCGGCCACTGCAACCTGGATTGCGGATATTGCACCCAGGCCAAGAACTCCGGCGGCCATATCGCAGTCGGCACCGTGCAGCAGCTTTTAACACAAATGGTACGCTCGCACGTCCCGGCCGTGCGCTTCACCGGCGGCGAACCGCTGCTGCATCCTAAGCTGTCAGAACTGCTTTCCTGCGCCAAGTCCCACAACCTTTATACCTTGCTTAATACCAACGCGACCATCCTGGATGGCAAGCGCCTCGAAATAATGGCCCGCCACGTCGACAATATGCTGGTGTCCCTGCAGGGATTTAACGATAGCTCCGACCGCGCCATGACCTTTTCCCCCGTGCCCTTCTCCCAAAAGATGCGCAATGTTCAAAAGCTGCGTTCCGCTATTCCGACCTTACGCATCGGCACCGTGATAACGCCCGCCTTGTTAAAGAATTGGGACAAATACGTCGCGATCATAAAAACTATCCGTCCTCACAGCTGGGAGATCTTCCGCCCAATGAGCACGCCGCTGCGCGGCAGGCACAGTGTATCACGGGCAAACTATCACACAATCGCCGGCCGGCTGCTGGCCCTGAACCAGCATGGCATAAACGCAAAAATAGCCAACGCCCTGCCTTTTTGCATGTTCCCGGACACTTCGATCGCAGCCTCGACCATGCTGGGGGCGTTATCTGATGACGGACACTCTAGACTGGTATGGGATCTGCGGGGATTCTTTAAGCCCAGTTATTTTATCGACAAGGACCTGGGCCCAAAATTGTCGGACGCCTGGAAGCATCCTTTCCTGGATAAGGTCCGTAACGGCGCCGGTCTGCCGGCGGAATGCCTAACATGTCTTTGCTGGAGCCGCTGCCGTGGCGGTAGCCGGGCACAAGCCTACAAACATTATCGGTCCTACCACGCCCGCGACCCGCTGTTTGATCGCTCCTCAGCGCGCCGACAAGCCCGTGTCTTTACAGCTCCCTGACAGCGTCTACCAGGTCCTGTTCTGACGTCACCACCACAAACTTTTCTACCCCGACCTTGTGCTGAATTTTGTCCGTTATTACTTCCCGCTCCGCGATCCCGCTGGCGAACAATATGCACCGGACATCGCTGGTCTTGGCCATGCGCTTAAGCTTGGAAATAACCACTTCGCCGGCCAAATCAGACAGGTTCATCCTAATGCAAGCCACGTCGGGCACTTTCCGGGTTATGCGTTCGATAGCTTCGGTGCCAGTGCTGGCCACATTGACCGTGAACCCCTTCATCAGAAACGCCGTACCGACCCGCGCCAAAAAAGCCTGGTCATTATCGACGATAAAAACATTCTTGCTGGAACTTTCCTGCGCAACCGGCGTGGCCTTCTTAACCCGCTTATTGATGATCGTCTTCACCTCGCTGATCAGATCCGGGATCTCGAACGGCTTGGCCATAAAACCGTCGACGTTAAAGTCCTTGAAAAACTGCTCCATGTTGGCCCGGGCGGTCAGGACAAATACCGGAAACCGCGGGATATCCTTATCGCAGATCCTTTGGTAGAACTCTATGCCGCCCATGTTGGGCATGTTTAGATCCAGGATGATGAGGTCAGGCGTGTATGTCTCCAGCTTTTTTAATCCCTGCACCCCGTCTTCCGCCAGCTGGACATCGTAGCCCTGCATAAGCAAGACATACTTAAGGTTCTCCCGCAGGTCTTCTTCATCGTCAATGACCAGGATATTAGCTTTCATTTCCATAATGCCTCCATTGTGTTCTTAAATAAGACTGCCTACCTTATGCAGCAGTTCTTTCGGGTGCACCGGCTTGGCCAACAGGTCGTCGGCCCCGGCTTCCCAGGATCTCTTTTCAGTCTCCGCGGTAAAACTCGACAGCATCAGGACCTTGGTATGCATCGTACGCGGGTCGCTCTTGATATTGTTACACGCCTCCAACCCGCTTAGCTTGGGCAGACCGATGTCCATGATAACAAGATTAGGACTAAACTCCTGATATTTTTGACCTGCCATGAATCCGTCAAAAGCCACCTCGATCTCGTACTTGTCAGTGCCCTGTAGTATTCCCTTGATCAGCTCCACCGTACCCCGGTCGTCGTCTACTATAAGGACGCGTTTGTCGTGCCTGACGGGTATATCAAAAAAGAAGGCGCTGCCTTCGCCAAAACGTGACTCCACCCAGATCCGTCCACCATGCCTTTCCACGATCTCCTTGCAAATCGCCAGCCCCAGCCCAGTACCGCTCACCTGATGACTCGCCCCGCCGACCTGCTGAAACTTCTGAAACAGCTTGGGCAGGTCTTCCTCTTGGATGCCGTCGCCTGTATCCCGCACACAGAAAGTCATTGTCTTGCGACCCTCGCAAGCAACGCTAACCGAGACCTGTCCTTGCTTGGTAAACTTCAAGGCGTTGTTGATCAGATTGTTCAAAACCTGTGTCAACCGGTCCCGATCAGCCAGCAATAACGGTAGCCCGGGAGCACATTCTAGTGCAAGATCCAGGCCTTTGTTCTTGGCCAGCAGGCCGTGGCTTTCGGTCACATCCTTCAGCAGCTCGTCGGGGCGCAGCGGTATCAGGTTCATGACCATCTTGCCGGACTCCAGCTTGGAAAGGTCCAGCACGTCGTTGATCAGGCGTGCCAGCCGGTCGATATTCGCCTTCACCCGGCTCAGGAATATCTTCTGGTCTGCGGTCAGCTGCCCTGGCACTTCCGTATTCAATATGTCGATCGAAGACTTAATGGAGGCCAGCGGCGTACGCAGCTCGTGCGAAACGGTAGAGACGAAATTCGTCTTAACCTGCATAGCCCGCTCCAGGCGCTCCTCGTTCTCTACGCTCTGCGTAATGTCAGTGCGTGCGCTGATGTATTCCTTTACACGCCCATGTTCATCCAGGAATGGGACTATCGTCGACTGCACCCAGTAATAAGTGCCGTCTTTGGCACGATTACGGATCTGTCCACGCCAAACCTGTCCACTGGAAACCGTGCACCAGAGATTGACAAAAAAGGCCTTGGGATGGTAGCCCGAATTCACGATGCTGTGGCTTTGCCCGAGCAACTCTTCCCGCGTATATTTGGATATCTGACAAAACTGGTCGTTTACATAGGTAATAAGACCGCTGGAATCAGCCTTGGAAACAATGGCGTGTTCGTCCAGCGCTCTTTTCTGGTCCTCCAGGATCTTTTCTGCTTCCCGTCGGGCAGAAATATCGCTTATAAGCCCGTCGTACGACACCAGCCGGCCCTGCGCATCGTAATGTAACACGATCGTATTCTTCACCCAACAAACGTGCCCGTCCTTATGCATGATACGATGCTCGACCGGAGCCACGTCCTTCTGCCCTGACATGATCTGTTCTATCTGCTGGGAAACTATCGGCCGATCCTCCTCGACCACCACCTTTATCCATAGCATATTGTCGGTCAGAAATTCCTCCGCGGAATAACCGGTCACAGCTAAACACGCTGGATTGTACGTGGTACGCGCTGCCCGGCCGTTCTCTATAAATACCGTATATATATAATCTGTAATAGCCGACGCTATAAGGCGATAACGCTCTTCACTAGCGCGCATGGCCTGTTCCGCTATTTTGCGCTCGGTAATATCGTGTGAAAACCCTGTGGTGCCTATCACCCGGCCTTCTCTGTCTAAAATAGGTGATTTATATGTCTCGAAATAACGTGTCCCATTAGGCTGTGCTATTGGCTCTTCCACTACGGTTTTAATGCGTCCGCGTATGACCCGGACATCGTCTGCACAATATCTTTGGGCCATCTCGCTAGGCCATATCTCGAAGTCGTTCTTGCCGATCACTTCGCTCACGCTGCGGCCGCAAGCCCTGGCAAAGATGCTGTTGACTGCCAGAAAGCGCCCGTCAAAGTCTTTGAGCCAAACCAGATAGGGGAAATTATCAAGGATGGAGCTAAGATACGCCTCTCTTTTTCGCAGGGCTTCCTCGGCGTTCCGAGCCTCTGTGATGTCCCGGTCCAGTCCGCGATAGCCCGTCAGATTGCCTTGCTCGTCCAGCACGGGCATGGCATTAGTCGACAATAAGACCTTCTGGCCGGAACGATGCACGATCGACTTAATAAAATCACGAAATACCTGTTTGCTTGCAAAACCAGCCCGTAACGACTGCTCCATCTGATCCCGCTCTTGGGGGTGCAATAGATCGTACAAATATTTATTCCCTACCAATTCGGCGGGCGTATAGCCATATATCTTTTCGACCATTGGGCTGGCGTAAGTGTATAAGCCGTCCTGGTCCACCTCCCAAATAAAATCGCCGGTGCCTTCTGCAATATGACGAAATCGCTCCTCGCTCTTGGCCAAAGATTCTTTTTCTTTATTCAGCTCCCTAGTACGCTGCCTTACCACCCATTCCAGACGGTAGCGGCCCATCATCAGCATGTTCAAAAACATTGCGAGCAATGCCGTCAATAGTATGCCGACCGGAGGTATCCAAAAATACGCTCGCGATAGGTTAGCCGCGAGAAAACCGCTGCCCGGCACAATAGTCATGCGCCATTCTCGTTCGGCTACGAGCAAAGGCACTTCATAACGCAAACTGACCCGCTTCCAGTCCACCGTGCCAATACGCATCTGGTGACGATACAACACGCGAGATTCCGGCGAGGCTCCGGGGTCTTCGATCAGACAAGCGAGCCCTTCGGCGGGCATTTTAAAATACAGGCCTTTCAGGAAACTTCTTCCACGATACACTCCCAAAATATAACCCCGCAGGTCATGTCGCCGCTGCTCCACGGTCTCAGGCACTGCACCGTTAGCATATACCGGCACAAACACCAGAAATCCCGTCTTATCCCCGGCAGCCTGCACTAGCTGAACCGGCTCCGTAGCCACGGCACGGCCCTCATCACGGCTCTTCTCCATCGCGGCGCGCCGGACAGGACTTGACGCCAGGTCAAATCCCAGCGCCGCTTCGTTGCCTGGCAGGGGCTCTACAAAATATACAGGAAAATACTCCTCCCGATCTCCGGCGGCAACCACTTTGCCACCAGCATCTTTTTCGTTGATCTCAAACTTGGCAAAACCAGCCTGCCTGGCCCGCGTTTCATATGCGGCCCTTTCAGCATGACGAACTCGCGGGATCCATTCGATAGCTTGCACGGGCACATCTTCCGTCATCGGCCGCACATATTGCTTAAACTGTGCCCGGTCTATCGCTATGGCATTACTGAAAAAACGGCTCACGCCATCTAGTCTGTCGAGTTGTAGCGCCAGCGACTGTGTCATAATACTGACCCGTCCGGAGGCCCGTTGTAAAAAGACTGTCTGTAACGTCCCCAGTTCGCGATCCCGTTCCAGGATGTATACCAACGCGGTCAAGGTCAGACCGAAGATCATCACCAAGCACAACATGCCCCAGCGTAAAAACGCGTCGCTGACCTCTCCCTGTTCCAATGCATCGATAAAACGTCTGTAATAAATCAATGCTAGGATCGCCACAATACAAAGCAGGCCAACAAATACAATAGCCTTGAGACGTTCCGACGCAATGGCATGCATATACTCGTGGGCATCCTTATCGATGCCCAATACTGCCACAGGCTCGCCTGTGCGATCGTCCGTCAAAGGAGCATACCCGGATACCCAAACGCCCCAGCGATCAGCTACTGGACCATCAACAACGGACTGCCCGGAAGAAAACACCTGTACCAACTCCACAGACGCCTCGTCGAACACTTGTCCTGGTGGCGATTCATCCTTACTACCCAAAGTCTCCGAGTCGACCAAAAATATAACCCGGCCATCCACCTTGCGCATCAGGTATACGAAACGTATACCCGGAGCAACCTTACGCAAAGCCTGCAGCTCTTTCTTCAAATATTGATAAGTCGAGGAGGCTACATCCTGCCCGGAACCAAACAGGCTTTGCACCTGTTGGGCATCAACCGCAATGGCTACTTGCTGAGTCAAGTGCAGTATGCCAGATCGTTGCCTTTCGACGGCCTGCGCTCCCGTCCGGTTAACCAATAACCACCCGGCCGAAAGCAGCAACAAAAAAAGGCCGGCCGAAACAAATACGAAGGCCCTGGCACCCAGACCATGACCCCGCTTGTCTTCCGACGATGATGTGGTTTGATTATAATGCCAGATAAAGAATGCGATCAGACACGCCAGGGCGGCGCGCAACAACTGTACAGGAAAACCGGCGAAACGCAGAAATGCGTCGTTATTGATTTCCGACGATGGAAAGAACCCGGCAAAAGGCACCACGAAACCGGCTGCAAACGCATAGGCCAGCAGTCCGGCGGCGACGGCATATAATGAATGCCGTCCACGAGTATTCTGCCCGGCTAATTTCACCAGTGCCGCAGCAGAGCATAGAGCGCCGGTAAATCCCAAGGCGTACCTGACCCCGGCCTGCAACCCGGCCAGGCCCGCGACACTGCCCAGGCCCGCCAATATAACCAACAGAACGCCTATCCATCTGCCGACTACCAAAACACTCAGGCGCTGGCAGGTCGACCGCCCAAATTCCAGCAGGCAAAGAAAGGAGGCGGTCATCAACGCCAGGCGTACCCATTGAAACGCAGCATTGTCGCCGAGGTTCAGGGCCAGCATCTCCGCCCACTCGTGCAGACCGTGGATCAATCCGAACAGCGCCAGCCAATGCCAGGGCGCCTGTGTCAAACGTGACTTGCGTAGTGATACGCAGATAGCAAACAATAAAAAGAAACCCAGACCGTATACAAAATATATAAAATCCATCTGGCTTACAAACCATGTCTGCATGATGCTGCGCCCCTTGCCATAGCCCAAGGTCTAAAGAAACAGCCTGTGAAGATTTTACTATATTAAATAATGAGTAAAAGGCGTTTATATTAAATATCGGCAGTATTGGAGAATGGATCAAATACTGGAAGCTGATAACACCCAACAGACATATGGCCAAGCAGAATTAATCCCGGAATTTGCATCTATGAAAAAAGCTAGCGTGTCAAGCGACTCATAGCGAGGCCTTGATTAAAATTGTTCTTTGATTGCCCGGACGCATATCGCAAAGGTTAAAACCCAAGCATCTATTCGCG
>JAAXVU010000037.1 GCA_013335325.1 Candidatus Omnitrophota bacterium | reverse complement strand
GGAGCAAGAAATACGATATGGTTCTTTTGGATTACAAAATGCCGGTATTGACTGGCGTTGATCTGCTAAAAAGGCTTAAAGCCGATAATATCAGAGAACGCATCTTTATTATTTCGGGTCGACCCTCAGTCGGCCGAGCGCTGAAAGATGAGGATCTTGCTGACATGATCCGTGGAGTTATAGCCAAGCCTATTAACTTTGAAACATTGCTTGAGAATATCCGTAATGAGTAAAAGAATTCTTGTGGTAGACGATGACGAGAGCATCAGCTATTCCTTGGCCATGCTTCTTCGGGAGGAAGGGTATCTTGTTGATACGGCGGATGTCGGTGAGGCGGAGATCTTTATTAAAGAGAAGACATATGATGTTTGCTTCTTTGATTACAAGATGGGCCGCTTAAATGGATTGGATCTGTGCAGGATGACGAAAGATGTAAATCCTCAGTGTTTGGTCTTTATTCTTTCCGGCATGGTAGGCATCGACAGGTTATGTAACAAGTTGGCGGATGGCATATTCATTAAGCCATTCGACGGAGATGCGCTCTTGCAGAAGGTAAAGGATTCATTGCAGGTCTGATATTCTGTGATCGGCAGGCTTGCGTTAGGGCATGGATGATATCAAAAAGGCCCCGACTTCTTCCTCCCGCCGCTCATTCGGTAAAGATCACCGCCAGCAGATGCAGGGCCAGGGGTATAAGCTCTGCGTTTAGTTCGCATGGCCGGGCAGTAATCAACTTGCATAATAAGTGTATTGAACATATACTTATCATCATTCATCAACAACAATAACGATCTTTCAATTTCTATCTTGTGGCGCTGGCTCTAAATAAGGAGAAGGCGTCGCGCGGCTTTCTTATATTCATCTTCATCAAACCTGGGGGTTTCATGGATCAATCTAAGGGTATCCTGACGCAAGACGTTAAACGAAAACTGATCGCCAAACGCGACGGTTTCTTCAGAAAGATCGGCAACCAGGGCATTGCTCTGACTTATGACGATGTCCGTTTGACGACCGGATACTCCGAGGTCCTGCCGGACAATATCAATGTCGAATCGAAGTTTTCCAAGAATGTTGGGTTGAAGATCCCTATAGTCAGTGCGGCGATGGATACTGTCACCGAGGCTGAGATGGCGATAGAGATCGCCAAGCTCGGCGGCATCGGCATCATCCACAAGAACCTGAGCGCGCAGGAGCAGGCGGCGCAGGTCGCCAGGGTTAAATACCACCTGAACGGTTTCATTGATAAGCCGATCTGTTTCGAGGAGAACGTTTCTATTGGCGAGATCCTCGCCTATAAAAAAGAGCGGGAATTCAATTTTCATTCCTTTCTGATCATTGATAGTAATCATCATCTGGTGGGGGTTCTGACCAAGAACGATTTTGACTTCTGCGAAGATCATTCCCTGAAGGCTAAACAGGTCATGACCAAGAAGCTGATCACTGCCGATCCGGGTACCGGCTTGCGTGAGGCTTATCGGCTGATGAAAGAAGGCAAGAAGAAAGCTCTGCCGCTGGTAGATAAGGATGGGAAAGTCGCAGGCTTGTATACCTTCAGCGATGTTAAGCGTATTTTATTTGGTGATTCCAAGTCTTTTAATATCGATCGCGACGGCCGTCTCAGAGTTGGCGCGGCGATCGGAGTTTATGATGACGCCTTCGAGCGCGTGGAAAAGCTGGTGAGCGAGAAAGTCGACCTGGTGATCATCGACACTGCGCACGGCGATTCCAAGGGCGTACTCGAGACGCTCAAGCTGCTCAAGAAACGGTATGATATCGACGTTTTGGCCGGGAACATTTCCGAGCCTGAGTCCGCGCAGCGGCTGTGCCGCGCGGGGGCGGATGGTCTGAAGGTCGGGCAGGGGCCGGGGTCTATTTGCACCACCCGTATCATCGCCGGGATCGGCAAGCCGCAAGTCAGTGCAATTTACGAATGCTCTAAAGTGGCCGCAAAGTTTGGCGTTCCTGTTTGCGCGGACGGCGGATTGAAGTTTTCGGGAGATATACCGATCGCTATCGGCGCAGGGGCGCATTCGGTCATGATGGGCAACATGCTCGCCGGCACGAAGGAAAGTCCGGGCGAGTTTCGTTTCCATCAGGGGGTGCAGTACAAAGTGTACCGGGGCATGGGATCGTTGGGAGCGATGGAAAGTAATAAAGGTTCTCGCGAACGTTATAATCAGGGAAAGAACGATCTGGTGCCTGAAGGTATGGAAGGCATGGTGCCGTACAAAGGTCCGCTCAGAGAGGTCATTCATCAGTATATAGGCGGTTTGAGACGCGGCATGGGTTACGTTGGCGCAGGGAATATCGAAGAGCTGCGGACAATAGCACAATTTGTGAGGATCACGGAAGCGGGCAAGGCAGAGTCGCATCCACACGACATAATCATCACTCGGGAAGCGCCGAACTACCAGAAGCAGGTGTAACGCCGGACGAGCGAACAAGTTCGAACCTGGTCGTTCCGTGCGCATATCCGGAGCGCCTCCCGCCACATACTTGTCGTCAATTAGAATTGGAAAAGGCGGCGCAAGCCCCCGCTTCGATATAGCGTCGGAGCGCGGGTCTTTTCTTGATTTGGCATACCATGAAATACGATATTGACAGTTTCATATTTCATGGTACGCCTCAGGCATGATAACCCCAAAATTTGACCCGAAGGGGTCGTGCGGCAAATGCCTGCATTTACCGGCTTTATCCCGAGAAACGCCTCTGGCGTTTCCGGGACCAAGCCCCGGCCTCGCGAAGCGAGGCTCGGGGCGAGGTCATCCCGGATTTTGCATTGCAAAATCCGGGTTTAAAGAATCCGGGTTTTTCAGAAGAGAGGGAATGGCGAATATTCTATACGCCAACAATTTCATGGAATGATCAAGGCTTAAGGATTACTGGAAAATTCGACAGTATGAAATTTGTATCAAGAAGTAACGTTCTAAAGTCTTTTTTTAGATGCCATTTATAGATGATAAAAATGTTTGCCCATTGCAGGAAATCGTTATTGGCCCAAAGAATCAAACGACGGAAGAAACTTTGAGAAATCTTTTGGCATCCAAGCAATTGGATCGCTGTAAGGTGTAGCGCTCAAAATTGTCGTATAGATAAAAACTTCAATAAGGAGTTCAGGCGATCAGCTGGTCAATGACAGCTCGAGTCGTCTGGGCTTGCTGTTTTTAACTTTCTCCCAGTAACAGACCTGGCTTTTAATTCTCCTGCTAACCGCTGTTCATCCGTCCAGCGTTCGTAAGCGGATTTTTTACTGGGCGCCTGCCATTTCACTCCTCACCAAGCCCCGCGTGGTAGCTTGGAAGCCAAAAGCGGGCAGAGTGCCATAACGATCACACCTAATCCCAGCAGGTTGCCGTTAAGAATATTGAATTCATTCAGAATGGCGGGCCAGCTGGCTTTCATGACGCATCGTCCCAGGACAATATCAAAGATCAGCATGAAGACCGACAAGGAGGCGCCGAGGATCAGGTGGCCGGTGTCTGAGGTGAGACCGAGTAGGGGGACGTAGAAATAACAGATGCCCAGGCAAAGCAGTAAGGCGGGCAGAAGGGACACTCTTTTTGCCGTCCGTATTCCCAGACGTTTATTGAGATAGACCGTTCTGATGATCCCGTTAATAGTCTCGCCGGCCGCGACGAGAAGGTAAAAACCTATGATATGGAGCAAAAGGTGCGTATTCATCTGGAGTCATTATTTCACGAAGATCGGGCCCGGGCCTTTTTATTTGCAACACCTGCCCGGGATCCTGTTCGATCACGGCGCCGGCCTGATCTGGTTTTCCATTATAAGGTGCGAAGTTTGTCTCTGCCGCCCTCGTTGCTCGATAAGTCCGCGCGGGCTTTTGCTTTGCCATCTGACGGCGGGTCGCACATATTTTGTTCCCGCGGTAAGCGGGCGGTCAGCCCCGCCTGACTAGACTTTGGTAGCATTGCAGTCATTCCGGCAGGTAATACAATAAAATGATAGTTGAAAATATATGAATATGTCATCGGCGCGATATATCGGAATGCCCTATGGAAGATCCGCAAAACATTAACGGCTTGTCAGTCCCGGCGGCGGCAGCGCGCCTTCAAGAGGACGGTTTCAACGAACTGCCGTCGCAGAGAAAGAAGAATTTTGTCGCCATTATTCTCGGTATCTTACGCGAGCCGATGCTGCTTCTGCTGATCGGCAGCGGGACGATCTATTTGTTCCTGGGCGAGCCCCGGGATGCCTTGATGCTTATGTCTTTCGTGTTTGTGGTGATCGGCATGAGCTTCTATCAGGAGCAAAAGACGCAGTCGGCCCTGGAGGCGTTACGCGACCTTTCCAGTCCCCGGGCCCTGGTAATTCGCGACGGCGATCAGCGGCGCATTGCCGGCCGCGAGGTTGTCAGGGAGGATGTGATCGTGCTCCGCGAAGGCGACCGCATACCGGCGGACGCGGTGGTCCTGGCCTGTTCCGATCTGCTGGTCGACGAGTCGCTTTTGACGGGAGAATCGGTCCCGGTCCGCAAGTCGCAGTGGGACGGCAAACAGGCCGCGCAGCGTCCCGGCGGAGACGATCTGCCTTTCGTATATTCGGGTTCAATGGTCATCGCGGGGAGCGGGTTGGCCCGGGTTTCCTTGACCGGCGCGAGGACCGAGCTGGGCAAGATCGGCAAGGCGCTGCAAGGTATCGCCGAGGAAGAGACGCTTCTTAAGAAAGAGACCGGCAGGCTGGTCCGGCTCTTCTTCTTCATCGGGCTGGTTTTGTGCGTGCTGGTGGTCCTGGTGTACGGACTGACGCGCGGGAACTGGATCCAGGGGGTGCTGTCGGGCTTGACGCTGGGGATGGCGATGATGCCGGAGGAACTGCCGGTTGTCTTGATGATATTTTTGACGATGGGTGCGTGGCGGATGTCGAAAAATCAGGTCTTGACCCGGCATACTTATGCGGTGGAGACCTTGGGCGCAGCGACGGTGTTATGCACGGACAAGACCGGCACGCTCACGCTCAATAAAATGCGGCTGTCGGTGCTGTATGTTAAAGGCAAGTTCCATGACGTCGGCGCGGACAAGTCCCAAAGACTGGCGGAGGAGGCGCATGAGCTGATCGAGAACGGTATCCTGGCCAGCCAGGCTGATCCTTTTGACCCGATCGAGAAAGCCATCAAGCAGGTGGGCAATATTTACCTGGAGGGCACCGAGCATATTCATCACAGCTGGTCGCTGGTGAAGGCGTACCCGTTGTCCAGGGAGCTTATCGCGATGTCGCATGTCTGGGAAGCGCCCGACCATGAACAGTTTGTGGTGGCGGCCAAGGGCTCGCCGGAGGCGGTGGCTGGGCTTTGTCATCTGGCCGAGGCAGCGCAGGGCGAGTTGACAGGCGCGATCGAGGAAATGGCCGGCCGAGGGCTGCGGATCCTGGGGGTGGCCAAGGCGGTGTTCAGAAAGAGCGATCTTCCCGAGCTCCAGCATGCTTTCAAGTTTGAACTGGTCGGGCTGTTAGGGTTTATCGATCCGGTGCGGCCTACCGTGCCCGGGGCAGTAAAAGAGGCGCAGGCGGCCGGGATCCGGGTGGTGATGATCACCGGCGATTATCCGGCCACCGCCGTGCATATTGCCCGGGAGATCGGCCTGGTCGATCCCGAACTGGTCATAACAGGCGCTGAACTCGAGTCCCTGTCGCCGGAAGAATTGCGCGAGCGGATAATGTCGGTGAATGTTTTCGCGCGGGTGGTACCGGAGCAGAAGCTGGCGATCGTGAATGCGTTCAAGGCCAACGGCGAGATCACGGCCATGACCGGCGACGGTGTCAACGATGCGCCGGCTCTCAAGGCCGCCAACATCGGTATCGCCATGGGGGAACGCGGCACGGATGTGGCGCGGGAGTCGTCGGCGCTGGTGCTCTTGAACGACGACTTTGCCTCGATCGTGAACGCGGTACGGATGGGGCGCCGGATCTTCGACAATCTGCAGAAAGCGGTCGCGTATACCTTTGCGGTCCATGTGCCGATCGCCGGGATGTCGCTCTTGCCGGTGCTGTTTAATATGCCGATCGTGCTCATGCCTGCGCACATTGCCTTTCTCGAGCTCATTATCAATCCAGCCTGTTCCACTGTCTTTGAATCGGTCCCGGAAGAAAAGGACATTATGTATCGTCCGCCTCGGAGCCTGAAAGAATCCTTGTTCAAGCAGAATACCTTTATCGTGAGCCTGCTGCAGGGGATCAGCGTGCTGGCGGTGGTGTTTACGGTCTATGTTTACGCTTTATCTGTCCGGATGAGCGACAATGAATGCCGTACGCTGGCGTTTACCACCCTGGTGTTCTCCAATATCATGCTGATCCTGACCAATTTATCCTGGTCGAAGAATATGATCGCTATCGTGAAGGTCACGGACCGGGTGGTCTGGTGGATGATGGGAGGCATGTTGCTGGCGCTGGCAGCAGTCTTGTACGTGCCCTTCTTGCGGTCTTTATTTCATTTTCTTCCTATAACCGTATCTAGGTTAGGCCTGGCCCTGGCGGGAGGAGTTCTAAGCCTGCTTTGGTTCGAGGGCTTGAAGCTGCTCTGGAAGAAGCTGAGCTTACGGCATCGTTGAGGCGCTGACATTGAAGGATACCAGCGCCGCTATTATACCCCGGTATAATTGCTGCATTACTTATATATCCGTAACATATACTCGTGAGCCAAGTTAACGAGTTAAATCCCAAGGTTTCCATTATTGGCTGCGGTAATGTAGGCATGCGTTATGCCTACGCCCTCATTATGTCAGGGTTGGTAAGGAGCCTGGTCATTACGGATATGGACAAGAAGCGCCTGGAAGGAGAGGTCATGGACCTTTCGCACGGGGCGCCGTACGTTTCGCCCGTGGAGGTTATCGCCGGAGACTATGCGGACATCAAGGGTTCGGAACTGGTAGTGATCACGGCGGGCAAGAAACAACAGCCCGGGCAATCCCGGCTCAGCCTGGTTAAGGACAACGTAGAAGTATACCGGGCCATCATTGCTGAAGTCGTCAAATATGCGCCTGCTGCAGTGTATCTGGTGGTGACCAACCCGGTGGATGTCCTGTCGTATGCAGCTTATAAATTCTCCTCGAAGCCGGCGCGGGAAGTGATCGGGTCCGGCACGGTTCTGGATACGGCGCGTTTCCGTTTCCTTATAGGCCAGCGCTGCCGGATCGATCCCCACAATGTCCATGGATATGTCTTAGGCGAGCATGGTGACAGTGAATTCCCCGTATGGAGCAACACTACCGTCGGAGGGGTGTTGTTCGAGAACTATTGCTCGATATGCCGGAAAGCGGCTGCCTGTGATCCCAAAGCTGAAATGGAGACTATCGCGGCGGAAGTGAAAGGGTCTGCTTACAGGATAATCGAGAAAAAGGGGGAGACTTCATACGGCATCGGCCTGTCCCTGGTGAGGATAACGCGGGCGATCTTGCACGACGAGAACGCGGTTTTGCCGGTCTCCAATTTAATTACGGATTATCTGGGAATAAGGGACTTATATCTGAGCCTGCCGGCAGTAGTGAATAAAGGCGGTGTCCGGGAAAGTTTAAGGATTAAACTTTCGGCCCTGGAAAAGGACCAGTTCCGGCTTTCCGCCGAGAAGATCGGGGACGTTATCAAGCAAATAGGACTGTAACTGGAATGGATTAACATGCATGCACTGCGGCTTATATTGACCTGGGTCGTCCGGCATCGTTTCTGGAGCGCGGCGATCGGTATAATAGTGATCGCCGGTGTATGGTGGGTCGGCCGCATCCAGACGCAGTCAGCCGGAATATTGTCCGAGCCTTTGCAGACCGGCACGATCGTCGAATCGGTTTACGGCATCGGCACGGTGACGGCCAGCCATAGTTATCAGTTGCGTCCGGGTTTGATCAGCACGGTGTCGGAGCTGTATGTGAAAGAAGGCGATACGGTCAAGAAAGATGACCCGCTCATCAAGATCGACTCCCGGGTCTTCCAGGCTCCCTTCGACGGGACAGTGACATTTCTTCCTTTTAAAGTCGGTGAGAATATTTATCCGCAGGGTTCGGCGCTCTCGCTGGTGGACTTGCGTGAGCGCTATTTAGTGGTTTCTTTGGAACAGCAGGGGGCTTTGCAGGTACAGGCCGGGCAGAAAGTCAGGATCAGCCTGGATACTATCCGCGGACAGAATTACGACGGCAGGGTGGAGTCGGTCTATTCCAATAACAGCAATTTCCTGGCCCGCATTATTGTTTCCGGTTTGCCATTCAGCATCTTGCCGGACATGACCGGGGATGTGGCCATCCAGATAAGGGCGCACGAGAACGCGCTGATAGCTCCGGTCGCGGCGTTGGAGCGGGGCCGGTATCTTTGGCGCAAGCGCGGCCCGGGTATCCCCAAACGGGTGGAAGTGACGGCCGGGATCATGGATAAAGAACAGGCCGAGATCACGTCGGGCGACTTGCAGGCCGGCGACCGGGTCCTTATCCGAAAGGACTTGAACAAGTGATCTATCTGGCCATCCGGTACCTGTTGGAGCGCAAGAAGCAGACTTTGCTGACCCTGCTGGGAGTGTTTTTGGGATCCATGGCTTACGTGGCGGTCTCCGGATTTTTTATGGGGTTCCAGGGCTTCATGATCCAGCAGTTGGTCAACAATGCGGCCCAGATCCATATCCAGGCCCGGCAGGATTATCTGACGGAGCATCAACTGGACGGGGCGTTCTACGGCCGGCAGTTCCGGCACGTATTCTGGTTGTCGCCGCCGTCGGGAGTGGAGGGTTACCTGGGGATCCAGAATCCCCAAAGCTGGTACGAACGGCTGAAGGCCGATCCGCGGGTCGAGGCTTTCTCGCCGCTTCTGACCGCTCCGGCGCTGTTTACTTTATCCAAGTATTCCGTATCCGCCAACCTGATCGGCTGTGATCCCGGGCAGCAGGGGAAAGTTACCAGTGTGGCCGAGTACATGATCGAAGGCCAGTTCAGTGATATCGGTGTCGGCGGAAATCGGATCATTCTAGGCGACGAACTGATGAAGCGGCTGGGGGCGGGCCTCGGCCAAACGCTCCTGGTCGCGGTCAAGACCAACCCGCCGGTGCCGTTCAAGGTCGTGGGCCGCTTTCTGACAGGGAACCGAGCCAGCGATCTGCAGGCCTACGGGTCGCTGAATGACGTCCAGAAGATCAACGGGACGCCCAATCAGGTGAACGAGATCGGCGTACGGCTGAAAGATTACAGCCAGGCCGGAGCTATCGCCCGCAACTGGTCCAGTATCGCGCCGGAGCGCACGGAAAGCTGGGACCAGCAGAACGCCAGCATCCTCTCGGTGATGAAATTGCAGACGGTACTGCGCTGGACCATGACCATGACGGTTATTATTGTGGCGGGTTTCGGGATCTATAACATCCTGAACATGACCGTCACGCAAAAGCGGCAGGACATCGCTATCTTGCGTTCCATGGGCTACGACACCTTCGATGTGATCATGCTGTTTTTCTCGCAGGGGCTGATTATCGGTATCTGCGGAGGCGTACTCGGGCTTATCTTTGGATATTTTGTATGCCTGTATCTGCAAACCGTGCCATTCTCGGGAGGGCTCACCTACGATCCCCGGGCACGATTGCACATCTCGCTTTCTGCCGGGATCTACATCCAGGCCTTGTTGTTGTCGCTATTATCGTCGACATTGGCCAGCATCCTGCCGGCCCGGGCCGCCAGCAAGTTTACTCCCATAGAAATTATCCGCTCAGGAGCCTAGGATGGCAATTATTGCCCGGCACATCGGAAAAGAGATCGGCACGCCGGCCACCCGGGTGCTGACCGACATCTCCCTGGAGATTAAGGACGGTGAATTTGTGGCCTTGACCGGACGCTCCGGATCGGGCAAAAGCACCTTGCTGTACCTGTTAAGCAGTCTGGACACTCCCAGCGAGGGGAAGATCGAAATTTCCGGTCGGGATCTGCAAGGCATAAGTTCCGAGGAACTGTACCTGTTCAGAAACCAGGAAATGGGTTTCGTTTTTCAGTTCCATTACTTGATCGCGGAGCTGACCGCCGTAGAGAATGTGCTGATGCCGACTGTGAAGCAGGGCAAGAAGGAACAGCGCCGGCCGGCCGCGGAAGCGCTGCTGGAACAATTCGACCTTAAGGACAAGGCGCATCGGCTGCCGCGGCAGCTTTCCGGCGGCGAACAGCAGCGGGTGGCCATTGCTCGGTCGCTTATCATGGAGCCGAAATATTTATTTGCGGACGAACCGACCGGCAGCCTGGACAGCGTTAACGGCGATATTGTCATGAAGATCTTTAGCGACGTAAACAGTCAGAAGAAGACCACCGTTATTCTGGTGACCCACGAGCCGGACTTTGCCCAACTGGCGCAGCGCCAGATCCATTTGAAAGATGGCCGGGTCCAGCCGCACTGACCGACCCGCGCTGCCTCGGGACAATTCGCACCTGGCAGGTCACCGCGTTACCCGCTTTACCCCGGATTTTCGTTAGCAAAATCCGGGTTTATTCTTCCCCCTTCCGGCAGACAAAGAGATCGATCAGTGATATATTAAGACCCATATGCGCAGGATGATCTTCGTTTGCTTCCTTCTCTTCCTTTGCACTGGCGAAGTGCACGCCCGGCTTCTGGATCAGGATACCGCCCGCAGGCTGTGTCTGACCGATCGGCCTGACCTCAATATCCACCGTTACCGCGAAGGCCTGGTCTATTCCCGTTTTCCCCGCAAGGAAAGCAAGCTCAGGATCTATCCGAATTACCGCCGGGATCCTCTAAGTTACGTCTACTCCCGCTCCCAGGCGGTCGTATATATTGTCCGCCCGGACGACACGCTAAGGAAGATCGCGCGCAGCCAGGGGACGACGGTGGAGTTGATCCGGGAGCTTAACGACCTGCAGGGCAGTTTTCTCAAGATCGGCTGGAAATTGTGGGTCTGGGACCAGCCCTTTGTGATCGAGATCGACAAGACGCTTAACCGGATGTATCTTAAGACCGGAGACCGGCTGATCAAGGAATACCCGGTGTCGACGGGCAAGTCCGAGGCGCAGACGCCTTTGGGGGTCTTCTTTATCCAGTCCCGCTATCCGTATCCGACATGGTTCCACAAGGGCGTGGTCATCCCGGGAGGCTCGCCGGAGAATTACCTGGGAACGCGCTGGCTGGGTTTTGACAAGCCCCAGTTCGGGATCCACGGCACGATCTTCCCCGAACAGATCGGACAGTCGGTGTCCAAGGGTTGTGTGCGGATGAAGAACGAAGATGTCGAGGAGCTCTACGAGTTCATTCCCGTCGGTACCGTCGTGATAATTAAAGAGACAGGTTCCTTGGAATTCTAAAGTGGCATGTTTTCTGGCCGGGGCATTAGATGGCGGGTTCGGGGCGGGTTTAGCCGCTTGCCAGTAGTCCGTCCCGGTGACGGGTCCATTACGGCCGCATTTCCATAATGTATCAATGACGCGGGGCCCCCATCTTAATCTGAAAATCGATTATTGATAGCCGGCTCTTGTAGTAATATTGCCTTGTGACCAGCCAAGTTAAAAAACGATCGTTACTTCCATTGGCCGGACTCGCGCTGGCTGTATTTATGGCGTCTGGCGGGATGGTTATCGCCGACACCGTGCGCACGAATCCCGTCGCCAATCTTCTGGCCGGGAATGACGACGCCTTTACCGCCGCCATCCCTCTGGGCTTCACGGTCAATTTTCTGGGACATTCCCAAAGCTCGATCTACGTAGTAAACAACGGCAATATTCAGTTCACCAACAACATGCCAGGCAACTTTGATCCCAACGGCTTGACGGCAGTGAACGGCCGCCAACTTCTTGCCCCATACATGGCCGATGTCGATACTCGGACAGGGAATGTGGTGGCCTACGGGACGACCACTGTGGACGGGCGCGCAGCTTTTATTGTGGACTGGCCGGACGTGGGATATTTTGACCGCAAGGTGGACAAACTTAACAATTTTCAGCTGGTCATAATCGATCGCTCTGACCTGGGCAGCGGGAATTTCGATATTGAATTCAATTACAAGAATATCCAGTGGCAGGCTGAGAGCGGCAGTGCGGTTCGGGCAGGGTTCTCCGACGGTACCCAGACGGCGGGTACTGTTTATTTGCTGCCCGGCTCCGGGGTGGCAGGGTCGTTCGTGGATTCCAATATGTCGACCGGGCTGGTCAATTCTTCCAACATCGGGCTCCCGGGCAGGTTCCTGTTCCTGGCCCGGAATGGCGCGATCGTGGTGTTGCCGATTAGGCTGGAGGCGGTCGGTCAGACCGAGCTTCAATTGGGAGTGGCCCGGCAAATGGACAAGTGGCAGAGCCTGGTGGGCGGTAATTTTGGCACCGCCACGACCCAGATAAACTCGATGGCGGATCCGTCCGACCAGAGGAACGCTTTGGAGCGCGTGGGGCTTGGTTTCCTGTCTTCCATGACCGACACGGCAGCGGCGCTGGTGGAAGGGGCAATGTCGAATATCGCCGGGCATTTAAATTCGGACCGCATGGGGAGGGCGCCCGGTGCCACGGACGTCCGACTGTCCCGCTGGCCTGTAAGTTCGGCTTGGGATGCCGCCGGTGAGTCGTATTCCTTGGCCCAGATGTTCGGCCAGGTATCACGGTATCTGTCGGATGCGGGTTGGGGTGAAAGGCGTGCTGCTTTAACCGACAGCGTCAGTGTGTTCTCGGCCGCAGGCAAGGGACAGGCTGCGGCGCAGCGGACAACCAACCAGATCGGTTACGATCGCAGCGTCTGTAATTTTACGAACGGCATAGATTGGCGGATCATGGAGCATCTGACTCTGGGCACGGCCGTCGATTATGGCGAGGCCCGGGCAGAATTTGGGGATGCGCGGGGTGATATGGACGTAAAGAGCTCAACCAGCGCTTTGTTTTTGTCTGCCGGCGCTAATGCCGGCGCATATATCGACGCTGTGGCGGCCTTCTCGCGCCTGGGATACGGATACAGCCGGGCCATCAACGCAGGTGCTTTGCATACTGTAGCTGAAGGCAAGGCTAAAGCGTTTCAGCGTGTCGGACGTCTTGCCGGAGGGTACGACTTTAAAATGCCGATGTTTTCTGTCGGACCGCTATTCCAGGTCCGGTATTTAGAAAGCAGCGTGAACGACTATGTGGAGACCGGGGCCGGTAACCTGGCAGCCGAGGTGGGAGAGCAGAGAATGCGCTCGATTGCAGGCGGTTGGGGCGGTCGGATCGCGACATGGCTGGAGACGAAACGCTACAAGGCCTGGTTGTATTATAAGTTATTGTTCAACCGTGAGTTTGCGGGAGGCGATAGAACTGTCGTAACCGGCTTCTCTGGCGTTCCAGGCGCTTACTACGACACCCCCGTAGAAGGAGTGGCGAAGCATAGCGTCTGGGAAGAGTTGGGCTTGTCTGCCGGCATGGGTGATGTCGCCTCGTTAAACGTCAGTTACGGCGAAACATTGGGAAATGACAAGCTGTCAGAGCGCCGGCTTATGTTGGCGGTCTCGGTCAGCTTTTGATCAAAAGGTCGCCTGGTACTGCCTAAGACGGCGGGCCGGGGAGCAGTTTGTCCGTCGGAAAGATCATCAGAATTACCAGGAGGGCTTCTTGCCGAATAATATTGCCGGAAACGCCGGGGCGGATGGCGGGTCTACGGTGCCCCACCGGCGCATCGTTATAGCCAGCATGATCGGGACCACGATAGAGTTCTACGATTTCTATATCTATGCCACGGCCGCGGTCTCGGTCTTCCCGCTCTTGTTCTTTCCCAAGAGCGATACGGGAGCGGCCCTTTTGGCATCGATGGCCACCTTCGGCGTGGCGTTTGTGGCACGGCCGATAGGTTCGGTGCTGTTCGGACATTTCGGCGACCGCATCGGGCGCAAGGCTACCCTGGTCGGTTCGCTTCTGACCATGGGGATCGCTACCTTCCTTATCGGCCTTCTGCCGACGGTGATGCAGATCGGCCTCATCGCTCCGGCGTTGCTTACGGTGTTACGTTTCTGTCAGGGGCTGGGACTGGGCGGCGAGTGGTCGGGCGCTGCTCTTCTGGCGACCGAGACCGCCCGCGACGGCAGAAGGGCCTGGGCCGCCATGTGGCCGCAGCTGGGCGCGCCGTTAGGGTTCATCCTGGCCAACGGGTTCTTTCTTCTGCTTACCAGTCTTTTCAATTACAATTCGGCGCAGGCGCAGCTCGCAAGCGACTTTCTGGTCTGGGGCTGGCGGATCCCGTTCCTGGCGTCGTTCCTGATGGTGGCCGTCGGGCTGTACGTGCGCTTCAAGCTCGACGAGACGCCGGTCTTTGCCCGGGCCGTGGCCCGTGGCGAGAAGGTGCGCACGCCTTTGCTGGAGGTCTTTCGCAACAATCTGCGGGAGCTTGTGCTGGGAACATTCATAATGCTCGCCACTTACGGGCTGTTTTATTTGATGACCACCTGGATACTGTCCTACGCCATCGGTTCGACGCAGTTGGGTTTCCTGGGTATCGGCTATCGGAGCTTTCTGGTCCTGCAATTAATGTCGGTGCTCTTCTTCGCCGGGATGGTGCCGGTAGCCGGCTGGCTGGCCGATAAATACGGTCGGCGTATTGTCCTTTTGATCGTGACCGCCGGGATCGTCGTGTTCGGGCTGACATTCCAGCGGTTCCTGGCGACGGCGACCATGGGCACCGGAGAAGGGGCGAACCTGGGGCTTATGCTTTTGTTCCTGTGCATCGGCATGGCGCTAATGGGTCTTAGCTTTGGCC
>JAAXVU010000179.1 GCA_013335325.1 Candidatus Omnitrophota bacterium | reverse complement strand
TGCGCTTGATGGCGATGAGATACGGCACCTGGGTCATGGTGATGGCGGTCATCTGCGTCAGCATCATGAACGCCATCAGCGTGCCGACGGCGAGTAAATGTCTCCAGTGTTTCCTGACCTGGGCCCGGACGTCTGGCACCTTGATGAGGACCAGGACGCCCAGCGTCACGGCGACCAGGCTGTTAAGCGTGAGCCCCCAAAAGGCCGGCGAGGAATTGAGCGTCCCCACCTTGTCGAGGTTGCCGCCGATGCTGAAGATGAACGCCACCATCAGCATGTAGCGGCTGCCGCGCATCCGAAGCAGGGTCTTGAACGGCGTCCACAATCCGCCCTTGGAACGGTCCAGAAAAAGCAGATACGACCCGACCACGATGAGGAGCACTCCGGCGATCCCCGCCGGATGTGGCATTTCGTGCACGATGATAGGCGAAGTAACGAGGAGGAACAGTGGCGTCAAAGACAAGAGCGGCACGCTCTGCGACAACTCGGCCGCGCTGATCGCCTTGAACATCAGCACCGACGAGACCGTAAGTGTGGCGGCATTGCCCAAAAGCGCCGGCCAGTACAAAGGGCCGAGCACGACCGGCTTCTGGCCGATCTGCGCCAGAGACAGCACGGGAATAGAGAAGAACATCCAGGCCCAGGCCATGACATAGGGGCTCACCCGTCCGGAGACGGTCTTGGCCACCACATCCTGCAGGGAGGTAAGAAAAGCTGTGACAAATGCCAGCACCAACCACATGCCGGGATTATATTAGAGACGAGGAAGATTGGACAGCACTAATAGCGGATTTTCGCCGGGAAGGCTTCAAGAAGACGGCTGAAAATGTTTTGCGATCAGCACCTTGATAACCGATTGTCTGGTCACTCCAAGGCGACCGGCTTCTTTATCCAGCGAGTTCAGCGTATTCGAAATCCGTCATTGTATAGAAAATATACCATCAGTCCCGGGACCTGTTAATCGACCTGTCTACTGATACAGTCGTAGGTAGAAATTGGATCATTCCCGAGAGGCCGCCAGCCTAACAGCGCCAGTCATACTGACCTGGCTGCAACAGGTCGACAAGGTCGATGACGTCTATCAGGTCTGCCCCTCACCCGACCGCGTAGACCTTATCGACGTTATCGACCTGGAAGATTTGAATATTATCTGACTGTCCCGCTCAATGCCCCGCCTCCCCGGTCCCCCAGGTCTTCTTGAGGTAATCGGAGCGGCCGGAACCGGCGCGGTAGGCGTTGTAGTGTGCGGCGTTCTTCTTGTAATAGCTCTGGTGATACTCTTCCGCCGGATAGAACGGTTTGGCCGGCAGTATCAAGGTGGCGAAAGTGCCATGCAGACGGCTGGCGGATCGTATCTCCTGCTTGGAGCGTTCGGCCTCCGCGCGCTGTTCCTCGTCGTGATAATAGATGGCCGTGCGGTACTGGCTGCCGCGGTCGGCGAACTGTCCGCCGGTGTCGATAGGATCGATGCTGCGCCAGAATATCCTTAGCAGATCACGGTAAGCAACCTTAGGGGGGTCATAAACCACCTGCACGGCTTCCACATGCCCGGTCCTTCCGGTGGAGACCTGTTCGTAAGTCGGGTTGGGCACATTTCCGCCGGTGTACCCTACAGTGACAGAGACCACGCCTTCCAGCCGGTCGTACGGCGGCTGCATACACCAGAAACATCCGCCGGCGAAGGTGGCGGTCTTTAGGTCGGGACCAGGGTCAGGCTGCGGCTGGTCGGCTAGGGACGGCATTGGGCTCATGAGGCACACTCCTGTCATGATCGCTAGAAGTAAAGTCGTTTTCATGTCTATTGGTCGAAAAAAGAAAGGAAGTATTACAGTGGCCGGGGCCAAAGTCAGCGGTCAGCGGGTGGATGCGCCACGATACCAGGCGAACACGTCACCTTGAGCTCCCGACATCCCGAGGAAACCATCGTCCTAGGGCGACGAAGGACCGCCTGTGTGATAAGCGTAAGACGTCTCACGGCAGACGTTACCAGCGAACCACTACCTCGACCGCTTAATATTCAATGCGTGACTAATGTGCCCCCCTCCCGGCGGGAATGGGGAAAAGGTACCTGTAATCTAAGCATGTAACTTAGTAACTCCAAAAACCATAAATGCATTCAAAGTCAAAATCAAGAAACCCACAGTAAACACAACAAACGCTGTATAGCCTGTGCAGCTTTGATTCAATTTTAAACCAAACAATTTATTTTGCTGCCAAATTATTTCCTTTGCCAACCATTTGCATGAAAACATCATGAAAATACCTATAAAACAACCCAAGCAATCAACCCAATGATTCATATCAGTCCCCCTCGGTACAAAGCACAAAAATACGCCTTAATGCAACGCACCCTGTACTATCATGGACCAAGCCATATTCTATGCAAATGCCCCCCCTCCGCGTCAGCCCGGCGTAAATATGGTGATGACATCCGCTATTCCGTAATCTCCCCCGCTGCTCATTTAATTTCACCCGCACGTTCAATGGGCTCGTATATTTTATAGGCCTTGCCAATGACATTCGCCCTAGGCACAGGCCCATAGTAACGGCTATCAAGACTGGACTTGCTGTTATCCCCCAAAACATAATAACTGTTCGCCGGCACGGAGATCTTCTGACCCGCCCCGCCCAACACACCCGCATTAGAATAATGAATACTCTTCATCGGCTCCTGCTCAAAAGCCTGCCCATTCACATATAGCTTGCCATCCTTTATCTCGAGCGAATCCCCTCCGGTTGCCACAACACGCTTTATTACTATTTTTCTCGGCTCTCGTGGACTCCTGAACGCTATCACATCTCCTCGGCCCGGTTCTTTTGCCTTATAAATCCTTTTATTGACAAAGACTCTATCTCCACTCTTTAGAGTGTCTGCCATCGAGTCCCCTGGCACGCGAAAAGGGACCACTATAAAAGCCCGGGATAATATAGACACTAAAAGACCCACCGTACACACCACCACCGCAAAAATGACAGTCGGCTTATTCAACTTAACAAAGCCATCCTTCAGATCCAGCGCCTCCTTTATATTGGCACGCTGTCCGCATAGAAAGGCGTCAACCGCATTGACGGCCAGGACCAGAAGGGAAAGCACTGTCATCCAGGGAGGAACGTTCTTTGTCGACGGATAGACCATCGTCCAGGCAATCTGTAGATTTATAAAGAGAACTACCGCTTGAAAGCTGATCCCGCGAAGCAGGCGCCCTGCATAAACTTGCCCAAGTCCCGCGATCAATACCGAATAGATCAACGCCAATACAGGCGCCCTGGCTTTATTTGTCTGCATATGTATCTCCATTTATCAACTGACCTGGTTCTTTCCCAATACTCGACTCTTTTGAAATTCGTAGGCGGCACACCGGATACCCCCTACCTCGGCAGCTCCGGGAGCTGACAAAACAAGGCTCGACGAAAGAAAATTCCGCAGCTCCGGGAGCTGCCGAGGTAATTATAAAAAAAGGCACTTTGATCCTACTCCGAAGGAGCATTCACAAAGTGCCTGTCCCTTATTCTCAAAACAACGCAGGTCGATGAGGTCTATGTTGTTTTTAAGGTCATAGCCAACACCCGACCTCCAGACCTTATCGACGTTATCGACCTGTGGTTATAGGCTACCGACTCACGCGCCCAGCTTCTTCACCAGCGCATTGTAATCATCCCA
>JAAXVU010000036.1 GCA_013335325.1 Candidatus Omnitrophota bacterium | reverse complement strand
TTTCCTGAATGCCATGTTGCCCGGTTCTCAGGTAACGCTGACCTTGCCGGGTATCGCCGGTCTGGCCTTGACGCTGGGTATGGCGGTCGACGCTAACGTTCTTATTAATGAAAGGATCCGCGAGGAGCTGGAGAACGGCAAACCGCTGGCGGCGGCTGTCAATGCCGGTTATGACCGGGCGCTTTCGGCGATCGTCGACTCCAACGTTACTACCATTATTGCGGCAGGGATGTTGTTCTTCTTTGGATCGGGACCGATCAAGGGGTTTGCCGTTACCCTGACAATGGGGCTGGTGGCGAGTTTGTTTACTGCTGTCTATGTTACGCGTACTATCTTCCTGTGGTTACTGGAAGGCGGCAAGATCAAGAATCTGAAGATGATGAAGCTGATCGGCGTGCCGAATTTCAATTTCATCAAGTTTGCTCCGATCTTCGTTGGATTGTCGCTTATCGTTAACGTAGCCGGTTTGTTCTTTTTTCTTTCTAAGGGAGAAAAGGCTTACGGAATAGATTTTGCTGGTGGACAGGTACAGGAATACAAGTTCACCAAGCCGGTCCCCGCCGACGATATACGTAAGATGCTGGATAGCGCGCAGGTTAAAGATGCGGTCATACAGCAATTTGACAAGACTCCGGAGAACGTCATAATCCGTACTTCGGAAGACAGTTACGATGCCGTGCAAGCGGTATTCAAAAGTAAGCTGCCGGATAATCCATTCGAAACGTTGAGGATAGAAAAGGTCGGGCCGGTGGTCGGAAAACAGTTGCGTGAGCGTGCGGTGTGGGCCATGCTTTTGGCGCTCGTCGGCATTCTGATCTACGTGGGGTTCCGCTTCAAGCATTTCGACTTCGCGGTGGCGTCTGTCGTGGCTTTGCTGCACGATGTCCTTATTGCGCTGGGCATCACCGTCATATCCGGTCGGCAGGTCGACCTTCTGGTCATCACTGCCTTGTTGACCGTCGCGGGTTATTCGATCAACGATACTATCGTTATTTACGACCGTGTTCGCGAGAACCTGGCAAAGGTTGGTAGCAAGAAATTGAAATTGTCGGAAGTTATTAACATGAGCATAAACCAGACCCTTAGCCGCACTTTGCTGACTACTTTCGCGACTATGCTGGTGGTGGTGGCCCTGTTTCTTAAAGGCGGCGAAGTATTGAATACGTTCTCCTTTACGATACTGGTAGGGTTTACGGCTGGTATATATTCCACCATATTCGTGGTGTCGCCCATAGTGGTTTGGTGGAATAATACCCAGAAGAAAAGCTGGTAGGTCAATTTAAGAGACCAGGATGTTCAAAGGTCGAAGGTGGATGGCGGGGGGATGGTAGTCCTCGGCCTCGATCTTCGACCTTTTATTTTGAGGGACTATGTTTCATTCGTTAAAGTATTTTATCTCACAAACCCTGTCGCTGGATACTTTGGCAGCTGATCTGGTCAAGTTCGGCTATGCCCGGGTCAATCATGTTGTCCAGGAGGGCGAGTTTGCCGTCCGCGGCGGGATCATCGACGTCTTTCCGGTCAACTTCGATTCACCGGTACGTATTGATGTTGATGACGATTGTGTACGCAGTATCTATTCCTTCAACATGACGACCGGCAAGAATATTTGGGACCACAAGGCGGTCATCATCCTACCGCGTCGCGATAAGGCCCATCCAGCGCCGTTCACTGCCGATATGCCGCTGGGTAACTTTGTCGACATTGAGAAGGGCGATTATGTCGTCCACAACAAGCACGGCATCGGCCGGTACCTGGGTGTAAAAGATTTTGAGATAGACCACGAGCAGGTGGAGCATTTTGTCATCGAATATCTCGGCGGTGATAAGCTCTACGTGCCTAAGCATGACCTGCATCTGGTGCAGAAGTATATCGGTTTTAGCAAGCGACCGCCGCGGCTTTTCAAGCTTGGTTCGAGGGAGTGGGAAAAAGTCAGGCGGATGGTGGAGAAGCGCATCCAGCGCATGGCGGCCGAGTTGTTGCATATCCAGGCTTTACGTGCCAGCCTCAAGGGTTTTACGTTTTCGCAGGATTCGGACTGGCAGAAAGAGTTCGAGAAGAAGTTTCCTTTTAAGGAAACGCCGGATCAGGTTATCGCAACTGGCGTGGTCAAGAGGGACATGGAGGCATCGCAGCCGATGGATCGGCTTCTATGTGGAGACGTGGGGTACGGCAAGACCGAAGTCGCCATGCGGGCTGCCTTTAAGGCCGTGATGGACAACAAGCAGGTGGCGGTCTTGGTCCCGACGACAGTGTTGGCTGAGCAACATTATTATAACTTTTCTAAAAGGATGAAGGACTATCCGGTACGTATCGGAATGTTGTCACGTTTCCGGAGTCCGGGTGAGAATCAGCGGTTGATCAAGTCCGTGGCCGCCGGGGAAGTTGATATCGTGATCGGCACCCACCGGCTTTTGTCTCGGGACGTGGCCTTCAAGGACCTGGGACTGATAATCATCGACGAGGAACAGCGTTTTGGTGTTACAGCCAAAGAGCGGCTTAAGCATATGAAACTATTGGCCGATGTTCTGACTCTCACCGCTACGCCGATACCACGCACCCTTTACATGGCCCTTGCCGGTTGCCGCGATATGTCGGTTATCTCAACGCCGCCCCAAAACCGCATACCGGTGTCTACCCACATCATTGATTTTGACGAGGACCTGATACAGGAAGCCATCCGCCGTGAAATGAGGAGGGACGGACAGGTGTTCTTTTTGCATAACCACGTGGAAGATATAGGGCCCATATCGAACATTATCCACCGTCTGGTCCCGGAGGCTCGACTGGCGGTGGGGCACGGCCAGATGCCGGGCCGTTTGCTCGAGGAAGTCATGCTGAAATTTCTAAACGGTGAGATTGATGTTTTGGTATGCACCACTATAATAGAGTCCGGTATAGATATACCCAACGCCAACACGCTTTTGGTAAATCGCGCCCATCGGTTCGGGCTGGCGGATCTGCATCAGTTGCGGGGCCGGGTGGGGCGCATGGACATTAAGGCGTACGCTTATTTCATCGTTCCCGAGAAGACACTCCTTTCGGGGATCGCTAAAAAGCGGCTCCAGGCGTTGCAGAAGTTCAGCGAACTGGGCGCCGGTTTTCATATAGCTTTCGAGGATATGCAGATCCGGGGTGCTGGAAATCTATTGGGAGCACAGCAGCACGGTTATATTTCGTCAGTCGGTTTTGACCTTTATTGCCGGTTGCTTAAGGAATCCATAGAAAACATTAAGAAGGAGATGGTCACAAAACATGCGGATGCCTAAATCTTTCGTCTTGTTTGGTTTGTTTATCCTTACTGCGATCGTGCCCTGCGTGGCAGCCGCTTATGACGATGCGATTCTTGCGGTGGTCAACGACGAGGCAATTACTGTTAAGGACCTTGGGGATTATTTGAAAAGCATGTACGCGCAACTGCGTATAGAGGGCAAGTCCTCGCAGGAGATCCACGATGTCATGGGGCAGTACGAGCAAAAGGGCATTGAACAGCTTATAGAAGACAAGCTGATCCTGGATGCTGCCACCCAGGCGGGCATGATCATCAAGCCCAAGGCGGTTGATGACAGGTTGGAAGATATCAAGAAGAAATACCCTTCTACGCAGGCTTTTATTGATGCGCTAATCAAGGAAGGTATGACCATAAGCGAGGTCCGTAAGAAGATCGAGAACCAGTACAAGGGCCAGTTCATGGTCGACAAGGAAGTACGTCAGAAGATCGCTGTCAATCCCCAGGAGGTGACGGAATATTTTAACGCGCATGCTGCCGAGTATGCGCTGAAGCCGCGGCTATATCTGGATTCCATATTTATCAAGAGTGCCTACGGCCGGGATGAAGCCAGGGCCAAGGCAGATAAGGCGCTTAATGAGTTAAAAGGCGGTGCTGATTTCAAGACAGTCGCCGGTTCTTATAGCGATCTACCATCGGTGGGAGAGATCGCCCAGGAAGATATCCGACCGGAATTGCGGGATAAGATAATGGCGGTGTCAGTTGGTGGGATGACAGATATTATTGAGGTGGACAATGGTTTCTATATTTTTCGTGTGACCGGGCGCACCCAGGGCAAGGATGCTGCGCTTAAGGACGTGAAAGAGCAGATATATCAGCAATTATACGAGCAGAAATTCCGGAAGCGTTTCAAGGAGTGGATGGACGGGTTGCGGAAGAAGGCATATGTCGAGATCAAGAAGTAGGAAAGTCATTGGCATTACCCTGGGCGATCCGGCCGGCATCGGTCCGGAGGTGATAGCCCGTTCCCTTTTG
Source organism: Candidatus Omnitrophota bacterium (assembly GCA_013335325.1). Lineage (GTDB taxonomy): Bacteria > Omnitrophota > Gorgyraeia > Zapsychrales > Fredricksoniimonadaceae > JAAXVU01. The sequence goes on along the minus strand of JAAXVU010000036.1, from coordinate 10,497 downwards.
AATATCAAATCATCTCCTGGCACAGAATTTCTTGTCATCGGTAACCGGGATGTGTTCGCGCGGGTTTGGCCGAAGAGCAGACCGTGGCCGTTGTTTCTGGATTTGTCCTCTGGCAAGATGGATTATCGTCCCGGTTGTCCCACTATCCTGTCAGGACGTGACTCCCTTTTATATTTGGATAAGTCTATAGAAATGCTGAAGTCCGGGACGTTGACTTCTTTGGTGACCGGACCTGTAAGTAAGGAGGCCGTGTCCAGGTTCGTATCCGGGTTTCGGGGACATACGAGTTATCTCGCTGACGCATTCGGGCGTAAAGATGTGGAGATGCTCTTCGTGGCTCCGGGCTTAAAGATGGTACTTGTTACGCGGCATATACCGCTTAGGGATGTTCCGGGTAAGATTACCCGCTCCAAGGTTAAAAGCGTGATCGTGGCTGTTTACGCATTCCTCCGCGACAAGTTCGGGATTGCCAGCCCGCGGGTGGCGGTCTGTGGACTTAACCCGCATGCCGGCGAGGGTGGTCAGATAGGCCGCGAGGATGTGGAGGCCATTGTTCCTGCTATCAAGGATTTGAAGCGCAGGGGATGGGATATCAACGGCCCTTTTCCGGCGGACACGCTCTTTGAGCCGCGCAACCGCCGGGGATACGATCTGATAGTGACTATGTACCATGACCAGGGTTTGACGGCAGTCAAGGCAGAATATTTTTCCAGTCTGGTCAATTTGACGGTTGGCCTGCCTTTTATACGCACTTCGCCGGCACACGGGACCGCTTTCGGGATAGCCGGCCAGAAGGGTACGGCGGATCACCGGTCCATGCTGGCTGCGATCCGGCTGGCCATGGAGCTGACGTAGTTATGGAAGATTTCTTGCGCGGTACTTTTGTGCCGAAGAAGCGTTTGGGGCAGAATTTTCTGGTGGACAAGCGGGTGGTCGCTCGAATTGTCGAGGCATGTGAATTGTCTGCCGACGAGACTATCCTGGAGATCGGGCCAGGCACCGGGGCGTTGACGCGCGAAATGATGCCGCTCGTCAGGCGCATAATTGCTGTGGAGACCGACCGTCAACTGGCCGAAAAGCTGCGTACCGATTTTCCGGCGGACAAGTTGGAAGTTCATTGTGAGGATTTTCTTAGGTTCGATCTTGCCCAGGTGCCTCGGCCGCTCAAGGCAGTTGGCAATCTGCCGTATTATATTTCCTCGCCGATAATCGGCCGGGTGCTGAAAGAGCGGGAGGTATTCTCGGCGCTGTTTATGACTGCCCAGTTGGAGTTCGGCGAGCGCCTGGTGGCCTTGCCCGGCAGCAAGGATTACGGTGCTTTATCAGTGCTGGTGCAGTTTTACGCCGATACGAAGTTGCTTTTTAGGATAGGCAATCAAGCTTTTCGGCCTGTCCCTAAGGTAAATTCGTGTTTTATTCGAATGACCCTGCGGAACCAGCCAGCCATATCGGTTAAGGATGTGCAGTTTTTTGAGAAGGTGGTCCGGCTGGGATTCTTGCAGCGGCGCAAGACTCTGCTTAACGCGTTGGCCAGCCTGGGACGTAAAGATATGCTGGCTAGCGTTTTGTCCAGCTCCGGGCTTCCTACGCAGGTTAGGGCGGAGAATTTGAGCGTACAGGATTTTGGGCGACTGGCGGACTTATTACTTGAGGCGCAACCATAAAGACGGGACCCGGGATGGAAAAGAAGATCTACTATCACGATACTGACTCCGGCGGAGTGGTCTATTACGCCAATTATTTGAAATACCTCGAGGAGGCCCGTACTGAATGGCTGGAAGACAAGGGGCTGGGGATGAAGTCTTTTCTCGATAGAGGCCTTCTCTACGCTGTTCGTTCATGCAATGTCACATATAAAAGGCCGGCGCGTTACGGCGATGTGATCTGTTGTGATGCCGTGTTGGAGAAAGTGACCGGTGCCCAGCTGTTCTTTCGTCAACGGGTCTGGGACAAGGATAGCGGGCATGACCTGGTAGAGGCGGAAGTGGTCCTGGTCTGCCTGGGAAATAATTTTAAACCGCGTGCCATTCCGGACGATCTGAAAGAGAAACTGGCATGAAGATTTCCTTCAAGATCATGATACTGGCAGCCTTTTTGCTGCTGATTTTGGCACTGGATGGTTTGGTCAGCCATCAATTGTTGAGCCGGATGGGGGGGGAGCTTCAGGGAGTGGTGGACCAGGATGTGGTCCTCATGCAGAATGCTACCACGATCACCCGTCACCAGTTGCAGAAGGCCATTATCTTCGAGCGGGTTCGTCGTATTGCCGAGGAGCTGGCCTATCAACAGACAACGCCTGCCCGCAAGGAACACCTGTTATTTCATACCAAACTGGCCCAGGGAGGCTTCGACGACTTGGCCAAGGATGGTGCCCTTAGCATTGTCAGCGGCAAGCTTCTGGTGTCGGAAAGTTTGAAGTCGGTGCGTGATAAGAAGTCCAGGGAGGATATCAAGAAGTTAGAAGACGTGCTCAAGGAGATAGAGAAGGCCCATATTCACTATGATGCTCTCGTAGGTGAAGTCTTTAATGCAATCACGTCGGGTAATTACGAGTTATCCATGGATGATCTGAACCAAATACACCGGGACGAGAAGAAGCTATCCACTGAGCTGCAGAACTTGCTGGATGCCGTACAGCTGTTTACCCAGGAGTCCTTAAAAAAAGCCCGGGCTTACGAACGCACAGCTGAGAAGATTTTGGGTACGACTCTGATACTTAGCTTGCTGGCGGCGATGGGTTTGGCCTTTTCTATAATCCGAAGCATAACCGTGCCGCTGCAGGCCTTGGGCAGTGCGTCGGCCCGCATCGGCGCCGGGGACCTGGATGTTCGGCTGGAAGACAAGAGCCGGGATGAGTTTGGCAAGGTCAGTCGAGCATTCAACGATATGTCCAGGCAGCTTAAGGAGTCCAAGCAAAAGCTGGAGGCGCAGAGCGAAACCCTGCGCAAGAATCTGGAGCTTACCGGTCAGCAGAAGAAAGACCTGGAGAAGGTCAATCATGAGCTGGATCGGTTCGTTCATACTGTGAGCCACGACATACGTTCTCCTTTGATGGGGATCGCATGGTATGCAGATTATTTGAAGAAACAGTATTACGAGCAATTTGACCAGAAAGGTCGCAACAGTCTTGACGGCGTGTGCCGCGGTGTGGACCGGGCCAATGCGCTTATAAGCGACCTTTTGGCCCTTACTCGTATTACCCGTATCCGTAATCCATATCAGGTCGTCCGGGTGGCGTCGATGGTAGATGAGGTAGTGGCAAACTTGGAATACAGGATCAAGCAGAACCGCGTAGACCTTAAGATACAGTCCGATCTGCCGACGGTGGTATGCGACGGCATCAAGATCAAGGAAGTCTTTCTCAACCTGTTGACTAACGCCATTAAGTTTTCTTCAGGAACGGCTGATGTGCAGCCGGTGGTTGAGATCGCTTATGTTGAGAAGGCCGATACGCATGAGTTTATAGTCCGGGATAACGGTATTGGTATAGCCCCCGAGCATCACGAGGATATATTCGACATGTTCAAGCGGGTGGACAATTCCGGTAAGTATGAAGGTACCGGTGCCGGTTTAAGTATAGTCAAAAACATTGTGGAGGATCATGGCGGTGCTATATGGGTCGAGTCTGGCCTGGGGCATGGCGCGGCTTTCCATTTCTCCATACCCAAGGGGTTGCAGGTCCAGCGGCCTGTCGATGGGGACACGCTTTCCTAATTTTGTCTTGAGTTAGGGCAGGGCCGATGTTACGATTCAGGACTAATTGGAACATATATGATAGATAAAAAGACTGTATATTATGTGGCGGCATTGGCGCGTCTTCGCATAGAGGATGCCGAGGCGGAGCGTTTTGCCCGGAACCTGGATGATATACTGCAATATATAGATAAACTGAATAAGCTGGATGTCGACGGAGTGCGGCCCACGAGCCATGTCCTGGCGGTGGAGAATGTCTACCGAGATGACAAGGTGCTCCCATCGCTGTCGCCAGAAGAGGCATTTTCTTTCGCTGTCGAGCAGCATGAAAGGCATTACAAGGTCCCCAAGGTTATTGAATGAGTATCCCTGCCCTGTCTGCGCATGAATTGATGGCACTTATGAATGCCGGCAAAGCCTCGAAAGAGGAGATTGCCGCGGCCTATTTTGAGCGCGCCCGTGGGCTGAACAGCAAGACCCATGCTTTCCTGAGGCTCGAGGCGGCTCCGGAATTTCCCGCTGCGACGTCTGTGACGTTACCCCTACCGATCGCCATGAAGGATAATATTTGTGTCAAGAACCGGTTGACGACCTGCGCTTCTAAGATCCTGGACGGCTTCCGTCCGCCTTACGATGCGTGTGTGGTGGAGAAGATCAAGGCGTCGGGTGGCGTCATTATTGGTTCGGCCAATATGGACGAGTTTGCCTTTGGTTCTTCCACCGAGACCTCATCGTACGGTATTACCCGTAATCCCTGGGACCTGGAACGAGTGCCGGGAGGCTCGTCGGGGGGATCCGCCACTGCCGTGGCGGCGGGTCAGGCTGTCTGGGCGCTGGGTAGCGATACCGGTGGGTCGATCCGTCAGCCGGCCGCTTTTTGCGGCATAGTTGGGATGAAGCCGACGTACGGACGCGTTTCCCGTTATGGCCTTATCGCCTTCGGTTCTTCACTTGATCAGATAGGCCCGTTGACCCAGGATGTGACCGATTGCGCCATGCTTTTGAATATTATTGCTGGTTATGACCGGCGGGACTCGACATCCGTCGACAAGCCGGTGCCGGATTATACCCAAGCCCTGGTGCGTGACGTTAAAGGCCTGCGTATCGGTATCCCCAAGGAATATTTCATAGATGGCATGCAGCCGGCGGTGGAGAAGTCGGTCCGGGAGGCTATAGAAGTCCTGAAGAAGCAGGGAGCTGTGGTTAAGGAGCTGTCTCTTCCGCATACCGAATATGCGGTGGCGACCTATTACATTGTGGCGACCGCCGAGGCCAGCTCTAACCTGGCTCGTTTCGACGGCGTACAGTACGGTTTGCGGGTGGTGCCAGACAAGACGCGGAAGTCGCCTTTGGTGGATATGTATGAGGCAACGCGTGAGCAGGGCTTTGGTGACGAGGCCAAGCGGCGCATCATGCTCGGGACCTACGTTTTGTCATCTGGATATTATGACGCCTATTATCTGCGTGCCCAGAAGGTGCGCACTCTTATCAAGCGTGATTTTGAACAGGCCTTTGGTGAGGTAGACGTCATACTTTCCCCGACCGCGCCGACCACGGCCTTTAAGGTGGGCGAGAAGCTGGCGGATCCTCTGGCTATGTATCTTTCTGATATATTTACGATCCCGGCCAACTTGGCCGGCATACCGGCCTTGTCTTTGCCGTGCGGGTTTGATGACAACCATCTTCCCGTAGGGCTGCAGCTAATGGCCAGGCCGTTTGACGAAGAAACATTGTTACGGGTTGCGTTCAGCTATGAACAGGCCACGGCATGGTATCTGCGCCGGGCGGTCTTATGAGTCAGACAGGAAATATGGATTTTGAAACAGTAATAGGGCTGGAAGTCCACCTGCAATTAAAGACGCAGACCAAGATTTTCTGCGGCTGCCGGAACGTCTTCGGTTCTGAGGCCAACGCCAATGTCTGTCCGGTCTGCCTGGGACTGCCGGGGTCGCTACCGGTGCTCAACCGACAGGTTCTGCTGGATGGCATAAAGGTTGGCCTGGCTCTTAATTGCGATATAAATCGGTTCGTTAAGTTCGATCGTAAGAACTACTATTATCCGGACCTGCCAAAAGGATATCAGATATCCCAGTATGATTTTCCTATCGCCAAGAAGGGCTGGCTAGAATTTCCCTGTGAAGGCCGTTCGAAACGTGTAGGGATCACACGCGCCCATCTGGAGGAAGATGCCGGCAAGTTGATTCACGATGACCGGCTTAATTGCACTCTGGTGGACTATAACCGTACCGGTACGCCTCTGGTCGAGATCGTCTCCGAGCCAGATATGCATTCTCCCCAGGAGGCCTACGACTATTTGACGGCGCTTAAGTTGACGCTTTCGTATCTTAATGTATCCGACTGCGACATGGAGAAAGGCAGTTTGCGTTGCGACGCGAACGTGTCCATCCGTCCTGTCGGCCAGACCAAGCTTGGCACCAAGGCGGAACTCAAGAACATGAATTCTTTCAGTGCCGTCAAGCGGGCGGTGGAGCACGAGGTTGAGAGACAGACGCGGTTGGTCCTGTCAGGCGGACAAGTTGTCCAGGAGACACTTTTGTGGGATGACGCTCAGAGCATCACGGTGCCCATGCGCAGCAAGGAAGACGCGCATGACTACCGTTATTTCCCGGAGCCGGACCTGGTACCCTTCACTCTTACGGCTGCCGAGGTAGAGTCGGTACAAATTGGATTGCCGGAGTTGCCGTCGGCCAAGTTAGGTCGGATACGGCAAAGCTACGGCATCAACGAATATGACGCCACGATCCTGATCCAGGACAGATCCCTGGCGGACTTCTTTGAAGACTGCGCCAGACTTTATTCGGACTACAAGAATATTTGTAACTGGATCAACGTGGCTGTTCTCAAAGAGATCAGGTCAAGGAAAGTTGGCCTGGCGGACTTGCCTTTGAAGCCAGAAACGCTGGCGGCTCTTATCCAAAGGGTTGATGATGGTACTATAAGCAATTTGGTCGGCAAGGATATTCTGTCAGGACTGGTCGATTCCGGTAAGAGCGTGGATACTGTGATCGCGGAGCAGGGATTGGCCCAGATCTCCGACGATGCTGCGCTGGAAAAGGTTCTAGATGAGGTGATCGCCGCCAACCCCAAGACAGTGGCGGAGGTAAAGGCCGGCAAGACCGCTGCCATGGGATTCTTTGTGGGCCAAGCCATGAAGAAGATGCAGGGGAAGGCCAACCCTAAAAAGCTCAATGAGATGCTTACAAGGAGATTCCAAAATGGTTAAGAAAGTCTTCGCCTTGATCGCTGTTGTGGCAGGTATCATAGGCTTCGCGTCATTTGCGGTTTCGCAGTCGGAGAAGGCCCCGGGCAGGATGGCCTCGACTGCCGCAGAAGCATTGCCGTTGATAAACAGCCTTTCATTACCGGACAGCAAGGAGGAGCCGCTTACCACGCCGGAAGATGGCGCAAAGGTTGGCAGCGAAAAAGATAAAAAGAAGCAGGACGATCCCAAAGCAGATGACCTGTATTCACAGGTGGAGCTGTTCAGCTATGCCTTGACTACTATCAAGAGTGAATACGTTGAAAGGAAGACCGCCAAAGATTTGATATATGGTGCATTGGCCGGCATGCTAAGTTCGCTTGATCCTCACAGTCAGTTCCTGCCACCGGATGAATACGATGAATTGAAGACCGACACACAGGGAAAGTTCGGCGGACTGGGTATAGAAATATCCATTCGGGACGGCTTGCTCACAGTCGTGACTCCTATCGAGGATACCCCTGCCTGGAAGGTCGGCTTGAAAGCCGGAGACAGGATAGTAAAGATCGAGAAGAATCTGACGCGTGACATGACGCTAAACGAGGCAGTCAAGAAGCTGCGCGGTGAACCGGGCACTTCTGTTCATATTACAGTCTTGCGCGAGTCAGAATCTAAAATTCATGATTTCGATATTACTAGAGAGATTATTAGGATACAGGACGTAAAAGACTCGCATATTGTTGATGACAACATAGCCTATTTGCGACTGGTAGAGTTCCGGGAGAACTCCTACGAGCAGGTTTATAAAAACTTGAAAGAGTTGAAAGACAAGGGCGCTACGGCATTAATACTAGATCTGCGGAATGATCCCGGCGGTCTACTTAATGTGGCGATCAGCATTAGCGAAATGTTCTTGCCGGCAGGCAAGACAATTGTATCGACCAAAGGTCGGCATCCGGCCGAAGATACCGTGGCCATATCAAAGAACTCTGAGGATGAATTTAAGGATTGGCCCATTGTCGTTCTTATTAATGAAGGCAGCGCCTCGGGCAGTGAAATCTTGGCTGGGGCCTTGAAGGACAATCGGCGGGCGGTTACTTTGGGGGTGAAGTCTTTCGGCAAGGGGTCGGTGCAGTCGGTCATACCATTGCCTGACGGTTCGGGCCTTAGGCTTACCACTGCCAAGTATTTTACGCCTTCCGGGGTTTGTATCCACGAAATAGGTATCACGCCGGATATAGTATTGGAACGTACTCGTCCAGCTTCCGAAGAAGATGAGGGAACCGAGGCCGAGCCCAAGAAGAAATCTAAAGACAATGCAAAGAAGGTTTTTAAGGATATCGAAATGAAGGGGATATCCGACCCGAACGAGATCGAGAAAAAGAAACGCGAAGAAAGCTTAAAGCAAAGAATGACAGAAGATAATCAGATCCAGAGCGCAATAAGCGTTATCAAGGGTATTAGGGTTTATAAGAAATTACAAACTGAGACGACAGATGCCACCGCAAAGAAGTAGTAAGAATACGTCGTTCTTTTCAGTTCTTATTTGGATCATTTTAGCGGCTGTGTGTATACAGGGCTATCTCTTGCTTAGCAGGAGTGCCAAACAGCAGGCCGGGCCTTCCGCCAAGCCGGCTGCGACTGCTCCGGCGGGGAAGCCGCGTCAGTTTTTCAGGTTGCCCGACTTTCGAAAGAAACCAGCTCCTCCTGTGGAGAAGGCCAAGCCACAGCCAATAGAGGGGGGTGCGCTGAACGGGCGCCTCACAGTGGTGATTGATGACTGGGGGTATAACCGTTCGCATTGCAAGTTGATGGCTGATATTCCGGCTCCATTGGGGATCGCGGTTTTGCCCCATCTGCCTTTCTCGAATGATATTGTGCAGTGCGCACTGGAGAACGGCAAAGAGCCTATGCTTCATCTGCCGTTGGAGCCGCATAATATGCGGGAAGCGTTCGAGGCTGATTATTTGTTGACCACTAAGATGTCCCCGTCTGTTGTGAAGAAGCAGTTGGCCAAGATCCTGAAAGAGATGCCCGGAGTAGTCGGGGTTAATAATCACACAGGCTCTCAAGGGACCGAGGATGAAGCTTTGATGACGCTGATTTTGGCAGAATTAAAGCGACGGGGTTTGTTCTTTCTGGATAGTTTTACTTCTGACCGTTCCCAATGCGGGGTGGCGGCGCGTAAGCTTAAGATGCGCATAGCCCGTCGGGATGTATTTCTGGATAATCGCAATGAACGCGAGGCCATCGAGTCCGAGTTTGCCTCGGCAGCTCGTATTGCCAAACGTCAGGGGCATGCCTTGATTATCGGACATGACCGGGCGTTGACGTTGCAGATTATCAAGGAACAGGTCAAGAAGTTGCAGGCACAAGGGTACGAGTTTATTGGTGTTCAAGAATATATCAGGCAGTATGAATATCCTGGGAATTGAAACTTCGTGTGATGAAACCTCCGCGGCGGTGGTCTCCGACGGCAGGCTGATACTGTCCAATGTGGTAGCTTCCAGCCTTAAGGATCATCAGAAATATGGCGGCGTTATACCTGAGATCGCTTCCCGCAGACAACTGGAATATATCAATATTGTTGTTGGTAAGGCTCTTGACGGCTCTAGGTTGAATTATTCTGATATTGACGCTGTGGCAGTAACCAGATCGCCGGGCTTGATCGGTTCTCTTTTGGTGGGTGTCTCTTTTGCCAACGCACTTAGCTTTGCTTTAGGTAAACCGCTGATACCGGTGAATCATATTCAAGCTCATATTTACGCCAACTATCTTGTTGGGCATGGTTATGATGCTTCTCGAGATCGATCGGCGTGTTTGCCTTTGCCGGCGGTAGGGTTAGTGGTTTCAGGAGGACATTCCAGTCTGTTTTATATTCCAGACTTCCGTACGTTTCGTCTTATAGGAGAAACCCGAGACGACGCTGTTGGTGAGGCTTACGATAAAGTCGCCCGTATTTTGGATTTGGGATATCCTGGAGGACCGGTCATAGATAAACTTGCTCACACGGTGCGTGAGCCCAAATTGCGCTTCGCATGTGCGCCTTTGGCGGGTACCAGCGACTTCAGTTTTAGCGGTGTCAAAACGGCTGTATTGTACTATTCTCGGGCCAATTCGGATAAGCCCGATTATTCCGTAGCTGAAGTAGCTGCGGCGTTTCAGACAAGCGTCGTCAATGCCATCACGGAAAAAAGTATAGAGGTTTGCAAAAGGAGGAAGTGCCACAGTTTGCTTATAGGTGGTGGTGTGGCTGCTAACTCGGCCTTGCGTAGTCAACTGCAGTCACGTGCTGCCAAGGAAGGAATTGTGGTCAGCTTTCCGGACTTGGCTTTATGCATGGATAACGCCGCCATGATAGCAGGGTTGGCTTTTCATCATTATTCGCATAGGTAAGTTAGATTGACCATTTATTGACGATTACCGCTTAATCTGTTATAAAAATCTGAACTTCCCTAAAAGTTGCAAAAGGAGTGTCGCTTATGGCATTCGGAGAAAGAAAACCAGTCAGGGTGGAACCTGATTACAAGACGATCGAAATCAACGCCGAGATGCACGGCACTTTGGTCTTTAAGGAGGCCGTG
>JAAXVU010000035.1 GCA_013335325.1 Candidatus Omnitrophota bacterium | reverse complement strand
GGGCCCACGACGGCAAGGAGTATCTGTTCAACCTGATCGACACGCCTGGTCACGTCGACTTTACCTATGAGGTGGAGAAGTCGCTTAAGGCCTGCGAGGGCGCGCTGCTTTTGATCGACGCCTCGCAGGGTGTCGAGTCGCAGACCGTCGCCAACTACTACCTGGCCATCAACAATAACCTGGAGATACTGCCGGTCATAAACAAGATCGACATAGCCAACATCGACTTGGGCGAGGCCGTGCGCCAGTTCAAGGAGAGCCTCAAGTTCAAGGAAGAGGATATCCAGAAGGTGTCGGCCAAGGAAGGTCTGAATATAGACGCGCTGGTGGAGAAGATCGTTTCGTTTATCCCGCCGCCGGACGGAGAAGTGGCCAAGCCGCTCAAGGCGCTGATCTTCGACATGAAGTACGACGTTTACAAGGGTATCATCGTCTTTATCCGTTTGCTCGACGGTCGCATCGCCCCGGGCATGCGAATCCGCATGATGCACACCGGCAAGGAGTTTACGGTGGAAGGGTTGGGGGTCTATACGCCCTTTGACCAGAAAGTCAAGGAGCTGGGCGCCGGCGAGGTCGGCTATCTGACCTGCAACGTCCGCGACCCTAAGGAAGTCCGCGTGGGTGACACTGTGACCGAAGCGGCGCGTCCCTGCGAGGCGCCGCTGGAGGGCTACCGGCAGCTCAAGCCATTGGTTTTTTGCGGCGTCTATCCCGTTACCGCCGACCAATATATGGAATTGCGCGAGGCGATCGACAAGCTGCGTTTGAGCGATCCCAGCTTCACCTATGAGCCCGAGACGTCGCAATCGTTCGGTCACGGGTTCCGCTGCGGTTTTCTGGGGCTTTTGCACATGGAGGTCGTGCAGGAACGCCTGGAGCGAGAATACAATTTGAGCCTCGTACTTACCACGCCCAACGTCGGCTACCGTTACGAGACCAAGGACGGCCGGATGATGGAGATCGAGAATCCGTCGCAACTTCCGGGCCAGAGCGAAGTGCGTTCTGTCGAAGAACCGTATCTAAAGGTTTCCGTGCTGACTCCGGTCACTTGCATGGACGCGGTGATGGAGCTGGTCAAACGTAAGCGCGGGATATATGTCAGGAGCGAATTTGTTTCCGACCGCATGCGGGTCATCTACGAGATACCGCTTTCCGAGGTCATCGTGGACTTCAACGACATGATCAAGTCGGCGACGCGCGGCTACGGATCCATCGACTACGAGTTCAGCGGTTACAAGACGGCCCCGATCGCCAAGCTGGACATACTGATCAACGACGAGATGTGCGATGCCTTCTCCTGTCTGGTGCACAAGGATCGGGCTTACGAAAAGGGCGCCGCGCTCTGCGAGAAGCTGAAGGAGCTCATTCCGCAGCAGCTTTTCGAGATCCGTATCCAGGCGGCCTGCGACGGGCGCATCATCGCGGCCTCACGGATCAAGTCGATGGGCAAGAACGTGACGGCCAAGTGCTACGGCGGCGACATTTCCCGCAAGCGCAAGCTGTGGGAGAAACAGAAGGAAGGTAAAAAGAAGCTTAAGCAGATCGGCCGGGTGGAAGTGCCGCAGGAGGCTTTCCTGGCGGCCTTAAAAATATAAAGGGGGCAGCGTGGCTAACTCGGAACAGAAGGAAGCGGCGTCGAAGCAGGCACAGGAAACGGGCTGGAAGGCCGTGGCCAAGGAATGGGGCGAGTCGATACTGGTGGCGCTGGTTTTGGCGCTGCTGATCCGCTCTTATCTTTTTCAGCCGTTCCGTATTCCATCGGGCTCTATGCGTATGACGCTGGTGGAAGGTGATCGTCTTTTCGTGAACAAGCTGGCCTATGGGGCATCCTTGATACCGGTTGAATTGCGTTCATTTAGCAGTGCCGACGCTGATCCCAGGTCTGCTTCTTCCTGGGGACGTTTTTTAAGGACGCGGCTTCCGGGTTTCAGCAAGCCCAAGCGGGGCGATGTGGTGGTGTTCCGGTATCCAGTCATGCGGGACAAGGACTTTATCAAGAGGCTTATTGCCGTCGGTGGTGATACCGTGGAGATCCGCGATGGCAAGATACTTATAAACGACCAGCCGGTGACGGATGGCACCATCGCCAAGCTGCATTATTACAACAATGGCGACTACGGCATGGAAGGCAAGAAGGTCAAGGTGCCGGAGGGTTACTTCTTTGTGCTGGGGGACAATAGCGCCTCCAGTCATGACAGCCGTTACTGGGGATTTGTTCCTGAACATTTTATAATAGGTAAAGCCGAACTCATTTTCTGGCCGCCTAACCGGATGCGGTGGATAGAATGAGAAACAGGGAGCGCATCTCTTTATTCACAGGCAAGGTATGTGGGCGAGGGGTGATGGCTTTGACCTGTGTTGTGATATTGAACGGTATGCTGGCAGGCTGCTCTTCAGCGCCAAGGCGACCGATAGCTACCGAGCGTACCGTCGAGACCGGGCCTGAGCAGCTGGACGCCGCGCAGAAGGTGATGGGGGCGATGGCCGGTGGCCGGGATGTCACGCAGGAAGATATGAAGCGCGTGGCTCGGGATATCCGTTCCAACCGGGAAGCCCAGTCAGCGATGCAAAAGATAGTCGGCGCCTCCGGTAGCCCGGTGGTGAAATATTCTCCGGTAACCGGCAAGCATTACAGCGGTGATTTGGAGTATGACCCGGAGACCGGAGCGAAACTGGAAGTGATCAAGGAATAATATGGCTTTGACGCTGGCAAACAAGATCACCATCGGACGCATTCTTATCATTCCTGTCTTTATAGCGGTTATGATGTACTACGCGCCGGAACGTGAATACATTCGCTGGCTGGCACTGGCGATCTACCTTTTGGCAGAAGTCACCGATGTGATCGACGGCTATATCGCCCGTAATTTTCGCCAGAAGACCCGGGCCGGTTCAATACTGGATCCGCTGGCCGACAAGATGCTGTTTGTCAGCGCGCTTTTGTGTCTGTACAAGGTCGGGGTGGACCACGGGTGGGCGGTGCGGATGCCTTTCTGGCTGGTGGTCGCCTTCGCCAGCCGGGATATCATACTGATCCTGGGAAGTTTGCTTTTGGAGGTCAATTCTCCCGGTTTTGAGATACGGCCGAATTTCTGGGGACGCCTTACAGCTTTCTTGCAGGTCGTGTGCGTGGTGGCGGTCTTCTTGCAGCTGGCAGCAGGTATTGTGATCTGGTCGGTGGCCCTGGCGGCTACGGTGCTTTCGGGCGTGATCTATATGAAGGAAGGGATAAGGGTGCTTAACAATGTACATACTTAATATCTTTTTGGTTGCGGTATTGAGCTATCTTATCGGGTCTATTCCAACGGCCTATATCTTCGGAAAAGTCCTGAAAGGCATCGACATTCGTCAGCACGGTTCCGGCAACGTGGGGGCCACCAATGCGTTTCGTGTCCTGGGCAAGAAGGTTGGCGTCACGGTTCTGGTGCTGGATATTTTAAAGGGCGTCATACCAGTGGCGGTGATAAGCGGTTTTTTTACCCCGGACGTGAACGTGCGTATAGTGGCGGCTTTGGCTGCAGTGGCGGGGCATAACTGGACTTGTTTCTTGCAATTCAAGGGCGGCAAGGGGATAGCCACCACTCTAGGAGTTTTGATAGGTTTGACCATTGCATTGCCGGTCATACGTCTGGCGGTTGCGCTATGCGTACTTTCCTGGTTATTGTGTTTCATTATAACGGCTTACATCTCTGTTTCGTCCATGCTGGCGGCGATCTTATTGCCTGTATTGATGGTAGTGGTAGGCGCTCCTTTCAGCATGATCTTTTTGAGCATACTGTTTTGTCTGTTCGTTATCTTCCGGCACCGGCCTAATATGCAGAGATTATTAAAAGGCCAAGAGCCCAAAGTGCCGTTGCCTTTTCACAAGCCTCGCCAGTAGTCTCCCGTCGATAAACATTTATCCACAGCCCAAGAAAGCATTTTCCCGGAAAGGGTTTCTCCACCTTGTTTCGGCGTCGGCAGGATGTTATCCTTCATACGTCGGTGACAAAGGAGTGTTTCATGAAGAATGTTATTTACGTCAAGCGAGACCTAGTTGAACGCGGTCGTGTTATCTCGATCCGGGAACAGCATGCGGATAAAGATAGCAGCACCCGTGTTATGAAGAATTTTGTGTACCTGATCTCACGGGAAGACGCCATCCCTGAGGAGATGGATACTCCGGAGGTGCGGGTCGTAAAGAAGATCACGGCGGAGGACAAGTCGGAAGTCTTTGTGTTCAAGGTGAAGGGGCATATTTACGTAAAGGAGAAACGTTTTATTTATAAGGTTCAATATTGTCATAGTCTTTGCGTGCACATGATTTGGAAAACCCATGTTCTCTCCACGAAGCCGGTAGCGCTTGCCTAGGGTGCGCCGGACTGGCGAGGGAATTATTAACGAATAAACGGGCGGAGTGAGGTATCCGCCCGTTTGCTTTTTATCAGTATGTACTCCAACATGCCGCGTAATTCAAAATATTTACATAAGTTCCCGGCGGTCGGTTTGTACAGGTTGATGCTGTTCTGTGCCATGTCGTAAGCCCGCGATCAGTCCTATTTTTTTGTAATAAATTCTATCCATCCGAAAGTCTTTTTGCTAAACTAGCGCTGAATTTTGGGGACGGTCTCGGCCTTAGCCTTCCTCGGCCGTTGCGAGATACATCATGCTGAGATTAATGGCAGTCTGTTTGATCGTTCCGCTGTTGGCGGGATGTGCAGCTCTTTCTCGGAGCCGTCCGGCAGAAGGTGTTAATATACAGCAAATTGCGGTTGCGGCACCTGTCGTTTCAGGCAGGATCAGTCCGGTTAAGGTTTCCTCGTCGGACAAGCCGGTTGTGGCAAAGAAGCCGCAGTTTGGTTTGATAGCCGGCAAGACCGACTTCCAGGGATTGTTGAAGGCGCCTTATGTACGGTTTGAGATCGTCCGGCAGGATGATCCGGCGGACAAGTTCTTTTTTTATATCGGCAGCAAAGGCAACCAGAGTGTGGTGCCGTGGGGCGAAGAGAAGGTGGTAGAGCCCGGCTACTTTACTTTACAGTTGGCTCCGGGTGTATACAAGATACTGCATATCGCCATTCCGGTAGGAAGCACCATCGCCGAGGAGAGCCTGGAGCTGGACTTTGAGGTGGCGGCGGGCAAAGTATGCTACGTTGGTACCCTGGATGTGGAAGGTACGAAGGAGAAGGTGAAGTTCGGGGGCGTGCCTCTACTGCGGCCTGGTTTCGATTACCGACTGGCAGTCCGGGATGAAATGGGTGAGGCGGTCACGGCTTTGCAGAACATGTTGCCGCCGGATATGCCGGCTGTTGAAAGAAGGTTGTTCAAGATCGTAGCGGTTCAGGACGGAGATATTCCGCCGACGGATGTTTTGAAGCCAGGAATTCGTAAATAACAAACAAGTTTTGCGGGATTAACAAAGGAGGGGAAAGTGCTATTGCGTTCATTAATGGTTATTATGGCGGCAGTTCTGGTCTCAGGATGTGCCACGACTTCTTCCAAGCCGCAGGCGGTAAATCCGTTGCAGACACAGGTCACGGAATTACAGCAGCGTGTGGAAGATCAGGAGAAAGAGATAGTAGATCTCAAGTATGAAGTTAAGGAAATAAGCAGCAAGTCGGAAGCCCGGCAGGTAGTTACGCTGGAGGAAAGTCCGGTCGAGGCTCCCAAAAAGCCTGTGGTCTCCAAGGGTGATGGGATGTATGCCGACCTGATCAAGGTGGATGTTTCCGGGGTCGAATTGCAGAAGGCTCTTAAGGGTGCTGGAGTATATGAAGGTAAGCTGGATGGCAAGATCGGTCCGCGGACCAAGACCGCTATTATGGAATTCCAGCGTCAACATAACCTGAAGGCCGATGGTGTCGTCGGTGCGAAGACCTGGAACGAGCTGAAGCAATACAAGAGCGAGTAAGTTTTGGGTATGAGCTGTACGAATAGCCACGGCGTTATGCGTCGTGGCTATTTCATTTTCGACAGGATTCTGTCGAAAATGCTCTGAAGGCGCTGGTGGCGACCAATAGTCGCCCAGACCGAGGAGTTGATCGGCCGGGATTCCGGCCAGCCCCGCACCCTTTGGGTTGTGGGGTAGATCCTCGAGTAAGGAAGCCTAAGTGTGGCTCGAGGATTCAAAATATCCCGAGCACACAAGGCGAGCGGCGCAGGTCCAATGCATTTCCCGGTACAGCGGTTTAACGTGCGTATTATTTTCCGACTTTTTGCAGCAAAAAATATTTAATAATTAAAGCCAAGATTTTGCATTATGAGAACCAAAGTTCTGGCCGTTGCCTTTAATCCTTCTTTGGACAAGACCGTCTGCGTAGACCGATGGATACGCGGACAAGAGATGCGTTGTCAGGAGAGCGTGGTCCGTCCCGGCGGCAAGGCCATTAATGTAGCCCGGACTTTGCGTCTTTTAGACGTCGACGCCGGTGTTTGGGGCGTGGCCGCAGGCGTGGCCGGACATAAGCTGGCCAGTCTGTTAAAGGCCGAGGGGTTGGAACAGGAATGGTGTTGGACTGAAGGCGAGACGCGGACCAACCTGACGGTGCTGGAGCAAGCGTCCGGTCGGGTGACGCGGATACTGGAGCCGGGACCGCGAACAGCAGCGGCGTTCTGCCGGAAGGCGAGCGGAAGCTTTGCGAAATATTTACGGTGCCTGAATGCAGTCGTCTTTTCGGGTAGTTTACCGCCGGGCATGCCGCCGTCGACGTTGGCCGGGTTTATCCGGTCGGCCCGGCAAGCCAATGTGCTTACTGCACTGGATGCCAGCCGAGCGGCGCTGTCGGCCGGCCTAAGGGCGCGGCCTTTTCTGGTGAAGCCGAACCGGGACGAGGCCGAAGAATTCTGCGGGTTTCCGATCAGAACGCGCGCCGGTATTATTAAGGCGCTGGGGTGCCTGGCACAGCACAGCAATATTGTCCTTATTTCCCTCGGGAAAGACGGGCTGGCTGGCAGCGACGGAGTCAGGATGTTCTGGGCGCGCGGACCGGTGGTGCGGCAGGGCGCGACTGTCGGTTGCGGCGACGCGGCTCTGGCGGGTTTTCTGTCCGGTTTCCTTAAGGGCGATGTGATGGAGAATTGTATGCGACTGGCGGTGGCGTGCGGTACCGCGAATGTGGGAGCGTCTTTGCCTGGCAGTGCCGGTCGGCGGCAGGTTAATGATATTTATAAAAGGGTTAAAGTAGAGAGGCTGTAACATGTCTATTATCGACCAGGAAGAACGTATCAGCAAGTTGAAGAAGCTGGACAATGCGACGAGCAAAGAGCTGCGCGAGCGCGTCCAGGCGGCTGCCAAAGGCTTCAAAACGTCCTGGGTTGAGCTGGCCCAGTCGCTGTATGCCATCTGGCGCGATAAGCTTTTCGAGTATTGGGGTTACGAGAAATTCGAGCATTACGTCGAGCGTGAAGTGGGGCTTAAGAAGGCCATGGCCCTCAAGCTGGTCAAGACTTACGCTTTCGTCGAGCAGCAGGAGCCGGCCTACCTTAAGGAGGAATTCCACAACGAGCGGGAAGCCATATCGGTCCCGGAACTCGACGCAATACATGTCCTCAGGCTGGCCCGTAACAAGAAAGAGGTCACCAAGCAGGATTACCAGGAACTCCGTCGGCAGGTCTTCGACAAGGGCCGTCCGGCCGGGTTATTGCGGCGCGATCTGACGGCCATCATCAAGGAGCGCAAGGTCGTGGACCCCGACGAAGATCGCGAACAGCGTAGCGCCGCTTCGGTGAGACGGCTGCTTAACGCCATCCGTTCGTTCCGTAAAGACGCCGAAACGCTGAAGTTGGTCAAGGCGGACCTGGTCAAGAAGGCCGAGGAGCTGTTTCAGGAGCTCGAGGCCGAAATAGAATAATTCGTGTTGGGCTTATCCCGGCACTTTTGTCACAGAAAGGTTCCAATGAAACTTAGCAAGACGCTTGTTATCCTCGACCTGGAGACCACTGGGACCTGGATCGAAAAGGACCGGATAATAGAGATAGGCATGATCGCGGTGTCGCCGACGGGGGAGAGGAAAGACTTCCTGCGGCGCATCAACCCCCAGATGCCGATACCGCCGGCGGTGTCGAAGCTGACCGGCATCACCAACGCCGACGTGCAGAACGCACCGGTATTCAAGACAGTCGCCCGGGAAGTGGCGGACTTTATAGGCGATGCCGATATCGGCGGCTTCAACGTGGAGAAGTTCGATATTCCGCTTCTGGAGCGCGAGCTAAGAGAGGCGCAGGTCCAGTTCGGCTTTGCCGGCCGGGCGGTCTATGACGCGCAGAAGGTTTTTCATCTGAACGAGAAGCGCGACCTGACGGCCGCCTACGCTTTTTACTGCGGCAAGCCTTTGCCGGGCGCCCATTCGGCGCTGGCTGACAGCGAGGCAGCGCTGGAGGTCTTGATCGCCCAGGTGGACCGTTACGGTGCCGGGGAAGATTCCATTGATGTGGTGGGGCGTTTTAATTATCGGGAGCTGACCGAGTTCTACGATTCTGAACGCAAGTTCCGCTGGTGGAACGGCGAGCTTTATATGATGTTCGGCAAATACGCCCGGAAGGAAAGTTTGCGCGAGGTGGTCAAGAAGGACCCAGCCTACCTGGAGTGGATGCTTTCGCGGGATTTCAGCGACGAAGTCAAGGAGCTTATCACGGGTGCTTTGAAAGGCCGTTTCCCTCAATATCAGGAAGGGGCATAGGCTTGGTCGGATTATATCGCCTGGAGGTGTCCTTTCCTTTGGGCGAGTGTTACAGTTGCGTATTTATGTCCGGTCGGTGTTTCAAAAATGCTTGCGGTGTACAGGGATACAATTTTTTTTGTTGAAACATCCCGTACATAGGCGCTAGAATAGCCCGCAAATTTAGTTGTGCTCATTTAACAAGGAGGATGATATGGCGTTTAGCAAGTTGCAAGATACCTGGCTAATTGTGGTCTTATTGGTTTTGGCAGCCGGGTTTGCGATTATGGCCTTCAGCGGTAAGAAGCCTGCCGAGCAACCGGCACCAGTGGATACAGTGGCCCAAGAAGCTCCGGCAAATGTGCCGGCCGCCATGGTCCCCGCGACAGGTATCAAACCAGACCATTCTCCCGCTGATATGCAGGAAATTGCTGGCAATAAGCCGGCCGAATCGGTGGTGGTGCCTCCGCAATCCGTTCAGGCGGCTGATCGTTTTGCCGTGCAGGTTTATTCTTTCAAGGATAAGGCCCGCGCCGAGACTGCCTTAAAAAATTTGAAGGGCAAGAACTATAAAGCCTATATCATGGTAAGCGACCTGGGTCCGCGCGGAATATGGTACCGTGTGCGCGTGGGGGCATTCGCCACCGAGGATGCGGCTCGTAAGGAGCTGGAATCGATCACCAAGGAGTTCAAGAGCGGTATTATTGTTTCGGAATAGTGGCTAATATATTCGACGGGCCGGTCATGGCAGCCGGGCCTGCTTCAGGTACTTGCCATCCAAGTGAGGTGACTATGCGTAAAATATTATTGCCCGGGTTGATCATCATGATGTTCGTGTTCACCGGTTGTGCGACGGAAGTGATCCGCAAGCAGCCGACAGAGGTGGTGGATTTCTCCGGCCGCTGGAACGACACCGACGCACGGATGACGGCCGAGGAGATGATCAAGCAATGCCTGGACAGTGCCTGGGTGGGAGCCTTCAACAAGACCAAGGGCCGCGATCCGGTGGTGATCATCGGCACCGTGGTCAACCGCAGCCATGAACACATCAACGCGGACGTTTTTGTGGACGATCTGGCCACCGCGCTCACCAATTCCGGCAAGGTCCGGTTCGTGGCCGCCAAAGGCGAGCGCGACGAGGTGCGTGAAGAACGCGCCGACCAGCAGATGAACTCCGCGGTGGAGTCCCGGGCCCAGATGATCCGGGAGACCGGCGCCGATTACATGCTTAAAGGAGTTGTCAATTCGGTCAAGGACGAGACCAAGGGCAAGTATGCCATCCTGTTCCAGGTCAACCTGGAGCTTATCGACATGACAACCAACGAGAAGGTATGGATAGGGCAGAAGAAGATCAAGAAAGTCGTCAAGAATCCCGAGTACTCAATGTGATGTCGGCCGTGCGGGACGTTTCAGGTGATACCAGAAGGAACGCTTTGCGGCGTTCCTTTCTTTTTTTGCTGCTGGCGTCGTCAGTGCTCTTGCTGTCTTCCTGCGCCTCGGCGCCGCGGTTGCAGCCGGAGATAAGCGGGCTGGTGGCGGCCCACCAGTGGGATTCGGCCGTCAGCAAGATCGAGCAGCCCCGCGCCGACTACGGGCATGGCAACTATCTTTTGTATTACCTCGACCGGGGCATGCTGGAACAGATGACCGGGCATTACGACCAGAGCATTCAAAGCTTCGAGAAGGCCAAGCGGCGTTTCGAGGCGCTTTACACCAGATCGGTCAGCGCCGAGGCTGCCAGTTGGGCCGTCAATGATTACGAGCTTCCGTATCGCGGGTCGGATTATGAGTATGTACTGGTCAACGTGTTCCAGGCGTTGAACTATATCCAGTCCGGCAGGACAGATGAAGCGCTGGTGGAGGCACGCGACCTGGATTCCAAGTTCCGCGTGGTCGAAGAGCGGGCCAGCCAGTCCGGCCGCCGGCATTTCGAGGACAACGGCTTCGCCCGTTTCTTTATGGGACTCATCTACGAGTCTTCCGGCCGGGGCGAAGATGCGAACGACGCGCTTATCAGTTACCGTCAGGCTTTGGCGCTGTACGACGGCTATTACGGCGGCGCTTACGTGCCGGAACTGCTGCAGGAGCGGCTTCTGGCCTTGGGCGCGCGTTTCGCAGACAGCGACCTGGCAACCTGGGCGCGACGTTTTCCGTCGGCTAGGAAGGCCGCCGCGGGCCTGGCCGGCAAGTCGGTGGTCTACCTAGTGCATTTGGTGGGATATTCACCGGTCAAGGAAGAAGAGATGCTGCCGGTGCCGCTCGGGCAAGGGATGATCACCAAGATCGCAGTGCCGCGTTTTGTGCAGCGTCCCGGGGTAGTCAGCGCTTCGCGTCTGGTCGCGACACCGCTGTCCGGTAGCGGCGGATGGCTGACCGGGGGCATGACGGGATCTGAACTGGGTGAAGATATCACCGACCTGGCGGGAAGGGACTTAGAGTCGCGTCGGGCGCTGATATTATCCAAGGCGATCTTGCGGCCCGGTCTTAAGGCCTGGCTTGAGACCAGGCAGCGGGATAATGTGAAAAAACGTTTCGGCGAAGGCGCCGCGGGTTTATTCACCCTGCTGGGTGATCTGTACAATCTTTTTTCTGAGAAGGCCGATCTGCGCAGCTGGCAGTCTTTGCCGGGGCAGATCCGCATAGCCCGGCTGGTCCTTGCGCCTGGACAGTACCAGCTTAAGGTGCACGAGTTGGGAGACGGCGACGTGCTGGTAGGCACCGAGGAGCTGGGGGCAGTGGGCTTGTCGGCAGGAGAGACCAGGTTCGTTGTCCGCCGGGCTTCCCGTTAAGAATAAAATGACTGAGAAAAAACTTTCCGTCCGGGAGGGCATCATTTATAATAGGCTCCGCTTTGCGGGGGTATAGCGCCGGAGGGTGTGGCCGGGGTCGTACGCCCAAAGAGATTGCTCGGGATGCATCGAATGTGTTATATAACTGTATCGTCTGAGCACATCGGTTAGGAAACAGTGGTTTAGGTGCATATTGTTCAGAATGTATTTATAAAATAACAAGGGGTGGGCTATGAAGAAGTTGGTATTGGTTATGGTCGCGTCATTGGCGCTGGTGGGTTGCACTGGCACGCAGAAGGGTGCCGGTATCGGGGCGGCGGCCGGGGCTCTCTTAGGCGGGATCATCGGACATCAGAGCGGCCATGGCGTGGAAGGCGCGTTGATCGGTGCTGGTGCGGGCGGCGTGGGCGGTGCTCTCGTCGGAGATTCGATGGACAATAAGGAAGCGAAGGACAAGTAGATCCGGATCCGGATGACTGGTTGTGTCGCATGAAAATATTGATAGTGGACGACTCATTGCTGGACCGCAAGCTCCTCTCCAGGAGCCTGGCGAATTCCGGCGTGAAGAACGAGATCCTGCAGGCCGAGAACGGTGAGGCGGCTTTGACGTTAATCGGGCAGAACATCGGTCAGATCGGCCTTATGTTCCTCGATTACCAGATGCCCAACATTTCCGGCGTGGAGCTGATGGAAGGGCTGGTGAAAGTCCCGGCCACGTCCAGCATACCGATTGTGATGGTGACAGCTTCGGCCGCCGAAGACAGCAAGCAGGCGGCGTACGCGGTCAACCCGAACCTGGCGGGTTACGTTATCAAACCATTCAAGATCGATCAATTGATGGCAATAATCAAGCCTTACGTGCAGTTCTGATGGCAGACACACCTCCCGACATAACTAATCTCCAGCTTTATTCCATGGCGCTCGTATTGAGCCGGGCCGCCAAGGACATGCTGCGCGTCAAGGGCGGAATAAGGCTTTCCGCTGAGCCTGAGATCCGCGAGCGGCGCATCGTGCAGTTCGGCAAGCGCATGCGTATCGACGGGCTGGAGAAGTTCTCTGAGCGGACAGTTTTCTCGTCGTTGCATTTCTACCGCGACAAGTCGGATATGGACAAGCACAATGCCGTAGGTTGCATGATCGTATATATACCGGTCAGTTACCTTTCCCGGTTGCTGCATTTGCTGGATTACCCGCGTGTCGAGGAAGATGACGAAGAGGATTTGCTCGACGGCTGCGGTACGCTGACGAACCTTTTCGGCGGCTGGTTCGTCAAGGAGCTTTCCGCGCAGGGTTACGTGCATCTGGAGATGTCCCATTTTGAGAGTTACATAAATACCGCCGTGAACGGTATTGAATTCTCCTCGGACCAGGGCAGCAAGTGCGAGATCGACTTCAAGATACGGGACGTTAAGCGCCTGGTTATGGAGCTGACCATGGCGCCGATACCGCATTATTGAACGCGCGGTCCGTCGTCTCTAACCAGACGCCGGTTGCGGACAGGGCGCAGTGATTAGGGAAGAATAAGTACAGATCATTCAATATTAAAATGAGCGGAGGATAGCATGGCCACACCTTTGGAAAAATGGGTTGACGAGCAGGCGAAACTTACCAAACCTGCCCGCATCCATTGGTGCGACGGTTCCGAAGAGGAAGCGCGTAAACTGATCGAGATAGGTCTGCATGAAGAGAAGATCGGCGATACCCCGATATTCCAGGACCTTAACCAGACCAACTGGCCCAAGTCGTACTATCACCGCAGCCATCCGACGGACGTGGCCCGCGCCGAGCATCTGACCTTTATCTGTCATCCTGACAAGGAGACGGTCGGCCCCAACAACAACTGGATGCACCCGGACGAAGCCCGGGAGAAGATGCGCAAGCTTTACGACGGCTGCATGAAGGGACGCACCATGTATGTCCTTCCTTATATGATGGGGCACCCCGATTCGCCCTACGCCAAGGCCAGCGTGCAGCTCACCGACGTTTCCTACGTGGCGGTCAGCATGCGCATCATGACCCGCATGAGCAAGGACGTTATCACCAAGATAGGCAACCGCCCGGATTTCGTGAAGGGCTTACATTCCGTCGGAGATTTTGATCCCAATAAGCGTTTCATCATGCATTTTCCGCTCGAGCAGGAAGTCTGGAGTGTGGGCTCGGGTTACGGCGGCAACGCCCTCCTGGGGAAGAAGTGCTTTGCGCTCCGTATCGCCTCCTGGCTGGGTTATCAGGAAGGTTGGCTCGCCGAGCACATGGTGATATTGGGCATTCAGGACCCCAAGGGCCGCGTGACGTATATCACGGCGGCGATGCCGTCGGCCTGCGGCAAGACCAACCTGGCCATGCTGGAGTCCGCTTTGCCGGGCTACAAGATCTGGACTTTGGGCGACGATATTGCCTGGCTTAACGTCGGCCCCGACGGCCGGCTTTACGCCATCAATCCCGAGAGCGGTTTCTTCGGGGTTGCCCCGGGCACTTCGATGAAGACCAATCCGAACATGATGCGTACGCTCCAGAACAACAAGTTCTTCCCGACGCTGTTTACCAACACCGGGCTCGATACCGACAAGAACGAACCCTGGTGGGAAGGTCTGGACGGCGCCGTTCCCCAGCATGTCCTGGACTGGCAGGGTAAACCCTGGACGCCCGGTGGCGAGGCCAAGGCCGCGCATCCCAATTCGCGTTTTACCGTCTCCATCTACAACGCCCCGACGCTGGACAAGGAATTCGACAATCCGCGCGGCGTGCCGATCTCGGCCATGCTTTTCGGCGGACGGCGCATGCAGCTTATCCCGCTCGTGTCGGAGGCCTTCAACTGGCAGCACGGCGTTTTCCTGGGCGCCCGCACCGGCTCCGAGACCACGGCCGCGGCTCAGCACAAGGTAGGCATGCTGCGCCGGGACCCGTTCTCGATGCTGCCTTTCTGCGGCTACAACATGGGCGACTATTTCGGGCATTGGCTCAACATGGGCAAGCGCCTGAAGAATCCGCCCAAGATATATTCGGTCAACTGGTTTCGGGTGGATGACAACGGCAAGTTCATCTGGCCGGGCTTCGGCGAGAATATCCGCGTCCTCAAGTGGATCGTCGAGCGCGTGCACGGCGAGGTGGGGGCCAAGGAAACGCCTTTGGGCCTCGTGCCGGAACTGAAGGACCTGGAACTGAGTGGGCTTAATATCCCGGCCGACAAGATGAACAAGCTTTTCGAGATCAAGCCCGAGGCGTGGAAGCCGGAACTCGAAGACATCCGCAAATACATGGAGCAGTTCGGCGACCGTATGCCCCAGGCCATGTGGGATGATTACAATGCGCTGGTGAAGAAGCTGGGCGCGTGAGTCGGTAGCCTATAACCACAGGTCGATAACGTCGATAAGGTCTGGAGGTCGGGTGTTGGCTATGACCTTAAAAACAACATAGACC
>JAAXVU010000178.1 GCA_013335325.1 Candidatus Omnitrophota bacterium | reverse complement strand
TGGAAGGCAACGCGTGAGGTGCTGGCCGAGGCGGTCAGGCTGCGCGGCACGTCGATGCGTGACTACCGCGACGGTCACGGGCGGAAGGGCGGCTACCTCGAGGTAGTGCGGGTCTACGGACGCGACGGCGAGCCATGCCGGGTTTGCGGGAACGTTGTCAAACGAATCGTACAGGCGCAGCGGAGCACCTTCTTCTGCGACAAGTGTCAGAAATGAAAAAGATCCAGAATACATACACAGTTATATCCAACGCCCCTATCAATACCGTCTACCATCGCCTGGTGCTGGACGCTGCCCAGTTGGCCAAAGCGGTCAAGCCGGGACAGTTTGTGCAGGTCAAGGTCTCCGACGGTCTGGAACCGCTGTTTCGCCGGCCGTTTAGCATATTCCGGGCCAGGGACGGGCAGGTGGAGATATTATACGAGCCGGTCGGCATAGGCACCCGCATACTGACGGCGAAACGCAAAGGCGACAGGCTGGATGTGCTGGGCCCGCTGGGCCGGCCCTTTACCATGCCGGGTCGCCGGGTCAGGCATATAGTGTTTATTGGCGGCGGGGTCGGAGTGGCGCCGTTCATGCTTTTCTCCGATGTTCTGAAAGAGCACAAGGCCGAGAAGCTGCTTTTGTACGGCGGGCGCACCGCGGCGCACACTTTTTCATTAAGGGAGTTTAACCGCAACGGCGTCAAGTCCATGATCGCTACCGACGACGGTTCGCATGGCGTCAAAGGTCGGGTCTCCGAACTGTTCGGCCAGGTGCCGTTGGGGCCGGACACGATGATCTACGCCTGCGGCCCGAAACCGATGATGGCAGCGGTGCAGCAGTTCGCTAAACAGAACGGTCTGACGGGCGAGGCTTCCATGGAAGAGGTCATGGCCTGCGGCCTGGGGGCGTGTCTGGGCTGCTCTATACCGACGGTAAACGGTTATCGTACTGTCTGTCACGACGGTCCGGTGTTCTCCCTGGAAGAATTGGTGTTCCGGGCCTAAGGGTTATGTAAACTATGCAATATTTCTTTCTGGTGGTGACAGGAATAATCGGCGGATTGATCGGCGGCGTCTTCGGCGTCGGCGGCGGGATCATCATCGTGCCGGCCTTGGTGATGGGTTTCGGATTTTCGCAGCACCTGGCGCAGGGGACGATGCTTTCGACGTTGCTTCTGCCGTCTTTTATCTTTGCCGCTGTGAAGTATTACAAGGCCGGCAATATAAATGTCCCGGCGGCGTTTCTGGTATCGCTCGGCATGATGCTGGGATCAGTCGTCGGCGCGTCCTATGCCCAGACCATGCCGGCGCCGATCCTGAAGAAATTGTTCGGCCTGCTTATGATCGTAGGCGGTCTTAAACTTATCTTTTGGTGAAGAGAAAATGAACCTTTCGGTAAAGATAGGCCAGTCGGTTTTTCCCAATCCGGTGACGGTGGCGTCAGGTACCTTTGGTCACGCCGAGGAATTCTACCGCCAGGAAGAAGTGCGTTCGCTGGGCGCCATTGTCCCCAAGACAGTGACGCTTAACGCCCGGCAGGGCAATCCGCCCCGGCGCATCTGTGAAACTCCGGCGGGAATGATCAATGCTATCGGCATCGAGAATCCAGGCCTCGACGTCTTCGTGGCGGAGAAGCTGCCGTTGTTGAAAGGCGTCGGCGTTCCGGTCATCGTCAGCATTTCGGCGGGCTCTCCTGACGAGTTCGCGCTGATGGCGGAGAAGCTGAACGCTGCCGGCGGGCTGGCGGCAGTGGAGCTTAATCTTTCCTGTCCCAATTTGCAGAAGAAAGTTCTGGTGGCGCAGAGTGAGGACGCCACGACGGAAGTGGTGCGCCGTGTCAAGGCGGTCTGCCACTATCCGGTGATCGCCAAGCTGACGCCGAACGTGACTGATATCGTCGCGATCGCGCTGGCGGCCGAGGCAGCGGGTGCCGACGCGGTCAGTCTGGTCAATACCTTTGCGGCCATGGCGATCGACATCAAGAAGCGCCGTTCGCGCATCGGTAATTTTACCGGCGGGCTTTCGGGGCCGGCGATACGCCCGATCGCGGTCCGGATGGTCTGCGAGACCGCGGCCCGCGTAAAGGTGCCGGTGATCGGCATGGGCGGCATCACTTGTGCCGACGACGCGCTGGAGTTCCTGATCGCCGGAGCCACCATGGTGGCGGTGGGGACGTACAACTTTGTCAATCCGCGCGCGCCTCTGGAAGTGCTGAACGGGATCAAGGCCTATCTTAAGGCCAACAAGATGACCGATATCCGCGAACTGATCGGAAGTATTCAAAGATAAAAGGGACAGGTGCCTGGGCGGGCGGTCCATTTGATGGAGACTATATGCAGAACGATCCCAAACAGCGTTTGATCCTGGCGCTGGATGTGTCGGACTTCGACGAGGCCCGGCGTCTAATTGACCGGCTGGGTGATGCCGTCGAGATCTACAAGGTCGGTTACCAGCTCTTTGTGGCCTACGGGCCGTTTGTGGTGCGGTACCTGCAGGCGCAGGGTCGCAAGGTCTTTCTGGACCTCAAGTTCCACGATATCCCAAATACAGTATCGAACGCGCTTTCTTCGGCGGTAGGCTTGAGCGTGCCGCCGCACGACGCGCTCAAAGCCGACGGCCAGAGTCTGGGCAGGTTCGCGCCGCTTTTCATGGCCACGGTCCACACCCAGGGCGGGGCGGAGATGATGAAGGCGGCAGCAGAGGCGGCCAGAAAGCGGGCGGCTGAGCTTAAGGTCGATCGTCCGCTGGTGGTGGGCGTGACGGTCTTGACCAGCGATGCCGCGACAGAGGCGACCGCCGGTCTGGTCCTGGATCGGGCGCGTTTGGCCAAAGAATCGGGTTTAGACGGAGTTGTGGCTTCGGTCAAGGAAGCGGCGATGCTGCGCCGCGAGATGGGTAAAGATTTTGTCATCGTCACGCCGGGCATTCGTCCTGCGGAAGGCGCCGGTTCCGAGGCCGGCGACCAGAAGCGCGTGGACACGCCTGCCGGAGCGATCAAGAACGGCTCGAGCTTCCTGGTGGTGGGCCGTCCGATAGTGAAGGCCGCTGACCCTAAATCCGCGGCAGAGAGCATCCTGTCCGAGATCGCCGCAGCGCTGTAGCGGTGTAGTAAAGTCGATCATATTAGAAGCCTCTTTTCAAAAGAAAAGAGGCTTCTTTGTTTACGGGCGGGTCTCTTCAAAGGATCTCTTTTCTGTGACACAGCTGGCGCACGAGCTAAGGGAGATTTGAATTAGGGCAGATTTAAAATGTCGATGCGTGGTCCTGTCCCGGACGGAGCCGGCCAAGTACTCCCGCCAGTTTTCTCCCATAAAGGCAAAAACCTCGTCCATTTCTGGTAACGAGGTTTTTGCGTGTGGAAAACTGGCGGGGTGGTTGTGTAATCCTTATAACACTATCTCTACAAAACCAATACCAAATACGACCATAATATTGAGGAAAATCAGGCAAGAGAGATTCGAAGGTTTGAGAGCTGAAACGAACGATGCCTTTTAGGGACAAATGTCCATATATATGTCCAAACCTGTCCACTTTTTTGGACAGACATTTTATAACCCTATATGTAGCAGCGTCTTAAAAATGTCCACCCATGAGCTGACCCGGATTTGACGGACACCTAAAAACATAGACAATGTCTGTGGAGGTGTTCGATGGGAAAGCATTCAAAAGAGTTTAAGCTAGAAGCGATTCGTATGATGGATGAGCAATCGCGGCCGA
>JAAXVU010000034.1 GCA_013335325.1 Candidatus Omnitrophota bacterium | reverse complement strand
GGTCACGAGGCCATTTGCTTGTTTCCAATCGTTGCAGACTAGTTTTATTATACAATACTAGGCGGACTTGGCACTCCGGATAAACTGACCGTATTTCTTGTCAGTACCCTTGATGTGGTTCACCAGCCAATCCTTCAGAAACTCCAATAGCTCACTACCGACGACAGCTTCGCCGCTCTTTAACTTCTTCTGTACATCCAATACCTTGGTGACCAGGCTCTTGTGCACCTGTCTGTGTTTAGCCAGGTCCGGAAATCCGGCTTTGGACATTACCCCTTCTTCATCCTTGAAATGCTTGGCAGTGTAGTCGATCAACGCATCCACGATCCCGTTAAGAACATCATTGGTCCGATGTGCCTGCATGGCCCGGTTAAGATCATTGACCATGCGCACCAGCTTCTTGTGCTGCGTATCCATTTCAGGGACGCCTGTTAGAAAAGAGTCGTCCCATTTAAATATATCACTGGAACCGGCCACAGCTGGTGAAGTATTGCCGGCAGGAGTCGATGCCCCGCCCTTTACCTGGAACTGCGCGACTATTTCCTGAAGCGCCGCCGCTTGCCTGGACATCTCCTCGGCAGTATTGGCCAAGGCCTCGGAAGCAGTCGCATTGGTCTCCGTGATCGACGTGTTCTCCTGCATGGTCAGGGACTGCTCCTGGGCAGAGTCGGAGATCTGCTGAAGCTGCTGAGCCATTTTATTGATCCTCTCGATGATGGCCGCAGTCTTGACACCTGCCTGTTGCGATACCGACACACCATCCCCTATTTCCTGTAGACTGGTCTTGATAAGGTTTTGGATCTCCTTGGCCGAAGAAGCGCTCCTCTCGGCAAGTTGTCGGACCTCGTCGGCTACAACAGCGAAACCTTTGCCGTGCTCGCCTGCCCGCGCCGCCTCGATGGCAGCATTCAGGGCCAAAAGATTGGTCTGGTCCGCGATATCCGTAATCAGTTCCACGGCCTCCGCCATCTGCTTGGAACTCTTTTCAATGGACCCCATGGCGCCGATGGTATTATCCATGGCCATGCGTGTATCCTGGGCATTGTGCACCGCCTCCTTGGCGATGCCAGTGGCGCCGCGGGCATTCTGGGCACTGGTCTGCACCGCCGCCGATAGCTCTTCGAAAGCGGCAGACTGCTGCTGGGCCCCGTCAGCTATCTGCTTGGCCGATGTGGATATCTCCACTGTCGACGATGATATTTGTTCCGCCGATAACTTGACCTTAGTGACGATCTCTGAGAGGTTGCTTACCATCATATTGATGCTATTGGCCAGGTTGCCTATCTCATCTTGGCTGTTAACGTTGATGGTCTTGGTAAGGTCTCCCTGCGAGATGTCCCGAAAACTGACGATCAGGTCCTGCATGGGCTTACGGATTATCTTTTCCACCAGCAGGCTTAGCCAACCCAAAAATATCAGGTTTAACAATACAACCTGGATAAGCCCGGTCCAGGCCATGTTGGCCAGTTCTTTATTAAGGTAGCTGTTCTCGTAATAAAGATCGAACTTTCCCAACCGTTCCGTGCTGTTTTTCTTTTTGAAGATCAATTCTGCCGAGCCGTCCGACTTCTCTTTCAACGGCTCCTTGACGTCCACGATCTCGCCCTTACCGTTCTTCATTTTACCCAGCAGCATCTTGCCGTTCTGGTCCAGGACAACGATCGCGCGGAAATCACGATAGGCCAATTCAGCCTTAACAATATCCGCCGCCTGCTCCATAGAGAAGTCATAAAGGAGCTGAGGCAAAGCGCCACTCAGCCGTTTCATGGCAGTGTCGAACGAACTGGAACGCATGTCCATTAACATGCGCTGCTGACGAGAGACATTGAAAAACTGAAACCCCGTAACCACCACAGTGGCCGCGAGCAGGATCGAGAGGATCAGCTTGGTCCGGATGGTCATTCTTATCTCCAGTCTTTCACGGAATAACGGTCGAGGATCTTCTTCAACTCACCGCTCTCACGTAGCTTCTTGATACCCTCATCCCATAACTGGGAGTACTTCTTGGTCGTATCCTTGTTGGGAGTGAACGCCACAAAGAGATCCTTCTGTTCGTCAGCTTTCCCAGCATTAACGATCTCACCGGCAGCAATGCCCATATTCTTCAACGTGGCTTCCATGACGATCTCGTTCTCGACCACCGCGTCCAGACGACCAGCCTGAAGCTTCTTGATATTCCTCTCCAGTGAGCCATCGCCAGTCATGACCTGAACTTCCGGGTCGGCGCCGGCCTTAATGTACTTGTCGATAGCGCCATCGTCATCATAAGGATAACCGTCTATAACTCCTAGCTTGATGGTCTTGAGCGAATCTACGCCGGAGTACTTCCAGGTGGAATCTTTCTTAACAAAGAAGGCATTAAGAATAACCCCCATGCTTTCGGCAGGATAAAGAGCATCCGGCGCGTCGGCATGCGAGGCACCGATAATGGCATCGACCTTGCCTTCCATCATATCCGCCACCGCTCTAGTCCACGGCATGGTTTGATAATCAATCTTATGTCCCTGGGGCTCAAAGACCGCTTTCAGTATTTCGACCACATAACCCGGTTCGCTAGCGGCGGGGTCAGCATTATAAGGTGGCCATGAATCCGCCCGGACCACTATGGTGTCGGCATACGTACGCACAGCAAAAACCATGAGAAATACCAGCATCAACAAACTTAATACTCCCGTTCTAAGACCCTGAGCTTTCATTGATTCCCCTTTCGTAAGTGTATCCAACAAACACCGTAACCACCGCTCCAGCACTATTTTGCTGAGGTAAGACAATCTCTATCTCTAAACGAATAATCCTTTATAACAAAATGCCACCAGCAACACAATGACTCTTCCAAATTTTCTATTAAACTTTTTGAACTGGTACACTGTCCGCAAGGGCACATCGTCCTACGGTGAATTAGCAGTTTACTGCGCTCTTACCGATTGCTCGTAGGCGCTCTCAATATTATTAGCCGACCAGCGCCAATTATACCGCGTAGACGCCTTCTGGCGGGCCAGAGCCGACATAGCGATCCGTCTTTCCTCGTCATCAGCCAGTTCAATAATGCCCTGAGCGAATGCCTCCAGGTTATCCGGTTCTACCAGCAAACCACTGCCACCATCAAGCATAACCCGGACTTCACCCACGTCGCTGGCAACGATCGGCTTTCCGGCAGACAGATATTCCACTATCTTTAGGGGACTTTTACAACGCGTGACTTCGTTATCTTCAAAAGGCGCAACGCAAACGTCAGCCGCCGCAACATACATTGGGATCTCGTCATGAGGCACCGCCCCCGTAAAAATTACCCTGTCAGATATGCCGATCTTAGCGGCATATTCTTTCAAAGACTCCAACTCAGAACCGCTACCAACTATCATGAATAACAGCCTATCCCCCATACTTCGGTCGTAGATCCAACGTATAGCCTCTAGCAATAAACTAACATACTGACAGGAGTGCAATTGTCCGTGATACAAGACCAACAGTCGCTCCCCGACGCCGTATCTTTCCCTTAGGGCTGATGCATCCAGGCCGGTATGAAACATTTCCGGAGAGGCGCCAACCGGCGCCAGGACTACACGCTCAGGTCTGGCACCGAAACTGTAGGCCAGATCCCGCAATTTCTCGCTGGACACGCTGACCGAATCCGCCCAATAAGGCAGGAACCTTTCCAGCATGCGAAAAGACAAGCCCATCAGCTCAACCGATAATGTCCGACGATGGATGGAACGATAAAAAATCTTTTCTTCCCAGTCATCCCAGTCGTAATGGATCGGCCTGGCTGTTGCATAAGCCGCCAGGATCACCGGCAGGGCGGCATAGAAATGACTTTTCTGCAGGTGGACAATATCACTGGTAGACAATAAAGCCCGAACTTTGCCGGTATTTCTGGCCAAGGCAGAAGGTGTAATTTCCCGTTCCAGGGCCACGACGGATATCTCTCCAATATTGCGCGACTGGCTGCCAGGCAAAGGAAAATGCAGCAGCTGCACCCGGTGGCCTTTTCGGACCAACTCCTCAGCTAGTCTAACTATACGGATCGTCCAAGGCTCTACGGGCGAGAAAAGGTCATGTGGATGGACCATCAGGATCTTCATTTTTTACCCCCCAGGCAGGATAGAAGTCTTGCGTACAGACTTGATTATCCTGAATAAGATATAAATCAGGAGATGAAATAAAAGAATAAACGCTACTGCAGGAGCCGCCACCAAACGCCTGCATCTGGCAACAGAAACAACGCGCCTCTTGAGGCCAGACAGTGTTATTGCCGGCATCATCTTCTGCAATGGACTGTCGCCATCATAAAGACCTATAAACTCGGTTTTTATACCGAGTTCTTTAAGACAATTATAAACACGCTGTGCACGCTGTTTGCGGACCGAAAATGTATTGGTGCCATCCGCGCTTTCCCATTCCACACAGCGATCCTTCCCCTCCGGAAATACTATCCCGAAACGCTCCGGATAGCTTTCAAGCTCAGTAGAGGCAGTAATATGACACGGGTTAAGGCTGGAGACAGCATCCACATAAGGGCGTATCTTTCGCAGGGACTGAATGACCAGACTTACATCCTCCTCCGTCTCACCCGGAAATCCTGCAATAAGGTTTATGCAAACAATAATGTCCGCCGCCTTGGTGCTGCGCAAGGTATCTTGAACCTGAGCGAACGTGAACGGTTTATGCATCTTACGAAGGACTTTGTCCGACAAATGTTCAACGCCATATACTATGGACACCAGCCCGGCCTTCTTCAACTTACGCAGAAGCTTCAACGTCATGTCGGGCCTTACCACCCCCTGGGCCGACCAGCGGATGCCCAAACCGGATGCTATGAGCAAGTCGGCCAGCTCATCCAGCATCTTCAAGTCGCCGTTAAATAACAGGTCATTAGAATGGAAACTTTTCTTGCCGAAACGACCACACATAGAATTCATTTCGGCAAAAATATTCCCCGCTGAGCGTGAGCGAAAGCGTCCATTCAACATACTCCAGTCGTTACAAAAGGCACAGCGGTTGATGCACCCCCTGGCAAAGAGAATAGGCAATTTACCTTTCAGATCATATTTACTTATAGGGAACTTCTCCCAGGCCGGAAAAGGCAACGCATCCAGATCTACGATACGGGAAGGAGACCTTAGCTCGGTGCGTGAAAACATCTCCGGCGAGATTATACCGGGACGGAGGATCGGCCGACCGGCCTTTCGGGCCGATACTATCTCTAAGAAAGACTCTTCGCCTTCGCCTACGACAAAGTAATTCACCAGTCCTTCCGTCAAGACCCGCCCATGTATGTCCAGGGATACCATGAAACGAAAAGGCATTCGCGGATCCGCATGAAAGAAGTTACAGGATGCGCCGCCAAATACTACACAGACATCTGGCCGCTTAGCTTTCAGTGCCCTGGCCAGCTCTACGGAAAATAATACATTGCCGCCACTGATAGAGAACCCAACGGTACTAAAATCTCGATCCGCCAGGTATTTTGCCCAGAACTCGATATCCTCGGAGAGACTTTCCCGTATTGAGGCAAAGTCGGCCTCTCTAGTCCAAGAGTGTACGTGCTCCATTCCCCACCACAATTTAAACTCAGAATTTGCTTTGGAATAAAGCAGAATATTCAGATCCAGCACGTCACAACCGCTGCCATGTTTCTCCAGGTAAGCCGCAATATAGGCCGGCCCCATCGGCGGCAACATAGTGCCTCCCATGGGACAAATAACTATTACCGTCTCTTTGGGGTTAGATTTATTCACAGCAACCTGTCATTTCTTTAACCAGGCAATAGCTTGTAAGATTAATTTTGCCGTAGCCGGAGTCGATTCAACCATCCTGTGCATGTGCATATTACGTCCTATGTCGTCACAACTCTTGTGACAACCGACCTTGCATTTATCATCATTACCGATCATCCGGAAGAACTCGTCTTTGGGATCAAATCGGAGCGCCTTACAACGAAATTCCTGTTGTCGGGCAGAATTCCATATCTCGGCGAAAGAATTCCGGTAAAGGTTGCCTACCGGGACACGATGCGCCTTAAGACAGAAGTTGACGTCGCCATCAGACATGACCCGACTGAACGTCCATCCCACATAACAAGGCGTCTTCCCCAGAAATCCGCTGTCGTACTGTGCCTGGTCGGCGCTGTTGTCCGATAGACGGCGCATGAAATGTTCCAGGTTTAGAACCTGGACGCGGGCCTTCTTCCTCCGGATACTATCGCACTGCTTAAGCACGGCAGCGCGCTGATCCCGATCCAGTATGAGAACATCCGTGGCACCCGGGATAGTGTCGACGACTGTAAATTCCACGCTATCCGCACCAACCTCCTCGGCAAAATCCACCATAGACTCAACTTCTGCATAATTCAGGTTGGATATTACGTTGTAGACCTTGACCCTGGGACCTTTAGCGCCTTTCAGCATATTCAACATAGCCAGTGTGGCCTTGAGACGAAAGAATGTCGCTTCGTCCCGGTTCGGATGCGTCAGCACGTACATGCCAGCTGAAGCAGCCCAGACGCTCACCGTAATCTCGTCAAGACCGATCGCTATAATACGCCTAACCAATTCCTCGTTGACAAGGGTAAAGTTGGTATTGACACAGCAGTGCATGCCACGGGCTTTGGCGTGCGCCAGGATCTCCATAAAACCGGGATGCATAAAAGGCTCGCCGCCACCGGAGAAAAACAATTCACGCGTCCCCATTGCCGCCAGCTCGTCGATAAGTCCCTGCACCAAGAGGGCAGGTAAAGTTTTGTGACTCCGGGCTCCGCGATAACGCCGTTCGCCCAAGAGCGGCGAATTGCACCAGCAGCTGACGCAGTTGTTGTTGCATTTACCGGTAACGTCAATCTGTACGCAGTCGGGCCCCTTGAACGCCCGCTCTCCATGGAATATCCCCAGCAGATTCAGAGCATTGCGACGGACTTTCACCCAAATGCCCTGCCAAACGGCTACCCGACCGACGGCTCTTCCATAGAGCCCGCCCGTTATGCCAAACAGCCGACCGCACCAGGCAGCCAGTTTCGACCTGAGATAGGCGGCGGCTCTGGTCAAAGCCTCTCCAGCACCGTTTTGAACAAAATGCCGCATAAACTTTCCGGCGTACTTTCCGGCAGATAAATTCCCTTGCCTGGTACGCCAGAGATGTGCCTGCCAGGCCGCATCCGCCTGGCTTTTGGCCCTACCCAGATCTTGTGCGTCCAGGCTTTCGGTCCGGAGCATAGAACGAGCATTGCCGTCGTAATCCTTGGGGTCGCTGGAAACCACAAACCCCTTCAGCTCCAGTTCCCTGTAATAGCTGGTGCCAGGAAAAGCGGTGTTGATGGAAAATTGCAGCGAATCCGGATCCAGCTCCAAAGCCAGATCAATGGTCTTTTGGACGGTCTCCTTCGTCTCGCCAGGAAGACCAAAAGAGAAGGTCAAATGCGTCTTTATTCCGAGCGACTTGGTAAAGCGTATCATCCGTTCGGCCTTGGCCAAATCCATTCCCTTGCCGATATTGTCGAGCAGCCTCTGATCGGCCGACTCGACGCCGTACTTGACCGCTTCCAGGCCGGCCGCGCGCAAAGCCAAAAGCATATCTTCATCCATAATATCTGCCCTGGCCATCATGGCCCACGGAACCTTGAGTTCGCGGCGCATGATCTCCCGGGCGAATTCCGCCATCCTAAGCTTGCCAATATTCGTAGTATCGTCGTCAAAATAAATGGACCGAAAACCAGCCTTACGCACCAGATATTCCATCTCGTCCACGACATTAACAATGCCGCGTGTCCGATAACGCCGGTTGCCGTACATAAGTTGCGGCCAGGCGCAAAAAGCGCACTGATATGGACATCCCCTGGACGACCACATCTGTACGCTCGGCGCGGGTATCCCGCCGGGACGGTCGTTATACCGGTGCATAGGAAGGCCTTCCCGCATAGGCCAAGGAAGATCGTCTAAGTTCTCCAAAAGCGGACGTGGCGGGTTGATCCTGACAGCTGCGCCCTCTTTCCATACGAGGCCACTAACCTCAGACAGCTTCCGCTTCTCGGCAAGAGAACGCACAAGATCGAGCAAAGTCATCTCATATTCCCCGGCCATGACAAAACGTACCGCCGGATGCTGTTCTAGAAAATCCGGCGTGCGGATGCTGGCCTCCGGTCCGCACAAAACGACTGGCAAGTCAGCAGGCAGGCGGCTGATCACCTCCATGTCGTTTAAAAGAGATGGCGTAGAGGTTTCTACCACCAACAGATCCCATTTTCCGTCTCGAACAATTCCCATAAATTCATCGACGGATATCTCCTCGGCTATAGCATCGACTACCCGGGCCATAAAGCCTTCACGTTGCAGTAACGCCGCCGCATATGCGAGAAAGAAAGGGAAAGGCAAGTAGCCGGACTCGAGCGGCGTCTTTATGTGCGGCCAGCGCGATCCAGCCCGCACGCCCCAATTGCGTCCTTTTTTCCATGGCAGATTGGCTAAGAGGATCTTCATGCCCGTGTCATGCCTTCAACTTTTCGTCCAACAGGTCCCGGATCTCCTGTCGCAGCGAATTGGCGTACTGCCCGGAGCGTTCCATGGTAGATAATATTCTGGCGAAATCATGCCGCATCTCGAAAAGCAGCTGACCCATGATCGCCAATAATCTCAAGACCAAGCAACCGGTAACACTCCCCAGTATCAACAGCCAGAAAGCAAACGCCTTCGTCGGAAGAAACACCAAAGCCAACGTAATGCCTCCCCCCAACAAAACGTAGGAAAACAACTTTAGATACCGCGCTGTCCTCATCAACTACCTCCCTTGATGTATATATGACCGTTAAAGAGCTGATATTCTCCAGCCGGCATAAATGGCTCCTGGTGACCGAAGACCTTCATACAATGCAAAAGACGGGCCTCAGTCGCACCCACATGGCCGGCATTCTCCAGTACAATTCTCTGACCGGGAAGAAGGGCTGGGGCAAAGACAGTCTCCGGCATGCCTTCACCGTGACAGGCAAGATAATTCTTACCGTCAGCATCGCGTGAGGACAAACATATGCGGAAGAAATCATCCTTGGTAACATCCGACGGGAAAGCATTCACGTGCCCGCCGGATGACCACTGGCGATAGTCCGAATTCAGCATGAGCGCCGTCTCGTAAACCCGGATCGGAGTGTCCCGTAGAACTTTCATGCGCAGGTTGATCTGAATCCGGTCTGATCCCTCCATCTGTATATCCCAGAACTGTACGACCGGAACCCAAGGCCAGCACCCCTTTACCAAAAGTCGGGCATCGTCTCCATTCAGCACGCTCCAGCGGGCCTGGGCCGAATCATGCCAGACCCCCCGCACATAAAGCGAAGTGTATAGACCCATGCCAGACGTCAGCCTTTTACCAGAGCGCCCCAGGTCAGCCCGGCCTCCTGCAAAAAACAACTGAACGTCT
Organism: Candidatus Omnitrophota bacterium; assembly: GCA_013335325.1. GTDB lineage: Bacteria > Omnitrophota > Gorgyraeia > Zapsychrales > Fredricksoniimonadaceae > JAAXVU01. The sequence continues at coordinate 5,672 of JAAXVU010000034.1, read as the reverse complement.
CCGCCGGTCAGGACGTGCGGCTTCTCGTCGACAATATTAGCTGCAGCTATCTTTTCCTGATCCGCGACATGGAATGTACCGCTAAAAAAAGGCTTCCAACGTCTTTCAGGGCCGGACGTCTCGGGCTTGGGCTCGTCCCACAAGGAAAGAAAATAGATAGTCTCCCGTCCCTTTGAATATAAGTAACGACCCGTCACCTGGTCTGACGATCCTGTGATGAAGAGAACATTATTATCGGCTCCCAGCCTTACGGATTTGTTCTTGCCTCCCGGGGTGTCTCCCAAGCCTGTCAGGCGACACTCTACGCGTCGGTTTCCGGTAAGCCGGCCATCCCGAGTGCGCATCTCGATCCTTAAGTCGATATCGCCGCTGGCTGTTCTTGCCCAACGCCATATCTGGGAAACCTGTATATTCCCGGCCCAGCGTAGAAGACATATGACGCTGTCTCGGGACGTCTGCAGTACGCGCCATTTTGCGGTAGCCGACGTGACGTCGAGATTATCGCCATAGTCGAACAAAACACGAATGCCATCTTCGTCGGTCAACTGACAGCTGTCCATAAACAACTGGACCTTGCCCGGCGCAGCTATCAGCCGTAAGCCACCAGCAACCGACAGCTCGACCGGGGCTAGACGGCGCTCCCGCAATTCCTGCTGTTTGAGTCGATCCTGTTCTACCTGGCGCCTTTCATCGTCATCCAGTTTTGCCGCAAGAAACCTGTAGCGGTCAGCATCGACCTTAACAGGCGTCACATAAGAAGCAATGACCTCCTCTACCGGTCCGTCTCTGAGCAGCCGCCCTTCACGTATGTAGAGACCCCTATCGCAGACCTGACGGGCAGCGGCAAAATCATGCGTCACCAAAATAACAGTCTTGCCCCGGGTCCGGAATTCCAGCACCTTGTCGATACTCTTTAGTCGAAAGTTATCGTCTCCGACGGCCAGACAGTCGTCTATGATCAGGATATCCGGGTCTACATGTATCGCGAGGCTAAAGGCCAGCCGGACGTACATACCCTGGGAATAACAGCGCACCGGCACGTCGATAAATTTACCGATATCCGCAAAGGCCAGTATCGATTCCAGCCTGGCGTTCATATCCGCGCGACTAAAGTTGTAAAGACTTGCGTTGAGCAATAGATTATCGCGCCCGGTCAGTTCCGGATGAAAGCCGGCGCCCAGATCAAGCAAACTGGAAACACGGCCGTGGATATTGACGTCTCCCTTTTCCGGCCTCAGTAACCCGGCGATCAGTCTAAGCATTGTAGACTTGCCTGCGCCGTTGGGCCCCATCACAGCCACCGACTCACCCGGCTGGACAGTAAAAGAGACCCCCTTGAGCGCCTCGAAACTCTCCCGGATGATCTGGTGATCGGTCTTGATCTCTACTTCGTAGGCCTCAAAGACATTTCGAAATGCTATGGCTGGCTGTTTGTCTATCATATACGTTTTAGGAAATCGCCCTCTTTCCTGGCAAAGACGTAAGAACCGGCAGCCAAGGAAAAACCGCAAAGCAGTATCCCAACAGCCAGAAACCGCACGATACCTCCGGAAGCATGCCACAAGGACTCACGAAAGATCTGCAGGAAAGGATACACCGGGTTGACTAATACCATCCAGCGATAAAACTCCGGTATCATGTCGACGGAATAAAAGACTGGCGTAAGCCAAAGCCAAAATGTCAGAAAGGTACCCAATATCTGGTGCACATCCCGGTTCTGCACGCACCAGGATGACAAGAGCAAGGCCAGCCCTAACGTAAACAGAAACCACAACAACACCGCTGCAGCCAAGAGCGGCAAAAACATGACCGTCTTGGGATAAGATAAAATGAAAATAGGCAGCACCGCCAGCAGAGCTGTCAGAAAAAGAACGAAATGCGTAACGACTACGGACAGCGGGACCACTTCCCTGGGGATGGAGAACTGCTTTAGAAGCGATACATGCGCCGGTATAGATAAAGCCGATTCCTGCAGAGCTCCAGCAAGACAGGACCAAGGCAGCATGCCGGCGATAATGAACAGATAGAAATTCTCGACCGGCATTCGAAAAATATTAGTAAACACAAATCCTATTATGGCCGCCAGCAATAGAGGGTTTATGAACGCCCACAATATCCCCAAGACTGAACCGGCATATCTGGCTTTTAGATTCTTGCCGACCAGATTCCAAAGAATGTCCCGATGGGTAATAAATAAACTCAAGCTCTTCACTGCCCGGCCTCCGATTGCTTTATAACGCGTGCTGTCTTATCGGGATACTTGATCAAACGATGTGCCACGTCTCGCCCTTCCAGGATCACATCCTCCATGGACATATACCGCCACCCGCCGTAACGTCCGCACGGAATAATATCGTGCCAGCGCAAGAAATCCAGTATCTGCATCCTGGCAGAGGCATAATGATGGTCATAGATCGGATAACCGTAACGGATATCATTTACGTCCCGGCATTCAATCGCATCGCCTTCTTCCAATAGCCCCACCTTCCGCAGATCCTTCTCGATGCGAACATGTATAGAGGCTTTGTCCAGAGGACGGAGTCTGGAATAAGATACCTCAACATAAAGCGAACTCCTCCCCGCCGGAACAAGCCCTTCCGAAAAATTATGAAAGAACCCCACCCGGAAAAAGCTGACTTTCTCCTGCGGGAAATAGATCCAATGCTTGGCGGAGGGGTTACGCTGCCGCAGCCCCAGGTTCAGGTTAAAAATAGAATTCCAGCGCAAGCGGCCGAAAGCTCGCTCGATATCCTCCGGCAGATCCGGGATCATGGCGCCCAATTCCGGCAGAGGAATGGTGGAGACCAGTTCGTCAAAACGGCGGGACACGCCATTACCGAATATTATCCGGCGACGACGAATATCGATGGCTTTCACCTGAAAACCTGTATGAATATTCTTGACGTTGCGGCTGAATGCCGCTGCCAGCTCTCCGATGCCGCCTTTACGTGGGTACCAGAAATGGGAATTATATCCCAACAGCCGGCGGTTATCGTGCACAGCGCCATCGATAACCCGGTCCATGCTAGGCTGCGGGACGAACCCGTCCAGCCATTCTGCCGTCATCTGCTGCGGAGGGATGGTCCAGAACTTGGTGTTATACGGCACCATAAAATGCCGCGCGATGCCCTCACCGAAAGTTCCCTCGATCCATTCCAGAAAATTTTGCCGACTGGGGAGGCACCCATCGCGACGGGCACTGATGAATCCGGCCAGACATTCTCTAAGTACCGGCCTGGGCAGGCCGAAAAGGTTGGCTTGAAAAGGATAGCGAACCATTCTGCCGTCATGAGAAACCCAGGAATTACGGCGATGTTGGACCAGATTATCCCCAAGTAATTCCTTTACCAGAGAGAACGCCTCCTTGTGCCGAAAATGCAGAAGATGTCCATCGCAATCAAAAACAAACCCTTTTATGTTCCGGGAGCGGCACAAACCGCCCGGTTCCGGCTCCTTCTCGTAGACATGACAAGAAGATCCGGCCTTTTGCAAATGCCAGGCGGTGCTAAGGCCTGCCAATCCGGCTCCCAGGATGGTTACGCTCTTACTTCCCATTTGACTCCGTAAAAAACAAATAACGTATCAGAATGATGCTTATAGTGATCACGCCGGCTACCAGCCAACGATCCAGAACAGGCGCATGGAAACTGTAGCTGGCCACTCCAGCCAACGTAAACAACAACGCCAAGCCGGTTATGGTCGCGGATACCTGTAAAAGTCCCAGGCCACGCGCGCCCAACCTGAGTGCCAGATGATCAGGACTTTTCTGCAACGGGCTCATCCCCTTGCCAACACGTGAAACAACCAGTACCGCCGTCTCCAGGAGCGGAAACCAGAGCACAAAAAGCACTCCAGTGAACATACGTACGTCCGACGCATCCGCCAGGAGAACCAACGTCACAGCGGCGAATAAAAACCCAAGGAAATGACTTCCGGCATTGCCAAGGTAGGCCCTCGCAGGCGGCAGGTTGAAACTCCAAAAACCAGCCAGCGCCATTGCCAACCCGCACATCAGAATATATATCTCCATCCGTCCCGACAGGAAAGAAAGCAAGGCTATTCCTGCAGCGGAGACCAGAGCCACTCCGGTACAAACTCCGTCGCTGACATCCAGCAGGTTTAGGGCATTGGTCAACCCTACCAGCCAAATAAACCCTAGCGCAAAGCTGCCCCAAGGTCCGAGCCAGGACAGATGCAAGTTGACGCCTGAAAACAATAATCCGGCAGCGCACACTGACTGCCAAAGAAATTTCTGCCAAACGGACATGGCTCGCAAGTCATCCAGGATGCCGAAACACAGCACCGTCAAAGACCATGTAGCGATAAAAAACATTCGCTTATCAAGAAAGGCCGGGAACGTCACGACGGGCAGCACACCTAATAATGCTGCGGACACAGCCAAGCCTCCGACCATCGGAATACCGTTGTCGAGCAGAAACCCGCGTACTTTGGCCAATGATTGCATCCACCACGTCAGAAAGGTCGAAACCAGGAAGATAAGTAAGAATTTGCTGATAATAATGGGCATGCCTAAATCCGTTGAGAGCCCTGATCGTACATATCCTGGACCCGCCGCACAGTTTCATGTAGAGAGAATTCATTTGCAAGTACCCGAGAACGGGCCTGGCTAGCCAAACGACCCCGGGCATCTCTATGCTGCAAAAGGAAAGCCACTTTATCTTCCATTGCTTGTTTGTCGCCGACAGCTACCAGTTCGCCGGTCTCTCCCGGAACGATCACATCACGAACCCCCTTGGTGTCCGTGGCCACTACCGGCACCCCGACTGCCATGGCTTCCAAAACCACCACTGGCAATCCTTCCCACAGGGAAGTCAAAACCATAACATCCATAGCTGCCAGCAAATGTGGAACGTCTGTCCGCCAGCCAGTCAATATTACATCACCTGCCAGACCGTTGTCATTCAAAAAAGATACAATGTCGGATCGCAATACCCCGTCGCCAACCAGAAGGAACCTGACGCCCGGGAGCTGCTTCTTAAGGCCCGCTGCCAGGCGGACGAAAGCCAGCGGATCTTTCTGCGGTTTAAAGCAGGCAATCATGCCCACAACCAAAGCAGAAGAAGCGATACCCAAAGCGGCCCGCGTGGCAGTCTTGTTTTGAACCGCAGCAGCAAATAATGCAGTATTTATGCCGCATCTTATAAGCACATACCCGCTCTGCGGACGAATGCCCAGGTTCAGACCACGATCCCGGTCAGCCGAAGATACGACAACCAGCACACTGGTCCACCTGGCGCAAATACTCTCCAGCCCAATGTACATCCGGCGCAAAAAGAATGGCTGCCGGTCATTAAAACTCCACCCATGGACGGTATGAATGACCCGGCCTACACCGGTCAAACGAGCAGCCAGCCGACCCAGTATTCCGGCCTTGGAGCTGTGGGTATGCACCACATCAATACGATGCTTCTTTATATATGTACAGATCTCAAATAAAGCGATTATGTCTCGAAACGGGGCTATATTCCTTTGGAGGTATCTGGAGAGATGTAGGCGTATACCGGGTATTGCAGACAACTGGTCCAGCAAAAGACCTTCTGGGGATGTAAATAAATGCAGATCATAACGTTGCTTGTCCGACGCCTCCAGTATGGACAAGACGTGTTTCTGGGCACCGCCGAGCTCTGGCTTGGTAAGGACGATAAGCACCC